>CAYLTG010000267.1:0-3521 GCA_964386225.1 uncultured Bacteroidales bacterium
TCGGCACCTGGGGTGTGAACAATTCCATCGGCTGGGGCTGGGGCATCATCAACTTTGTGTGGTGGATCGGTATCGGCCATGCCGGGACCGCGTTCTCCATCTTTCTGCTGATCCTGCGGCAGAAGTGGCGGACCTCCATCAACCGGGCCGCGGAGGCCATGACCGTGGTGGCCGTATTGTGTGCCGGCATGTTCCCGCTGCTGCACATGGGCCGGCTCTGGATGGGCTTCTTCATTTTCCCGTACCCGAACTCCCGCGGGCCTCTCTGGGTGAACTTCAACTCGCCGCTGTTCTGGGACGTGGTGGCCATCAGCACCTACCTCATGGCCTCGGCCACCTTCTGGTACATTGGCATGATCCCCGACCTGGCCACCGTCCGTGACCGGGCCAAATCCAAGATCAAGAAGGCCATTTACGGGTTCATGTCCTTTGGCTGGGTCGGCACCGCCCGCTCCTGGCTGAGGTTCGAGACCGCCGCCATGATCATCGGCGGGCTGGCGGCCCCCCTGGTCATTGCCGTGCACTCCATCGTCTCCATGGACTTTGCCACCTCCGTCATGGCCGGCTGGCATACCACGGTGTTCCCGCCTTATTTCGTGGTCGGGGCCATCTTCTCGGGCTTCGCCATGGTGCTCACCCTGATGATCATCATCCGCAAGGCGTTCAAGTTCCAGGATTTCGTCACCCGTGGCCACCTCGACGCCATCGGCCGGATCCTCACGTTCATCTCCCTCATCATGGGTACGGCCTATGCCACCGAGATCTTCATCGCATGGTACTCGGGCATGGAGGGTGAGATCTATACCTTCTTCCACAACCGGATCCAGGGCGACCACCAGAAAGCTTTCTGGACCATGGTGACCTGTAACGCCATCATCCCGCAGCTCTTCTGGTTCAAGAAGGTGCGGAAGAACCTGACCATGGTGTTCATCATCTCCATCATCATCAATATCGGGATGTGGTTCGAGCGCTACGTGATCGTCGTCACCTCCCTCTCCAAGGACTACCTGCCGGCCAATTGGGCAGGATATACCCCTTCGATCGTGGAGATCGGGGTATTTGCCGGTACCCTCGGGCTTTTCGGCATCGGCGTGCTGCTCTTCATCCGGTACATCCCGATGATGGCCATGAGCGAGCTTAAAATGATTTTGAAAGGAACCAGTATCATCACAAACAACAAGGACCATGAGTAATACGAACATATTCGGCGTTTTCGACGACGAGGACAAGCTGATCGCCGCCACGCGGGCAATAAGCGACAAGGGCATCGCCATCAAGGACGTGGTGTCACCCTATCCCATCGAAGAGATCTTCCATGTGCTGAAGCTGAAGACACGGATCCCCATAGCCGCTTATATTTACGGTGTGATCGGCCTGCTGGCGACCTTCGGCTTCCTATACTGGACCTCGGTGGTGAACTATCCGCTGGTATTCGGCGGCAAACCACAGAACACGCTGTCGTTCGTCATCGTCATCTTCGTGATGGTGATCAACATCACCATCGCCGCCACCATCGTCACCTTCTTCCTCCGGGAAAAGAAGGGCCCCGGCGCGGTGCCTGCCTATGAATACGAGGGCATGACCGATGACAGGTACTTCATTGTGATCGAACGATCGGACAACCTCGATGCCGAGGCGGTGAACCAACTCCTGAAACAGGGTGGTGCCATCGAAGTAACTGAAAAATAGTAGTTTAAATCAGAGACAACAGCATCAACATGAAGATCATGAAAAACATCAAGCCGTTGAAGCCGATCCTGCTGGCAGTATTGGTGGCGGGGGCCGTCGCCTGCAAGCGCGACCACAATACCACCGGTTATGCATATTTTCCCGACATGGCCTATTCCCATGCCTTTGAGACCTATGGTTCCAGTCCCAACTACTCCGACTCGGTGACCATGCTGCTGCCGGTGGAGGGTACCGTGCCCCGCGGCATGATCCCTTACCAGTACGCCGGCCGCTCGTTCGAAGAGCAGCAGCGTGCGGGCCTGGAGCTGGTGAACCCGGTGGAGGTCAATACGGCCAACCTCGAGCGTGGCAAGGCGCTGTACGAGATCTACTGCATCATGTGCCACGGCGACAAGGGGGCAGGCAACGGGCACCTGGTGACGAGCAAGCTGTTCCCAGTGCAGCCCACCAGCCTGGCCGGCGATTATGTCCAGAACAAACCCGACGGGGAGGTCTTTCATGTGATCACCCGGGGGTCCATTTCGGGACTGATGGGTCCTCACGGATCTCTCATCAAGCCGGATGACAGGTGGAAGATCGTCTCCTATGTCAAGAACGGTTTTTCAACGGAACAATAGAGGTCAACTGTTAGCAATTGAAAAGAAAAAACAACCCATGGAAAAACAATTCACATTCACGCGTAACCTGAGGTTTCTCACATACGGCCTGATGTTGATCGGGATCATCGCCATGGCGCTCGCGTTTGCCCAGGACGGGATGCGTGGCTGGGCGAACCTGCTGCTCAACAACTATTATTTCCTGCAGCTCGCCATCGGCGCCTCCTTCTTCCTCGCCCTGCAATACATCACCCAGTCGGGATGGTCGTCGGCCTTCAAACGGATCCCCGAATCCATGAGTGCATACATCCCCATCGCCGCCATTTTCATGATCATCCTGATCTTCGGCGTCAGGGTCCTTTACTCGTGGGTCGAGCCTGAGGCACATAACTTCGACTCGCACCAGCTCCACCTCATCCACCACAAATCGGGTTACCTGAATGAGACCTTCTTCATTGTCAGGCTGGTGCTCTACTTCGCCGTGTGGATCGTGATGACCCGGCTGCTCAGGAAGTTTTCGCTCAAGGAGGACATGGAAGGGGGACTGGTCTATTTCGAGAAAAGCGAATTCTATTCCAAAGTATACATCTTCACCCTGGCGCTGACCTTTTCACTCGCCACCTTCGACTGGCTCATGACGCTGGAGCCTACCTGGTACAGCACCATCTATTCCCTCAAGAACTTTGTCGCCGCATTTTTCCACGGCTCGAACATCATCGTGCTCATCGTGCTGATCATGCACAGCTACGGTTATTTCTCCTTCATCAACAATGCCCACTGGGGTGATTTCTCCAAGTATGTCTTCATCCTCTCCATCATCTGGGCCTATTTCTGGTTCTCCCAGTACCTGCTGATCTGGTATGCCAATATCCCGGAAGAGACTACCTACTACGTGGAACGGATGGAGGGCCCCTGGAAGGTGAACTTCTACGTCAACCTGGCGCTGAACTGGCTTGTGCCGTTCATGATCCTGCTCCCCAACTACTTCGCGCGCAAGAAGTTCATCCTGGCATTCGTGATCCTCTGCACCGTGGTCGGACAATATACCGACCTGTACGAGCAGATCATGCCCGGCACCACGGGCGTGTTCCGGATCGGCTTCGTCGAGGTGGGGACGTTCCTCGGCTTCGCAGGGTTGTTCGCCTATATCTTCATGCGGACCCTGAGCAACGCCTCGCTGATCCCGGAGAACCATCCGCTGCTGCAGGAGAGCCTGAAGCATTCGGGACATTAGAA
>CAYLTG010000268.1:0-3519 GCA_964386225.1 uncultured Bacteroidales bacterium
TTTTTCGATGTAATGGTACAGGATCCGGTCCAGCACCTCGTAGGGTGGCAGGGAGTCGGAATCTTTCTGGTCGGGCCGCAGCTCGGCGGAGGGCGGCTTGGTGATGGTGTTCCCGGGGATGACGGTGCCGTTGCGGTTGATGAAGCGGGCAATGTCGAAGACCTCCGTTTTGTAGACGTCGCCCAGCACGGCCAGGCCCCCGTTCATGTCACCGTAAAGGGTGCCGTAGCCCACCGCCGCCTCGCTTTTGTTGGAGGTGTTGAGCAGGATATAGCCGAATTTGTTGGAAAGGGCCATCAGGATCACCCCTCTTACGCGTGCCTGCAGGTTCTCCTCGGCAATGTTGAAGGGGAGCCCTTTGAATTGCGGGCTGAGCAGTTCTTCAAAGCTGTTGAACGCCTCCTCGATGGGGATGGTATCGTAGGGTACCCCCAGGTTGACGGCCAGGTCCTCAGCGTCCTTCACCGAGTGGTCGGAGGAGAAGCGGGAAGGCATGAGGATGGCGCGCACATTCGCTGGACCAAGTGCTTCTGCGGCGAGGGCCAGGGTCACGGCCGAGTCGATGCCTCCTGAAAGGCCCAGGATGGCCTGTGAGAAACCCAGTTTTTCGAAGTAGTTCCTGATGCCCAGCACCAGGGCATCGTGGATGAGGGCGATCTTGCCCGGGTCGGGCTGCTCTTTGTCGTACTGCTGCCGCTCAACCTGTTTAAGGTCGTAAACCTTCAGGTCCTCCCGGAAGTAGGCCATCTCGTCGGCGACGATGCCATGGCTGTTGAGCACCAGCGAGCCGCCGTCGAAGATCAGCTCGGTCTGCGCCCCCACATGGTTCACGTAGAAAAGCGGAAGCTGGTATTTGGCCACGTTCTGCTTCAGGACCTGTTTGCGGCTGCGGGCCTGGTCGTAGTGAAAGGGGGAGGCGGCGATGTTGATTATCAGGTCGGGCCCTTGCCTGAACAGCTCATCCATGGGGTTGCCGCGGTAGAGCAGGTCGTCGCCGATGTTCCAGAGGTCCTCGCAGATGGTCAGGGCGATCTTCTTCCCTTTGAAATCGATGGTGTGGAATTCGAGACCCGGTTCGAAGTAACGGTATTCGTCAAAGATATCGTAATTGGGCAGCAGGGATTTGAAGTGTTTGGAAACGATTTTCCCGCCGTGCAGGAAGAAGGCCGTGTTGAACAGGTCCTTGCCCTTCACCTCCGGGTTGCGCGAGGGGCCGCCGATGATGACGCCGATCCCGTGGGTGTAGCCGGAGATCCTTTCGATGCTGGCCAGGCAACGGTCGATGAAGTCCTCGAACTCCAAAAAATCGCGGGGGGGATAGCCCGACACCGCCAGCTCGGCGAAGACCACCAGGTCGGCGCCCGCATCCCTCGCCCTTCCGATGGCATCGATCACCTTGCCCTCGTTGCTTGTGAAATTCCCGATGTGGTAGTTCAGCTGTGCCAGTGCGATCTTCATGTCCCTCGTGCCGTTTTAGAATAGGATGCCGATATTCAGCTGGAAATAATACATGGTGGCCCGTTCCGTGATCGACGCGTCGATGTCGTTCTTGCCGTCCAGGATGTTGGTGAGCCCGTTGTTGAAGGTGACCGAGGTGACGATGGAGGTGGACTCATCGATGAAATACTCCAGCCCGGCCCCGACGATCATGGACCCTTTGAAGAACTTGATCTCGTCCTTGATGTCCCCTTCCGATTCCATGGGCGAGCTGCCGTCATCCGGCTCGAATTCATCCTTGCCTTTTGCTTTCAGGTTCATGGAGGCGCCGAAGCCGATCTCCCCGAAAAAGGCGGTGCTGCCGAACTTGTTCGTCCGCATTTTCAGGACAAGGGGTATCTCCAGGTAGCGCAGGTTGTATTTCCTGTACAAGGTGCCCGTCGCGAAGCTGTTGGTGACCTCATCCACCAGCACCTGGTGCGGGTAGGATAGTTTCCCATTCAGGTAGTCGAGGCTGAAGCCCGTCCGGATGAAATAATTCTCGGTGAGGGTGATGTCGGCCATGAACCCCCAGGAGAAGCCCAGCGGGGTCGCTTCGTTCTTGTAATCCTTCGAGTCGGGCGACAACCAGTCGAGGCTGGGGGCCACCCGCACACCGAAGCGGAACGGTTTCACCTGGGAGATCCCGGTGCCCGTCAAAAGCAGGAAAATAAGGGAGATCAGAAGAATTCGTCTCATCTGCGCAGTGTTTTACACTGACAAAAATAGTCAATTCATGCAAGGATTGTCGCTTAATTTCGTTTAGGGCATGTGACCGGCACTTAAATTCCTAATTTTGTCAAATACGCAACAATCAATACGAATATGAAACGGATCTTCATCACTGCTATCCTGGTGTCGCTGTTTGGCATCAGCCAGGGCCAGATCGACTTCGGCGTCAAGGGCGCCATCACCATGAGCCAGCTGACCACCGACCTGGATGCCATCAAGGATGCGGCCCGCGCGGGCTGGCAGGCCGGGGCCTTCCTCCGGATCGGGGACAGGTGGCACCTTCAGCCGGAGGGTTACTTCACAGCGAAGACCGGCAAGCTCGAATATTCCTATACGGACATCAATGACCCGCTAAAGACGGGGGAAGTGAGGCAGAATATCACGTTCAACACCGTGGATGTCCCCGTGCTCGTCGGGTTCAAGGTGATCGATCCCCCGGCATTCAATATCCGGCTGCAGGCCGGGCCCGTTGCCTCGTTCATGGTGAACAAGAAATTCGAAGTAAGCAGCGAGGGGGTTGCACCACCCGATCTTTCCGATAAATACGAGGATGCTTACAACGACATAAACTGGGGCCTTCAGTTCGGGGCCGGCGTCGACTTCCTGTTCCTCACAGCGGACCTCCGGTATGAGCTCGGTCTGAACGACATGTTCGACGAGGGAAGCCTGTCAGACGGCGCCCATGACCCGTCCGTGGGTACCTTCAAGAATCATGTCTTCATGCTGTCGGTGGGCTTCAAATTGTTGTGATCCCTCAAACGGAATTTAGAAAAGAATAGAACCCCGCATGTCAAGCAGAAAAACCACCTGGAAAATTGTTGTTCAGCTGGCCGTTGTCGTGCTGCTTACGGCCTGTACCTCTTCCGTTGACCGGTTTCATGCGGACGTGGACGACATCGATGTGGGAAATGTGGAGATCAGGCGGTACGGCAGGACCATCTTCAGCCTGGCCCCTGCGGATATACAGGAGGAGCTCAAGCGCATCAAACCCGAATTCCCTCTCTTCCTCGACGGTGACCTGGACGACCCGGAGACCATTGCCAGGATGCGCGGGTTCGTCACCGACGAGCTCCTCATCGCCACCAACAGCGCTGTGCAGAAAAAGTTCGACGACCTGGGCTGGCTGGAGGATGAGCTTTCGGGCCTGTTCAGGCACCTTAGGCATTACTATCCCGGACAGGAGCTGCCGGTGGTCTATAGCTATGTCTCCGGTTTCGATTACGAATACAGGACCCAGTATTACAACAACAACCTCATCATCGCCCTCGACATGTACCTGGGCATCGACTATCCCGAATACAAAAAGCTGGG
>CAYLTG010000269.1:0-3503 GCA_964386225.1 uncultured Bacteroidales bacterium
TTGTCCAGGATATATATGCCCCGAAGTGTATGCTTTGGGTTTTTTTATGTCCGGACATCACGACCTCGAATACATGCAACGCGCCCATGCGCTCTCCCTCCGGGGGGGCGGCCGTGTGAA
Organism: uncultured Bacteroidales bacterium; assembly: GCA_964386225.1. GTDB lineage: Bacteria > Bacteroidota > Bacteroidia > Bacteroidales > JAADJA01 > JAADJA01. Next base: position 121 of record CAYLTG010000269.1, read on the forward strand.
CCCCAACCCGCTGGTGGGGGCCGTGCTGGTACGCGACGGTGTCGTGATCGGCGAAGGGTTTCATGCCTTCTTCGGGGGGCCCCATGCCGAGGTCGGCGCCATCGAGGCCGCCGGCGGCGATGTGGCCGGGGCGACACTCTACGTCACCCTCGAGCCCTGCAATCACCACGGCAAGACGCCCCCCTGCACCGAGCGGATCATCCGGGAGGGGATCTCCCGTGTGGTGGTGGGCATGCGCGACCCCAATCCCGCCGTGGCCGGCAACGGCATCGTAACCCTCGAGTCCGCCGGCATCGAAGTGACCACCGGCATCCTGGAAGAGGACATTGCCCGTACCAACGAATTCTTCACCACGTTCATCACCACCGGCCTGCCTTTCTGCACCCTCAAAACCGCCATGACCCTCGACGGCAAGATCGCCACCCGGTCGGGTGACTCCCGCTGGATCAGCGGGGAGGCCTCGCGGGCCCTGGTGCACCGTCTGAGGAACCGTCACATGGCCATCCTCACGGGCGTGGGCACGGTGATCGCCGACGACCCCGCGCTGACCGACCGGTCGGACCTGGAACACAAAAGCCATCCCCTGCGGGTGGTGGTCGACAGCTACGCCAGCACCCCGCCCCATGCGAAGGTGCTGGATGCCTCGGAGGCGCCTACCCTGGTGGCCGTGACCATGGAAGCGACCGAGGACCGGATCGCCGCCCTGCGGGCCAAGGGCGCCGACACGATGGTCTGCCCGGCCAGGCAGGGACAGGTGGACCTCCCCTACCTCCTCCGGGCACTGGGGAAGCGGGGCATCGACAGCGTGCTCATCGAAGGGGGCGGCACCCTGGCATACGCCGCCCTGCGCGACGGGATCGTCGACAAGATACTGGTGTTCATCGCGCCCCGGATCGCGGGCGGCAGGGAGGCACCCACACCCGTGGAGGGCGAAGGGGTCGAAAAAATAAATGAGGCCATGGAACTGGAATTCCGCCGGGTCGACCGCATCGGCGACGACATCCTGGTGGAAGCATACATTAAAAGACGATAACATGTTCACAGGGATCATCGAAGAGATAGGGACCATTCGGTCGGTGCGCAGGGGCAAGGTGTCAGCCACCCTCGGCATCGCGGCTGACCGCGTGCTGGAAGATGTGAAGGTGGGCGACAGCATCAACACCAACGGGGTGTGCCTCACCGTCACCGCCTTCGACAAAAACGGCTTTGAGGTGGACGTGATGGCCGAGACCATGCGGCGCACCAACCTGGGCAGCCTGGTGCCGGGATCGGGGGTCAACCTGGAACGCGCGCTGCGCCTCAGCGACCGCCTTGGAGGCCACCTGGTGTCGGGCCACGTGGACGGTATCGGCACCATCACCGCCTACCGCATGGAGGAAAACGCCACCTGGGTGACCATCGCCACCGCACCGGAAGTCACCCGCTACATCGTCCCCAAAGGATCGGTGGCCCTCGACGGCATCAGCCTGACGGTGGTCGACGTCACCGACACCGCCTTCAGCGTGTCCGTCATACCCCACACCGGACAAGAAACGACATTGCTCCGGAAAAAGGCCGGCGACAGGATCAACATCGAATGTGACATCACCGCCAAGTACATCGAACGATTCCTGGGGGCTGACGAAAGACGGAAACAGGACTTAGACATGAACTTTTTGGAAAAACACGGATTTATTGACTGATTATGAGCGCATTCAACACAATAGAAGAGGCCATCGAGGACATCCGCAACGGGAAGATGGTGGTGGTGGTCGACGATGAGGGCCGCGAGAATGAGGGCGACCTGGTGATGGCCGCCGAGGCGGTGACGCCCCAGGCCATCAACTTCATGGTCAAGCACGGCGGCGGGCTCATTTGCATGCCCATCATCAAAGAGCGGCTCCAGGAGCTGAACATCGGCATGATGGTGACCGAGAACACCGACACCCACAAGACCGCCTTCACCGTCTCCATCGACGCCGCCGGCACCAGCACGGGCATCTCGGCCCACGACCGGGCGGCCACCATCAAGAAGGTGATGGACCCCACGGCGCGGGCCAAGGATTTCCACAGGCCGGGGCATGTCTTCCCGCTGGAATACAAACGGGGCGGCGTCCTCATCCGCGCCGGCCACACGGAGGCGGCCGTCGACCTGGCCAGGCTGGCAGGCTTCTACCCTGCCGGCGTCATCTGCGAGATCATGAACGACGACGGCACCATGTCGCGCGTGCCGGAACTGACCGACTACGTCAAAAAACATAACCTGAAGCTCATCACCATCGCCGACCTCATCACCTACCGGCGCAAGCACGAGAAGATGGTGGAGAAGGTGTCGGAGGTGATGCTGCCCACGAAATACGGCCTTTTCAAGGCGGTGGGCTACCGCGACAAGATCAACGGCGAGGAGCACATCGCCCTGGTGATGGGCGAGGTCAGCAAGCATGAACCCGTGCTGGCCCGGGTCCACTCGGAATGCCTCACCGGCGACGTGTTTGGCTCGCAGCGCTGCGACTGCGGCGACCAGCTCGATACGGCCATGCGCCGCATCGCCCGCGAAGGCAAGGGCGTCCTGCTCTACATGCGGCAGGAAGGAAGGGGGATCGGGCTGCTCAACAAACTGAAGGCCTACCACCTGCAGGACAATGGCATGGACACCGTCGAGGCCAACGAGGCCCTGGGCTTCCCCGCCGACCTGCGCGACTACGGCATCGGGGCCGAGATCCTGGCCGACCTGGGGGCACGCACACTGCGCCTGATGACCAACAACCCCAAAAAGATCTCGGGACTCTACGGCTTCGGTCTCCAGGTGGTGGAACGGATCCCCATCGAGATCAGCCACAACCAGACCAACCATTTTTACCTGTCCACCAAAAAGTCCAAGCTGGGCCACATGCTCAACATGGACAACCTGGTCACTTCGTAACCGGAAAAAATTGAAAATCAAAATTTAACATACAGATTATGAAGATCATCGAAGGAAAACTCACTGCCAAAGACCTGAAGTTCGGCATCGTCGTCGGCAGGTTCAACGAATTCATCAGCTCCAAGCTGCTGGGCGGGGCCATGGATGCCCTGAAACGCCACGATGCGGCGGAAGAAAACATCGAAATGGCATGGGCCCCGGGTTCCTATGAAATCCCCCTCATCGCCAAGAAGATGGCGAAATCGGGTAAATATGACGCCGTGATCTGCCTCGGGGCAGTCATCCGCGGCGCCACCCCCCACTTCGACTATGTGGCCGCCGAGGTGGCCAAGGGGGTGGCCCACGCCGGCCTCGAGACCGAAGTGCCCATCATCTTCGGCGTCCTCACCACCGACAGCATCGAGCAGGCCATCGAACGGGCAGGCACCAAGTCGGGCAACAAAGGGTTCGATGCGGCCATGGCGGCGATCGAGATGGGGAA
>CAYLTG010000270.1:0-3492 GCA_964386225.1 uncultured Bacteroidales bacterium
GGGAGATGTTCCGCGGGCTCTATCCCGGCTATTTCCCCGAGGAGCTGCACATCGGTCATGTCACCAACGGGGTGCACTTCCCCACCTGGACCTCCGACAACTGGAAATCATTCTATGCCAGCCAGCTTGGGGATATCCAGTCGGATGGCGAGGGCGACCACCCCACCTGGAACAAGATCCACGACATCCCCGATGCCCTGGTCTGGCAACAGCGGCTGGAGGCCAAGGCCGGGTTCCTGAAATTCCTGCGAAAGAAGCTTGCCCGCGACATGGAGCGGAGGCAGGAGAATCCCAAGGTGATCTACCAGACCCTGGAAGGGATCAGCGATGACGCCCTCTACATCGGGTTCGCCAGGCGTTTTGCCACCTACAAGCGCGCCCACCTCCTGTTCTCCGACCTGGAGAAACTCTCGAGCCTGGTCAACAACGAGGAGATGCCACTGCGTTTCGTATTTGCCGGCAAGGCCCATCCCAACGACAAACCGGGACAGGACCTGATCAAGAAGATCATGAACATCTCCAAGATGCCAGAGTTCGCCGGGCGGGTCATCTTCCTCGAGAATTACGACATGGCCCTCGGCCGGCACCTGGTATCCGGGGTCGACATCTGGATGAACACCCCCACCCGGCCCATGGAGGCATCGGGCACCAGCGGCGAAAAAGCCGTCATGAACGGCGTCCTCAACCTGAGCGTGCTCGACGGCTGGTGGGCGGAGGGCTACAGGGAAAAGGCAGGTTGGGCCATCCCGGAGGCGAAGACCTATGCCAACCAGGCTTTCCAGGATGAGCTGGATGCGGAGATCATCTACCGCCTCCTGGAAGATGAGATCATGCCCATGTATTTCGACCGGAACAAGGATGGCCTGTCGACCAACTGGGTGAGCTTCATCAAGAACAACATCGCCGGGATCGCACCCCGTTTCACGATGCGGCGCATGCTGAACGATTATTACGCCGACTTCTATTCGAAACTCTTCGAGCGGATCGCAAAGATCAGGATGCATGACTACCGGCTCGCCATGGAGATCGATGCCTGGAAGGAACACATCCGCACGCACTGGCAAAACATCGAGGTGCGTTCGGTGAAGATACCCAATTCCACCAGCATACCGTTCAACCAGGGCGAGGAATTCATCGCCGAGGTCGTGATCCATACCAATGGCATCAACCCGGAACACATCGGGGTCGATATGGTGATCGGCCAGAAGGAATTCGACCGGGTGAACACCATCTACCGCCAGAAAGAGCTCACCCTCGCCAGGCACGGCGCGGATGAGGGTACCTGGAGATGCACCCTGGGGCTGAAAGAATCAGGCGTTTTTGACTTCGCCTTCCGGATCTTCCCCAGGCATGACTTCCTGCCCCACCGGCAGGATTTCATCCAGGTGAAATGGATCTGAAGCTGATCGCAGGGCGCGCTTGTCGTCCCCGGTGAACCGGACCTGTTTTTTAATTCGACGCCCCCCGGACAACCATTATCCGGCGTGCGATGTCTTTGAAAGAAATGCACTATCTTTGTAAGCCAAACGTAAAGACAATGAAAAAATCAATTCTGTTCCTGCTGGTGCTCTGGGCCCTCCTGAACCCGGCGATGGCGTCGCAGCCTGTCATCCTCACCGATTTCCACCGCTCCTTCAGCTACCTCGAGGAGGTGCAGCATGTGCTGGACCACGGGGCGATCGACGGCCGCGTGATCGGATACCTGATTGACCAGAACAACCCCATCGACGAGAAGGCCGGCATCATGAACGCCCTGGTCGTGAACAACAAGAACCATTCAAATGCCTTGACATTCAAACAATACGTTGCCAGGAAATACAAAGGGAACTGGGAGTCGCTTAACCTTGAAAAACTTACGGCAGACGAACTGTTCTGCCTCGGGTACCTGACCATCCTCGACGACAAGGGCAAGGTGGACAACGGGCTTCCCATCCTGGAGCTGGCCGCCCAGAAAAATCAGTACAGCCAGACCATCCAGCTCTTCAGGGCGCTTGCCGCCGCATCCGTTTCGATCGCCGCCGGCAATCCCTGCGAAGGATGGGAGGCCTGCCAGGCCGTCAGGAAGAACACTGCGCTGAACAACGACCTGGATGCCGGCGTGTCATCCCTCCTTTACGACATCATGGAATCCTACAACAACGGATGCCAGTAAGCGGGAACGCCCATCAAAAAATACGCGTAAATCCTGTCCGAACGGACGGGATTTTTTACTTTTACAACATGGATAGAATCATCTTATAAAAAATACCTTTTCATGAAACAAATCACATTCCTTTTCCTTTCGCTTTTCCTGTTTCTTGCCGCCGCAGGACAGGATGAGGCACGGCTTCTGCGGTTTCCCGCCATCCACGGCGACCAGGTCGTATTCTCCTATGCCGGCGACCTATACACCGTGACCAAAAGCGGGGGGCTGGCCAGGAAACTCACCACCGACGACGGCTACGAAATGTTCGCCCGGTTCTCACCCGATGGCGGCCATATTGCCTTCACCGCCCAATACGACGGGAACACCGAGGTTTACCTCATGGACTCCCGGGGCGGCGAGCCCGTTCGGCTCACCTATACCGCCACCCTGGGGCGCGACGACATCTCGGACCGGATGGGCCCCAACAACATCGTGATGGCCTGGAAGGACGAGGAGCACATCGTGTTCCGGTCCCGCAAAAAAAGCTTCAACTCCTTCAAGGGACAGCTGTTCCTCGCCAGCGTGAACGGTGGTCTATCGGAGGAGGTGCCCCTCCCTGCCGGCGGGTTCTGCAGCTATTCGCCCGACGGTGACAAGCTCGCCTACAACCGGGTTTTCAGGGAGTTCAGGACATGGAAATACTACCGGGGCGGGATGGCCGACGACATCTGGATCCACGATTTCAAGTCGCGGGAAACGGTGAACATCACCAATAACCCGGCACAGGACATCATCCCGATGTGGCACGGGAAGGAGGTCTATTTCCTTTCGGACCGGGACCGGATCATGAACCTGTTCGCCTACGACACCGAAACCGGTGAGACCCGGAAGGTGACCAATTACACCGAATACGACGTCAAGTTCCCGTCGCTCGGCGACCGTTCCATCATCTACGAGAACGGCGGGTACCTCTACAATTTCGACCTGGCCTCCCAGAAGGCCACCAAAATACCGGTGACGATCGCCGAGGACATGCTGGGTAGCCGCGACGAATACAAGGATGCCTCCAAGTTCATCGACAGCTGGGCTGTCTCGCCCGACGGCAAGCGGCTCACCTTCGGTGCCCGCGGGGATGTGTGGACAGTGCCGGCCGAACACGGCATCACCATGAACCTCACCGAAACCTCCGGCGTGCACGAACGGGACGTGGAATGGTCGCCCGATGGAAAGTACATCTCCTATATCTCCGACCAGACCGGCGAGGACGAGATCTACATCCGCGCCGGCGATGGCTCCGGCACCCCCCTGCAGCTGACCTCCGGCAGCTCCAATTACAAATACAGTCCCATCTGGTCGCCCGACAGCAA
>CAYLTG010000271.1:0-3420 GCA_964386225.1 uncultured Bacteroidales bacterium
TCGTAATCGACCCAGTTGGTCTGGAGCAGGTAGCTGTCCTCGGGCCTGCCCTTTATCCTGTAGCCGTTGTTGTTGTTGTTATGGCCCGGCACGGCCGTGGAGGAGGCGACGAATTCCACCCCCGGCACCTTCCTCAGCTCGTCCCTGAAGCTTTTCATTTTTTGGCCGACCGTATAGGCATTCCGGATCACCAGCACATGTTCCTTGTCGAACCCCATGTCCTTGTTCAGCATGAAGTTCAGCTGCCTGAACATGATCAGCGTGCCGATGATGAGCACGATGGAGATGGCGAACTGCAGCACGACGAGCATGCTGCGCAGCCGGATACTCCCCCTGTTGCCCGTGCGCATTCCTTTCAGGACCAGGTAAGGGTTGAAGGCCGAGAGGTAGAATGCCGGGTAGATCCCGGCCAGCAGGCCCACGATCGTTGCGGCAAGAAGCAGCACGGGAAGGGTGTACCAGTGGTCGAGGTAACCTACGCTCATCCGGATGTCGAGCAGCCTGTTGAACCAGGGGAGGGCCAGGGCGGTGATGACCATGGTGATCAGCAGGGCGGCGAGGGAGAGGATCACCGTTTCGGAGAGGAACTGAAGGATGAGCATCTGCCGGTTTGAGCCGCTCACCTTCTTGATGCCCACCTCCTTCGCCCGCCGGGTGGCCTGGGCCGTCGACAGGTTCATGAAGTTGATGCAGGCGATCACGATGATCAGCAGGCCGATGCTGCCGAAGATCCAGAGGTACCTGGGGTCGTTGGCCGCCTTCAGGTCCTGCTGTACCGAGGGGTCGAGGTGGATGTCGGTGAGTTTTTGCAGGTAGAGGTTGTATTTGTTCCCCTGCTCCAGGAATTCCTCAATGGTGATGCCGAAGAACCTGGTGATCAGGGGACCGACATATTTGACGATCATGCCCGGGAGCCGTTCATCCGCAGTTCTGGGATCGGCATTGGGATGGAGGAGGACATAGGTGCTGAAGCTGTTGGACAGCCAATGGTCGTCGTGCGACCGCGGATTGGTCGTGAACGAGCCGATGGCGTCGGCCTCGAAATGGGACTCCGGCGGGATGTTTTCCATGATCCCGGTGACCCTGTACATGGTGGTGTCGTTCCCCACCCGGATGAGTTTGTCGATGGGGTCCTCCCCGCCGAAGATCCTTTCCGCATTGGACCGTGAAAGCACCAGCGAATGGGGTTCCCTGAGGACCGTCTTGCTGTTTCCCCTGAGCAGGGGGATGGAGAAGAAGCCGAAGAAGGAGGAATCCGCCTCGATGAAGGCATCCTCGGTGAACCGGCGCTCCCCGTAGCGCAGGACGGTTTCGCCCCAGCCGTTGATCCGCAGGAAATCCTCCACCTCGGGGAATTCATTTTTCATGGTTGGCCCGATGGGGGCGGCCGTGGAGGTCACGGTCAGCTCCTGTCCGCCGATCTTCCCGTTCAGGATCACCCGGAAGATCCGGTCCTTTTTCTCGTTGTACTGGTCGAAACTCAGCTCATACCGGATGAACAGGGCGATGATGAGGCTGCAGGCCAGCCCGATGGAAAGCCCCAGCACGTTGATGGCGACGTAGGCCTTCTGTTTATTGATCGCACGGAAACTGTAAAGGATCAGGTTTTTCAGCATCGGATCAGGTATTCGTTTGCACTGGTTTGAATTGGTCGGCGCCCCCCCACCTTCGCAATGGCGTTCACCTGTTTTGACGATCCATCCCCCTGCAGGTTACAGCCCTTCCGAAGTGAAAAACGGCCTTTCTGTGGCCCCCCTCGGAAACCCCCGGCATGCCATGCCCCGGGCGGGCATTTTCCGGCCCGATTCGCAATTTAGAATCATTATTGATAAAGCCTGAGGTGATTTATATCATATGGGCCTCAGGGTTTTAGGTATTTATATAGTTCTATATTTACATCAATTCAAAATCTTCAGCGATGCCTCCACAACTACGAACGCTCATCCCGCTCTTTGTCCTTTTTGTTGCCATCTTCCTGGTGGCCAGGTATTTCCTGGTCCCTGAATCGTTTGGCGAGGCGGGTCACTACCGGTTCGACTCCCTCGACGACAACAGGGCGAAGCCCATGCATTACGCCGGCCGGGATGCGTGTGCCGAGTGCCATGAGGACTACCTCCTCGAGCTTCAATCGAACAGGCATGCGGGGTTGTCATGCGAGACCTGCCACGGCCCCGGGCTTGCCCATTGCGAGGATCCTGATTCGTCGCGGCTCCTCGTCCCCGACCAGCGTGAGCACTGCGGCCTATGCCACAGCTATAACCCCAGCCGCAGCAGCGGGGTGATCACCATGATCGACCTCAGCGAGCACAATCCTGAAGATCGATGTATTGACTGTCATAATCCACATACACCATGGGAAACAGAATAACCGACACGACACGAAGAGAATTCCTCAAGAAGGCCATGGCTGCTGCCGGCGGCGTGCTGGCCTCCGGCATAGCGGGCCCTTTCAATGCCATCCTGGTCGCCTCGGAGCGGCCAGCGGATGACCAGCATCCCTGGTGGGGGTATGGCATCGACATCGAGAAGTGCATCGGCTGCGGGCGCTGCGCCAATGCCTGCAAGAGCGAGAACAACGTGCCCCGGGAGCCCTTCTATTTCAGGACCTGGATCGAGCAATACACCATCACCAATGACGGCGAGGTGAAGGTGGAGTCGCCCAACGGCGGTATCGACGGGTTCACCAACGACACGCCTGAGGAGGATTACTTCAAGACCTTCTTCGTGCCCAAGATGTGCAACCACTGCCATAAATCGCCCTGTGTGCAGGTTTGTCCCGTCGGAGCCACGTACGACTCGCCCGAGGGCGTGGTGCTCGTCGACGAGTCCTATTGCATCGGCTGCCGCTATTGCGTGCAGGCATGCCCCTACGGGTGCCGGTACATCAACCCCGAGACCCGCGTGGCCGACAAATGCACCCTCTGCTACCACAGGATCAGCAAGGGCGGGACCACGGCCTGCACCGAGGTGTGCCCGACGGGTGCCCGCATCCTGGGCGACCTGAACGACAGGGAAGGGCCGCTATTCCGGTTCCTGAAGGAGCATAACTGCCTCATCCTGAAGCCTCATCTCAACACCGGAAGCAAACTGTATTACAATGCACTAAGCGCGGAGGTACGATAACATGGAAGAACATTACCAACATCTCTATGAAATGCTGTCGAAGGTCCACGGGTTCATCTACCCCAATGAGATCGACCTTCAATGGAGCCTGCTCATCGTGCTCTATCCCTACATCACCGGTCTGGTCGCGGGCGCGTTCATCCTGGCCTCGCTGGAGCGGGTGTTCAACGTCAAGGTGCTGAAGCCCACCTACGAGCTGGCCCTGCTCACGGCCCTGGCCTTCCTGCTGGTGGCCACCCTGCCCCTGGTGAGCCACCTGGGCCACCCCGAGCGGGCCTACCAGATCATGATCACCCC
>CAYLTG010000272.1:0-3419 GCA_964386225.1 uncultured Bacteroidales bacterium
GCTGAAGCAGACGGGGATAAGTTCTTCCCGGAGTTCGACCGGGACGCGTGGAAGGAAGTGTCGCGGAGGCACCACCCGGCGGATGCGCGGCACAAGTGGGCGTTCGATTATGTGGTGCTGGAGAGGGATGAGAATGCGTAAATGAGTGAATGAGTGAATGCGTAAATGCGGGGCGAGCCCGGTACTATGCGATCCCATCCGCCAATCCACCGCCGGCTTCCCTGCCACCGGTTAAAGGATCAGCTGGTTTTTCTTCAGGACATAAAAAAAATGCTTCCGGTAGCTCTCCCCGATGGGGATCCTGTGTTCGCCGATGAGCACCGTGTTGCGCTCGATGCTGTCGATGCGCGAGATGGAGACCATGTAGGACTTGTGGACGCGGATGAAACGGTCGGCCGGCAGGTGGTCCGCAAGGGCCGAGAAACTGTTCAGGGTCATCAGCCGGTCGGAGACCGTGTGAATGCGGATGTAATCCTTCATCCCTTCCACGAAGAGGATGTCCTCGAAGTTCACTTTCCGGTACCTGCTCTCCGAGCGGACGAACAGGTATTCCGGGGTGCTGCCGTTCTCGCCGCCGGCCGGCATGCGGTTCCGTTCGGTCTGAACCACGTCGTAAACCTTGTCGATGGCCTGCAGGAACCGCTGGAATGAAAAGGGCTTCAGCAAGTAATCCGTCACATTCAGGTCGTATCCCTTGAGTGTGTAAGTGTCATAGGCCGTCGTCAGGATGACCTTTGGCTTGAAGCTCAATGTCTCCAGCAACTGGATGCCGGTCAGTTCTTCCATCTGGACATCCAGGAACAGCACATCCACTTTCTTCTGCTTGAGAAACGCCAGGGCGCTGATGCCATTGTCAAAGGTGGCCACCAGGTCGAGCGAATCCACCTTGCCGATGTAATCCCGGATCTTCTCCAGGGCCAGCGGTTCATCATCCACGGCGATGCAGGCTAATTTCATGGGTTCCGGATTTTGAGTTCGGCTGAAAAGTCTGAACCGGCCTCGCCGATGTTCAGTTCATACGCCCCGGGATAGATCAGGTCCAGCCGCTTCCTGATATTTCTGAGGCCGATGCCCTTCGTCCCGTCCTTCGAGACCTGCTCCCATTTGTTGACCTTGTTCACAACCCTAAAGATAATCAATTCCGGGTTAACCTCCAGGGTGATGCGGATGCCCGGCGGAGGGGTGTTCTTGACGCCGTGCTTGAACGCATTCTCCACGAATGGGATGAGCAGCATGGGTGCGATGGTCTGTTTCGAGACATCCCCCGTGATGTCGAACCGCACGAAATCCGCGGACCTGAGGCGCATCGACTGCAGGGCGATGTAGCTGCGGAGGTAGAAAACCTCCTTCTCCAGCGACACGCGGTCCGTTTCGGCCTCATACAGCATGTACCGCAGGATCTCCGACAACTTGATCACCGCGTCGGAGGCCGAACCTGAATCCCTGGAGATGAGTGCGTCGATGTTGTTCAGCGTATTGAACAGAAAATGAGGGCTCACCTGCGCCTTCAGGAGGGCCAGCTCGGAGATCCGGTTCTGCTTCTCGAGCTCCTCCTTCTGCTGCTGTGTCCGGTACCAGAACTTCAAAAGCTTGAACCCGGCAAACACGCTCACCACCGTGTAGATGTTGATGAAGGAATAGAACGGGTTGAAGTTCCAGAACGAATAGTTCTCAACGTACCGGGGCGAGAACATCGGGTAGCTGATGTAATAGAGCAGCACGCGCTGGGCGAGGACCATCACGATGGCGGAAACCAGGAAAGCGATGGAGAAGGAAACATACCTTTTTTTCAGCAGGAACCGGGGGATCAGGAAATACACCGTGAAGTAAGTGGCGGCGATATCGATCCAGACCGACATGGACAGACGGCCCACCACACTCAGGAATCCGGGTGAATCGCTGAACAGGATGTACTGGACCGTGTAGAACATCACGTAAAGCACCCAGAACAGCAGGTGTGCCAGTACCCGCAGGAGCCGCTTGTCGGAAGGGAGGAAAATATGCTGCATGCCAGATGGTTCTGAACAAAAGTACGATTTGAAATGGAACAGGGAAAGAATTCTCGATGAACCGGGTCCTTTCACCGATCAACACGGTGATCGCCGGGATATCCCCGGCACAGTGCTCCCGCGGCTCTGTTGGTCGGCCCGGCGGCCGGGTGCGTATAGTTTGTTTTGTTTCCGGCGGTGATCCGCCTATTTTTGGTCAGTGCACATGGAGTCAATCCAGCGCCAGATATGCAACACATTTTAAACCCATAACGATGATCGAGTTAAACCAAAACGCATTTAAACCATGCAAATTACCGGCGATTCGGATCGCCTCCAGGGCATCCGGTATGCTGGCGCTGATGATTGCCGGCTTCTGGCTGCTGTCTGCCCCTCTTTCAGGACAGCAGCCGGGTTTCGACAAGCATACGGTAACCACCGGTTTCACCAGTGGGTTCGACGTGATCGCCGAGGACATCAACCGCGACGGCCACATGGATATCGTGGCCTGTGCCAAGACCACCACCGGCGAGGTGAGCTGGTGGAAGAACAACGGCAACAACGCCTTCAGCAAGATCGTGATCAAGCAGGATTTCCAGGGGGCAAGGTCGGTCCGGGCCTGCGACATGAACGGCGACGGGGAGGTCGATGTCGTTTCTGCCGCCTGGCAGGCCAATGCCATCCTCTTCTTCGAGAACACCGGCGATGAGGTCTTTGCCGAGCAGGTGGTCGACGACGACTTCACCGGTGCCCATACCGTCGACCTGAAAGATGTGAACGGCGACGGCCACATCGACATCTTGTGTTCCGGGTTCGACTATTACGGCCACCAGGGGGAGATCGCCTGGTGGGAGAACGACGGGGCCGTGCCCATCGGGTGGACCAAGCACCTGATCTCGGACCGTTTTCAGCAGTCCCCCTTCATCTACGGAGAAGATATGGACGGGGATGACGACCTGGATGTGGTGGCCTGCGGAGAGCTCAACAATGAGATCCTTTGGTGGGAGAACGACGGAAGCGGCGCTTTCATCGCGGAATACATGGTCGACAGCCTCTTTACGGCTGCCCACACCGTGCTGGCCAGGGACGTGGACCTGGACGGCGACATGGACATCCTGGGCGCCGCATGCCTGAGCAGCAAGATCGCATGGTACGAGAACGACGGGAGCCAGGGCTTCATCAAGCACAGCCTGCCCAACTTTTCCGGCGCCCTGTGGCTGGATGCGACAGACATCGACCAGGACGGCGACATGGACCTGTTCGGTGCCGGCATGACGGAGAACCAGCTCAGCTGGTGGGAGAACGACGGGAGCATGGGCTTTACCGAGATCCCTTTCACCGAACCCTTTACCCAGGCTTTTTGTATCGTACCGGTGCAGATGGACAACGACGGAGATGTCGATTTCGTGGCCATCGGCTATGGCTCCAACA
>CAYLTG010000273.1:0-3360 GCA_964386225.1 uncultured Bacteroidales bacterium
TCCCTGATCAATCCTGGAGGGACAGGTATTGCCGGCGGACTGGCGAGCGACGGCAGTTTTGTACCTGGTCATTTTGCGTTGATCGGTTGCATGCAGGGGATCAGCATGTGGGGAATTGATCTTTCGGGAAGTGCTGAACTGCTCGGCTTTAATATCTATCATCAATTAAACCAGGAGCCGTATGAGTATCTTGATTTTACCACAGATACCACCTATACGCATCAGATTTCTGGGTTTGATGACCACTGCTATTACATTACCGCATTATACAATTCAGGTGAATCCGGACCTTCAAATATTGAATGTGAGATTATTATAGATGTCCCTGTGGTTGGAAATTATCATATTTCAGTATTCCCTAATCCGGCAAGTGAATCTTTTATAATTGGATCGGACAGAACTATGAATAATCTGCTAATGTTTGATTCAAAGGGTCAGCAAATTCTGTCACTGGATATCGAAGGAAAATCCATCCTGATCGACATCAAGTCCCTGCAGCCAGGGTTGTATTATTTGCGGATTGAAGCAGGAAATGAGTGGGTGGTTCGGAAGATCGTTGTTGATTAGAGATATCGGGTATTAGAGTTGAGATATGAGATATAGCCAAGCCGTTGATTGAAGGTATTGGGCTTATCCTTTGGGTGTTGGATGCGGGGTTTACACCTTTGCGTGAAACAAAAAATTCTCACGCAATGCCGCCAAGCTCTTCATGATCTATAAATAGCTAAAAAATAATGGTTTAAGACCAAAAGCCGTGGGTTAAAAATAGGATGGGGAAAATGGCCTGTTTATCCAGCAGACTCCGATGAAGCCGCCTTTTTCCTGGATGAGGAGAACCTCCCGATAAACTTCTTGAAAAAGTTCCAGAAAAAGCTGAACTGCCCGAAGATGAACCCATAAAAAAGCAGGATCGCGAAATAAGCCGGCGTGATCGCCACCAGGTACACCACCACCTTGATCCAGGTGTCGGTGTGCTCGGTGATGCCCAGCAGCGCGTAGAGCGGTATCTTGACGAAGAGGGAAGAGGAGCCCGAGATGGCGAAGATCCCGAAGATCAGCCAGAACTGGAAGTTGCTCTCAATGCCCCACTTCTTTTTGAGTTTCTTGAACATATGTGAATAACATAAATGCAGATGGAATGTTTATCGCGTTGTCTTCTTTCGTTCCGATAAATCTTATTAATTTTCGGCAAAATTAACATTTCATGACGATCGCGATCGTTTTGCTGGTCTTTTTTACCGGAATGGTCATGCTTTTCCGTGCGATGACCAGGGTGTTCAACACCCGCCCCGTCGATTACACGGCCACCCCGGCCGACCTGGAACTGGCGTATGAGACGGTACGATTTCCCACCGCGAACGGGCTGTCGCTGCATGGCTGGTGGATCCCTTCGCTGAAGGGGCAAAAGAAGCCGGTGGTGATCCTCCTGCACGGCTGGCGCCGCAACGCCGAGCGGATGATGCCCTACATCGAAGCCCTTCACGGGGATTTCAACCTCTTCGTCTTCGATGCCCGCAACCACGGCAAGAGCGACTCCGACACCTATTCGTCCATGCCCCGCTTCGCGGAGGATATCCGGGCGGCGCTGGACCATATCCAGGGATCACGTGCCGGGGAGTATTCAGGAGCCATCGGGCTGGTAGGTCTTTCCATGGGCGGGGCCGCCTCCATCTATGCGGCATCACAGGATGAGCGGATAAGGGCCGTCGTCACCGTCGGGGCTTTTGCCAACCCGGCGGAGGTGATGCGGCTCGAATACAAAAAGAGGCACATTCCATACTTCCCGATGGTGTGGCTGGTGTTCGAATACTTTCAGCACCACATGAAGGTCCGCTTCAACGACATTGCCCCCGAGAAGCACATCGGAAGGGCAGAGGCCAGGTTCCTCATTGTGCACGGCACCGATGACCGGACGGCTCCCTTCTCCCACGGCGAGCGGCTCCATCGCGCTGCCCGTCCGGGAAATGCAAGGCTCTTGCCCATCGACGGCGCCGGCCATTCGGATTGCCACACGTACAACGGTTTTTGGACGGAGTTGCGGGGATTTTTAATGGAGGATTTGGGGTCCTAGTTCAAAGTTCAAGATTCAAAGTTGCTGTGCCAATAGCTGACTTGCATTGTATTTTCAAGGGCTTGGCTTTTTGGAATTTGAGCATTGTGAATTGGGATTTTTTTGGGATTTGGGGGTTGTTTTTTTTAAATTTCCCCTCCCCCCCCCGGGGCTCAGCCAACCTTGAACAAAAAAAAGCCGAACCCAACGGCCCGGCTTTTAATTTCACATACCACAGTCCTGTCAGTCCTCGATCACCACCCCGATCGCTTCGAACATGAAGCTCGTGTCGGGCTGGGTGATGGCATCGATCTCTGCCTGGGAGCGGCCTTCGTCCTCGGCGTAGTGCTTCAGCAGGTCGACCGGCACGATGGTGCGGGCGGCATAGCCCTCCACGGTGGCCGTTTTGCCCTTGGAGTCGATGGGGATCACGAATTCATAGTCCTTGAAAGTGACCTTCACCACCTCGTCGGTGCCCAGGTCGAGGTCCATCCAGCATCCGGAGGTCTGGCAATTGGAGACGATGGTGGCCTTCATGGTGACCCATACCGAATCCTGTTCTTCCAGCATGGCCAGCAGTTCGGGCCCGGTAATGGTGTTCTCCGTGCTGATCTCGGCGCCGTAGTGGCCTTCCTTTGCTTCCGTTTGCTCCTGTTCCTCGGCCTGCGGCTGCTTCGGTCCCTGGTTACAGGCGGTCAGGAGGCCCAGCAGTGCGATTATGATCCAGTGACGCATCATTCAGCGGGTGGAACGGTTTGCATGGGGTTGATCTCCACGTCCTTCACATCGTCCAGCGTGAGCATCTGCTCCTTGGTGTAGCCGTTGAAGTGCATCAGCACATAATTGATCACGGCCACGGCCTCTTCCTTGGTCTGCACCTGCGGGGTCATGGGGGCGTTGTATTTTTCGCCGTTGACGATCATCTCCTCGTTGGAGCCGTTCAGGGTCTGGGCTACGCCCCGCACTGGATCGGCAAGCAGGTAGTCGGATTCGGCGAGCGGGGGAAATGCTCCCTTGATGCCTTTGCCGTCGGCCTGGTGGCAGACAACACATTTTGTATCGTAAATGCTCTTGCCAAGCTCAAGCTGGGCTTCGAGGCCTGTTTTTGCAGGTGGGGGTGGGGGCGTTTCCGTTTTTTTCTCGTCTGCGGCCGCTTCCTTGGTCTCGCCGCCGCCACCGCCGCAGGAAACCAGTACAGCCAGCGCTGCCATCGTGATAACCGCTAGAATTGTGTTTCTCTTCATTGTATCAATTATTTCGGGATTAAACATGTGTTAATGGGTGCAAAAGTAAATCATATTTAAGTGGAT
>CAYLTG010000274.1:0-3337 GCA_964386225.1 uncultured Bacteroidales bacterium
GATTGAACATTGAACTACCTCTGATGCAGCCCGCACTCTTTGTGCTCCGGCATCTCCCACCACCACCTTCCGGCGCGGAGGTCTTCGCCGGGCTGTATGGCCCGGGTGCAGGGCTGGCATCCGATGCTGGGAAAACCCTGGTCGTGTAGTTTATTGTAGGGGATGTTGTGCTTCGAGATGTAATCCCAGATGTCGTTCTCGGTCCAGTCGATGAGGGGATTGATCTTCACACGCCCGTGGTTGTTGTCGTCGATCTCCACCAGGGCGAAGTGGTTCCGGGTGACGGACTGTTCGCGCCGCAGGCCGGTGATCCATACCTCGCAACCCTCGAGGGCCCTGTGAAGGGGCTCGATCTTGCGGATGTGGCAGCAAAGCTTGCGGTTCTCCACGCTCTGGTAGAACAGGTTCACGCCCTTCTCCCTGACCATCGCCTCAACCCTGCCTGCATCGGGGAAGTAGACCTGCATCTTGATCCGGTAGCGGCTGTTGGTCCTGTCGATGAGGTCGTAGGTCTCCGGGAAGAGCCTGCCCGTGTCGAGGGTGAAGATCTTCACCTCCGGATCGATGGCCGCGATCATGTGCGTGAGCACCTGGTCCTCGGCACCGAGGCTGGAGGCGAAAGCGATCCGGCCCTGGTATTCGCTTAGGAAATAGCCAAGTATTTCAGAGGTCTTCTTGCCCCTGAACCGTTCGTTGAGCAGTGCAATGAGTTCTTTGTCCATAGGTGCCGCAAAATTACACTAAAATTTCTTTCAATGTGAATGCCTTGTCCATGCGGATCCCTTTCTCGGTCCGTATGAGTGAGCAGCATTCAATGTGGTAGTCGTGCTGGAATATAAGGTAGTATCCCCGGTCGGCAGCCTCCTCCAGAAGTTGTTCCTTCTCCTTGAGCGCCACCAGCGGCTGGATGTCGACGCTGGCCACGTATGGAAGCGGGATGTTGGCCGCCAGCGGGATAAGGTCGGAGGCAAAGACAAGCGTTTTTGACCCCTTGCGGATCAACGGTACGATAAGTCCGGCGGTATGTCCGTCCATGAACCTCATTTCGATGTGTTCGGTGAATTTTCCGGGGTGGCGGATGAGCTCCAGCCGGCCCGACTCTTCCAGCGGCGACAGGTTGATCCCGAAATAGGAGCCGGCCTCACGTTTGTTGGGGTTGTTGGCCCATTTCCACTGCGCCTCCGAGCAGTGGTACCGGGCATTGGGAAAGACGAGCTCCGCCCTGCCGTCAGGGCCAAGGCCGACGGCGCCGCCGCAATGGTCGTCATGCAAGTGGGTGAATACCACGTCGGTGATGTCGGTTTCGTGGAGACCCAGGTCATGAAGCGCGCCGGAAAGGCTCTCCTCCCCGAAAAGGTGCCTGAACCCGTAGAATTTATCGGACTGTTTGCGGCCCATGCCCGTGTCGAAAAGGATCTTGCGCTCACCCTCTTCTACCACCAGGCAGCGGGTGGTGATGGGGATCAGGTTGTTTTCGTCGGGCTCGACGGATTTTCTCCAGATGGTCTGCGGGACCACGCCGAAGGCAACGCCCCCGTCCATTTTCCAGTGCTCTGCTATCAGGGTGTGAACAGTCATAGTCATCTGTTTATGGCGTTGCAAAAATAGGAAAAACCGGACAATCCAGGGTACGTTCCGACAGGACTGCGGAGCCCGGGCCCCCGGCTTTTCCATGGGAGGCTGTTTATAAAACCAGCCGGGGGCTGCCGGCGGGGCGATGAATTATTGGATATTTTTGTACAAACATCCGATATGAAGCTCCATTTCATTGCCATCGGGGGCAGTGCCATGCACAACCTCGCCATAGCCCTGGCCCGCAAGGGGGTCCGGGTCACCGGCTCCGACGACGAGATCTTCGAACCCTCGAGGTCGCGGCTCGAAAAGTACGGGATCCTGCCCGGTCGTGTGGGCTGGTTCCCGGAACGGATCACCCCCGACCTGGATGCCATCGTGCTGGGGATGCATGCACGCGAGGACAACCCGGAACTGATCAGGGCCAGGGAACTGGGGCTGAGGATCTACAGCTACCCCGAATACCTCTACGAACAGTCCAGGAACAAGAAAAGGGTGGTGATCGGCGGCAGCCATGGCAAGACAACCATCACCTCCATGATCCTGCATGTCCTGCAACGGTTGGGAGTGGACTGCGATTACATGGTGGGGGCTCAACTGGAAGGGTTCGAGGTGATGGTCAGGATCACCGACGAGGCCCCCGTAATGGTCCTCGAGGGCGACGAATACCTCACCAGCCCCCTCGACCGCAGGCCCAAGTTCCACCTTTACAGGCCCGACATCGGCCTCATCAGCGGCATCGCATGGGACCACATCAACGTGTTCCCCACGTTTGAGCATTATGTCGAGCAGTTCCGGATCTTTGCCGGCCAGATCACGCCCAACGGAGCCCTGGTCTATTGCAGGGAGGACGAGGAGGTGAACAAGATCGGGATGGCGGCGCGGAACGACATCAAAAAAATGCCTTACGGGCTTCCGGAGCATACGGTGAGCGATGGCATCACCTCGGTCATCCACCAGGGAAAGGAGTACCCCCTGGAGGTATTTGGCGATCATAACCTCATGAACATCGAAGGCGCTCGCCTCGTGTGCCGGGAGCTTGGGGTGGATGCCGCCTCCTTCTACGGTGCGATCCGGTCCTTTGGCGGCGCCTCCAAAAGGCTGGAATTGGTCGCCCGCAACGAAAATACCTCCGTCTACAAGGATTTTGCCCACTCGCCCTCCAAGCTCAAGGCCACTGCCGAGGCGGTACGGAAACAATACCCCGGCAGGAAGCTCGTGGCTTGCATCGAACTGCATACCTTCAGCAGCCTGAGCGAGAAATTCCTGGCCCATTACAGGGGTACCCTTTCCGGCGCCGACACCGGGATCGTGTATTTCAGCCCCCACGCCCTGTCGCTGAAGCGGCTGCCCGCACTTACAAAAGAACAGGTGGCCGGCGCCTTCGGGGGCGATAACATCCGCGTCTTCACCGAACCCGGGGAACTGAATGCGTTTCTCATGGGCATGGATTGGGCCGGCCGGAACCTCCTGATGATGAGCTCCGGCAATTTCGACGGGCTGCGGGTGGAGGACATCGGAAAGCGGATCACTGCAGGGAGTTGAAGTCCATTGACCATCCCGGTCGGATGGCATGGCAGGCCTGCTGCTCCCCGGCTATTTAAAAAACCCTCCAAATTATCACGAATTGAAGATTGACTTTGATAAATAAATGTTATGGGTTATTTTTGCGCCTCTAATACCTTACTCAGGTGGCAAATCGAACTTCAAACAAAAAAATAAAAAGTACTATGGACAAAATTACCGTAATCGGTGCCGGCAACGT
>CAYLTG010000275.1:0-3298 GCA_964386225.1 uncultured Bacteroidales bacterium
GCATCCTCGACATGGACATGAACTACGGCAAGCAGCTCATCTGGATCATCACCTCGGTGGTCCTGGCCATCATGATCCTGGTGATCGATGCCAAGTTCTATTCCACCTTTTCCCTGGTGATCTATATCCTGGTGATGGCCATGTTGCTGGCGGTATTGGTGTTTGGCCGGGAGATCGCCGGCAGCAAGTCGTGGTTCCAGGTCGGAAGCTTCTCGCTTCAGCCCTCCGAGTTCGCCAAGGTGGCAACGGCCCTGGCCCTGGCCAATTACCTGTCGGGCATCGACACCGACCTGAACCAGTTGCGGACACGTTTCACACTCGTGGTGATCATGTTCCTGCCGGCTGCCCTGATCCTGCTGCAGCCCGATACCGGCTCGGCCCTGGTATTCGCTGCGTTCTTCCTGGTCCTCTTCAGGGAGGGGATGTCGGGCACCCTGCTCTTTGTCGGGGTGGCCGTGGCGGTCCTGTTCATCCTTGCCCTTCTCCTGAACAAATTCATCATCATCGGGGTGTTGGCGGTCAATGCCGGCCTGATCCTCTACCTTTACCCCAACCTGAGGAAGAGATGGATCTGGGTGGCGGGGGTATTCCTGGTGACCTCCGCCTATGTCTACAGCGTCGACTATGCCTTTGAGAATGTCCTTGAGCCCCACCAGAAGAAGCGGATCAACGTGTTGCTGGGCATCGAGAAGGACATCCACGGGGCCGGCTACAATGTGCACCAGTCCAAGATCGCCATTGGCTCCGGCGGATTCAGCGGCAAGGGCTTTCTGAAGGGGACCCAGACCAAGTTCGACTTCGTGCCCGAACAA
The DNA here is from genome assembly GCA_964386225.1 of uncultured Bacteroidales bacterium. Classification (GTDB taxonomy): domain Bacteria; phylum Bacteroidota; class Bacteroidia; order Bacteroidales; family JAADJA01; genus JAADJA01. Next base: position 813 of record CAYLTG010000275.1, read on the forward strand.
AGCACCGATTTTATTTTCTGTACCATCGGCGAGGAGTGGGGGTTCATCGGGAGCCTGGTGGTGATCGCGCTCTTCCTGGGGCTCTTGTCCAGGGTGGTGATCCTGGCCGAGCGGCAACGGTCGAAGTTCTCCCGGATTTACGGGTATGGCGTGGCGTCGGTTCTCTTCTTTCACTTCACCGTCAACATCGGCATGACCATCGGCCTGTTCCCGGTGATCGGCATCCCGCTGCCTTTCATATCCTACGGGGGCTCTTCCCTCTGGGGGTTCACCATCCTGTTGTTCATTTTCCTGAAGCTCGATTCGGTGCGGCTCGACCTGCTTTGATGCCCTACCCTCCAACCAGCCTGCACGGGTCTTGAACCCTTGCAGTGGACGGATCATTTCTTCCGTTCGATGGTATAGCTGACCAGTTCGCGGAGGGCTTCCTTGGAGGGGGAATCGGGAAAGGAATCGAGGATGCCGAGCGCTTCGTCGTGGTACTCCTTCATCTTCTGCCTGGCATATTCGATGCCGCCCCCCTGTTTTACCATGTCGATCACCTGGCCTACCTTTTCGGGGTTGGTGTTGTGGTTCTTCACGATGTTCACCACCTTGCGCTTGTCGGCACGGCCCGATTTGCTGAGCAGGTAGATGAGGGGCAGGGTCATTTTCTGCTCTTTGATGTCGATGCCGTTGGGCTTGCCTGTCTTATTGGATCTTTCGTAGTCGAACAGGTCATCTTTGATCTGAAAAGCGATCCCCACCTTTTCGCCGAAGGCTTTCATCCTGCTGATCGTTTCCTTGTCGGCCCCGACCGAGGCGGCCCCCGAGGCACAGCAGGAGGCGATCAGGGAGGCGGTCTTTTTCCGGATGATCTCAAAATAGATGGCCTCATCCACATCCAGCTTCCTGGCCTTCTCGATCTGCAGCAGTTCTCCCTCGCTCATTTCGCGCGTGGCCTCCGAAACGATCTTCAACAGGTGGAACTCTTCGTTGTCAAGCGAGAGCAGAAGTCCGCGCGACAGCAGGTAATCGCCCACCAGGACCGCGACCTTGTTCTTCCAGAGGGCGTTGATCGAGAAGAATCCCCGCCGCTCGTTGGAGTCGTCGACCACATCGTCGTGCACCAGGGTGGCGGTGTGCAGCAGCTCGATCAGTGAGGCAGCCACATAGGTGGATTCGCCGATGGTACCGTTGATGTCGGCGGAGAGGAAGACGAACATGGGCCGCATCTGCTTCCCCTTGCGCTTCAGTATGTAACGGGTGATGATGTCGAGCAACGGCACGTTGCTTTTCATGGAAGCCCTGAATTTTTTTTCAAAGATATCCAGGTGCTCCTGGACCGGCTCTTTTATATCGCTTAATCTGCTCATGCAATCCGCTCCTCGGAGGTCAAAATTAGTTGAAAAACTGCATCCGGGTGAAAAATATTTTGGCTGCGTTCCATATTTGAGGCTCTGCGCGGTTTTTCTATCTTTGCATGGTACCGGTCGGGGTGATGCTATTCATTGTCAGGGGGAGGGTGCCTGGGGGCCGCCGGCACCCCTAAAACAAAATCCCGACATTCACGTTGGTACTTAATGAACTAATAAGGTATACAGTTTGCAAAAAGGACAACTCACAGATTACCCCGTTAAGATACTGCTTGCCTTCGGAGAGGCTATTGACGGCAACGACAAAATATTCATGTGGCTGCTCAAGAACGGGTATCCCGAGTTGGCGGCCTTGTCGAAGGCCATCCGGGGCAGTGAGGAAGCGTTCGACTGGCTCATGAAGAACGGTTTCCCGCAGTACGCTGCCCTGGACATGGCCATCGTGAATGACCAGAAAGCCTTTCAATGGCTGCGCACGCACCAATTCAGCCTGCTGACCTACCTGGCCATGGCTTCCCGCGGCGACAAGGAGGCCATCCGGTGGTTTGCCCTGCGCGACCTGCAGATCTTCATCCGCATCGCGAAGAAGATCAAAGCCTTCACCGACAACCAGAAATTCGACTACCACAAGCTCCATTTCTAGGTTGTTCTGTCCGGGTCGGTGCGAGGCACCGGAAAAAGGCAGGCTGTTTTCATTTGCCGGCCGCCATATCACGAAACTTATATTTATCTTTGCACCCACAAAGAAACAAAGCTGACCGCACTTGAAGAACACGCGTAATTTCTGCATCATCGCCCACATCGATCATGGCAAGAGCACCCTGGCCGACAGGCTGTTGGATATGACGGGAACGATCTCGGAACGGGATAAACAGGACCAGGTGCTCGACAGCATGGACCTGGAACGTGAGCGGGGCATCACGATCAAGAGCCATGCCATCCAGATGGTGCACGAAGAGCATGGGGAGCGGTATTTCCTGAACCTCATCGATACGCCGGGCCATGTGGACTTCTCCTACGAGGTTTCCAGGTCGATCGCCGCCTGTGAGGGTGCTTTGCTTATCGTAGATGCCACCCAGGGGATCCAGGCCCAGACCATTTCCAACCTCTACCTGGCCATCGAGCATGACC
>CAYLTG010000276.1:0-3255 GCA_964386225.1 uncultured Bacteroidales bacterium
TTCAGCCCCTATGCACCCCGCAGGATCGAATTCGTGACGACGCCGCCACAGGATTTCTATGCCCAGAACTGGATCGATGACATCATCATCCACGAATTCAGGCATGTATCCCAGTATGCGGCACTGAACAAGGGATTTACCCGGGACCTGGGCTATGCGATCGGGCAACAGGCCATCCCACTGGTGATCGGCCTCTATGTGCCCTTCTGGTTCCTCGAAGGGGACGCCACGATCATGGAGACGACTGCCAGTCATTCAGGAAGGGGCCGGGTAGCCAATTTCGAAATGCGGTTCAAGGCCCAGGTCCTTGAAAAAGGGATCTATTCCTATGAAAAGGCCGTATTCGGGTCCTTCAGGGATTTTACGCCTTCCGAGTATGAACTGGGGTACCAGCTGGTCGGTCATTCCAGGATCCGGTATGGGCCGCAGTTTACGCAAGGCGTGCTGGATCAGACGGGCAGGAAAGCGTATATACCGGTCGCCTTTTCCAGGTCGCTGAAAATACAGACCGGTCTGAACAAATACGGCCTTTACAAATCCATTTCGGCCGACCTGGAAAAAAAATGGCACTCCGAGGCTGACAGCATCCACCTATCTCCGTCCGTGGTTCTCAAGGACCTATCACACCAGAACTACACATGCTATGGCAAACCTCAGGCCCTCGGTCATGATGTCATTGCGGAGAAATCCAGCCTCGACAACGTCATGCGGATCGTCATGATCGACAGTGCAGGAGATGAAACAACCCTGATGGTGACGGGGAGGGGTTATGTAAAAAATTCCCTGTCAGTGAATGGTAACGTTTTCTGCTGGCAGGAAAACGAACCCGACCCCAGGTGGACCCTGCAGGATTATATGGTGATCAAGATGTACGACTTGAAGACAAAGAAGACCCTGCGGCTATCCAGGAGATCGAAATTCTTTTCTCCCGACATCTCCCCCGACGGCAGTAAAATAGTCGTTACCGAGGTGGATGGGAACAATACCTACCGCCTGGTCATCCTTGACGCCAAAAGCGGCGAGACCCTCCGTTCAATCAGCACCGGCGACAACCTGTTCCTGAGCCATCCCTGCTGGGGACCCGATAACATGACGGTCGCCGCCGTGGCCACCGGCCCCCGGGGAAAAGGCATCATCCTGTTCAACACGATGACCGGTTCGTTCCGTGAGGCCCTGCCATTCGGTTATGCAGAAGTGGACTGGCCGGTATTTCACGGTGATCATATCCTTTTTGTGGGCTCCTATAGCGGGACAGATAACATCTATGCCCTGGATACCCTGACCAGGAGGGTGATGCAGGTGACTTCCGTAAAATACGGCGTGGGCAATGCCTCCGTATCAGGGGAAGACGACCGGCTCGTGTACCTCAATTATGGCGCCGACGGGTTCAGGATCGAAACATGCATCCTTGACCCCGCCCGGTGGCATCCAGTACCCGATTCCGCACTCGGCAACAAGTGGTATTCCCTTGCGGAGGCCCTGGCGGCCCAGGAGAATTTCGTATATCATGCCGACAGCCTGGGAAAAACAGTGCATGCCGCACATGACTTTCGCAAAGGATTGCACCTTTTCCATTTTCACAGCTGGTCGCCTGTCAGCATGGACCTGGAGAACAAATCAATGGCCCCGGGGGTGACGCTGATGTCCCAGAACCTGCTCAGCAACAGTGCCACGACCCTGGGATGGTCCTATGACCTGAACGAGCGCAGTCATCGGTTTGACTTCTCCCTGACCTATGATGGGCTGTTCCCATCCTTGTCGCTGCAATCGGACCTGAGCCAGCGGAAAGGCATAATCAATGATCCTGCAATGGGTCATGTGCTCACCGAATGGAGCGAGTTCAACCTGACCGGCCTGGCAAGCATACCGCTGACCTGGTACCGGAAGGCGTGGACCCTTGCCATCGTCCCGGAGGTGGGCCTGAACTTCAAGAGAGTATTCGCCGGCAACGGGTCTGACCTTCCGCAAACAGAATATCACATGATCGTGCCTGGATACAAACTTCAATTCTCAAATACTTTTGAAAAAGCGCCCAGGGATTTTATGCCCAGATGGGGACAGTCCATACAGGCCGAATTTCACCACTCCCCATTCGATGAGCTTGCCAGTTCCATTTTCGGGATCCAGGCCTTTCTTTTTCTGCCGGGTCTGTGGAAGCATCATTCCCTCAAAGTATACGCCGGTTATCAGAAGAAAGAGACAGATTCCTATTCATTCCGCGACATCATTAGCTATCCGCGGGGATATGATGAGATCTTCCTCGAGGAATCAGTGAGTTTGAGCGGAGAGTATGCATTTCCAGTATGCTACCCCGACCTGAAACTCGGCCCGGTCCTTTACATTAAACGGATCAGAAGTGCTGTTTTTTACGACCGGATACCCGATCCTGTGCTGTGGTCAGCCGGAGCCGATATCACAGCTGATTTTCACCTGTTTGGGATCATGCTACCCATGGAAGCCGGGTTCAGGACCGTTTATGTATCAGGGACAAAGCAGGTGCAACTGACACCCTTGATCGCCATCAACCTGGACTCGATGTATTGATGAGATAGTAAATCCTTGGATCGCAATAACTTGACAAGAGAAATGGAAAGCACGAAAAGCCATGGCGGTCAATTATGGATGAATACCAAAACCGATGGTCCGCTGCCTCCTGCCACTGCCACTGCTACTGCTACCGCTAATGCTAGCACCCTTTAACAACATTTAAGACAAAATTGCAGTTATTTTAAGTAATTTTGCAGTACAACTGACAATTTGGGTTATGGAAGTGCAAGCCATTAAACAGCGGTTCGGGATCATCGGCACCTCACCCCTGCTCGACAGGGCGATCGACATTGCCAGGCAGGTGGCCCCGACCGACCTGACTGTCTTAATTTCCGGAGAGAGCGGTGTGGGGAAGGAGGTCTTCCCGAAGATCATCCACCAGCTCAGTGCCCGCAAGCACGGGCCCTACATTGCCGTGAACTGCGGGGCCATCCCCGAGGGTACCATCGACTCCGAATTGTTCGGTCATGAGAAAGGATCCTTTACCGGTGCCCACGATGCACGGAAGGGATATTTCGAGGTGGTGAACGGCGGCACCATCTTCCTCGACGAGGTGGCCGAGCTGCCCCTCTCCACCCAGGTACGCCTGCTGCGGGTGCTGGAGACCGGGGAGTTCCTCAAGGTGGGCTCCTCGAAGGTGATCAAGACCGACGTGCGGGTGGTGGCCGCCACCAACGTGGACATCCCGCAGGCCATCAGCAACGGGAA
>CAYLTG010000277.1:0-3240 GCA_964386225.1 uncultured Bacteroidales bacterium
GCAAGCTGCTGGGTGCGCCCTATGCCCAGTACACCAAGCTCACCAATGACCTGCGGTATTATTATGTCTTCCATGAGAAAATGCAGATCGCAACCCGGTTCCTGGCCGGTTTGGGTGTGCCCTACGGCAACTCAGAGGTGCTCCCGTACGTCAAGCAGTACTTTGCCGGCGGCAGCCAGGACATCCGCGCCTTCTATGCCCGCTCGCTGGGTCCGGGCAGCTATTCCCCGCCCGACAGCTTGCAGGAAAGGGGCTTCCTCGACCAGTCGGGGGAGATCAAGCTCATGGCCAACATCGAGTACCGGTTCCCCATCACCTACAAGACCTATGGCGCTTTCTTCGTGGATGCGGGCAACGTGTGGCTGATCCAGGAAGATCCCTCGCGGCCCGGCGGCAAGTTCCGGTTCGATAAGTTCCTTGACGAGATCGCCATCGGAAGCGGCGTGGGCATCCGCATCGACATCGATTACTTCGTGCTAAGGCTCGATGCGGCAGTACCCATCCGAAAACCCTACCTGGCCGCCGGCGACCGCTGGATATTCAATGATGCCGGGTTCTTCAAGGACTATATCATTTCCCTGGCAGTGGGGTACCCCTTCTGATCCTTTCCCGGACCCAATATCCGGCGGGGTTGCGAATTCAGGAAAATGATTATCTTTAAACCCTTCACAGAAAAAGCACAGTTAAATCGATCACTTAAAATCTCAAGACATGGAAGATCATCCCATTGCAACGTGGTACCTGCCACTGATCAAGGGGATCATTATGATCCTGCTTGCCATCCTTATCTTTTCAAGCCCGGCGGGAGCCCTTGTGACCTGGGTATTCTACATCGGCATCGGATTCGTTTTCACCGGCATGGTGCTGGTGTACCAGGGCTTTTCAGGCCGCGGCATATCCGAGAACTGGACCTGGAAAGTGTTCGAAGGGCTCCTCGACATGTTCATCGGGTTCATGCTGATGGTCAACCCGCTGATCACGGCCTCGGTCCTGCCGTTCCTGTTCGGCCTCTGGGGTGCGGTATACGGCATCGCCCTCTTCATAGACGCCTTTTCGCATAAGGAGATCAGGTTCATGAAACTGTTCGCAGCCGTGGTCATTTTCTGGATCTCTTCGCTGATCATGTTCAACCCGGTCATGTTCGGGATCACCATCGCCATTTGGGTGGCGGTCGTTTTCCTGGTGGCCGGCGTTTTCAACATGGTCCTGGCCTTCAACCTGAAAAAGCTTGAAGGGCCTGAACAGGAAGAGGATTGACTTGCGCCCGTCCTTTGGCGCCACCCTCGCACCGCCGGGTTTGAATGATGCGGGTCGGGGTTGGCGTTGGCCGGTTTCTGCAGGGATCAAGCCGAGTTGTTGAATGAGTGGTAATATATTTGTATTTTCGGGGCACCCGCAACGAACCCATATCCGTCATGCTGCATGACTGTATCAAGCAATATCCAGGATGTAGCGCTGTTGGCGCATGGGTAGATCAGCCGGGTTCTTCTTGTTCGATCAAAAAGATATCTGTAACATGGTAAAATCCAAACAAATTCCAGGGGACCGTTGGGTCGAGTATTGCAGTTTGCTCACTGACGGCAACAGGGGCCGCTTGATGACGATCTCCGATATCGATGAGCGTGCCGGGCTCAACCTCCTGGTCAATGAGATGCCCCTTTGGGCCGTCGATTACGATCCCGCTGAGAAGGGGGATGATATCGTCGTTTCGATGGGAAAGGATTCCATTGAATATGTGCATACCATCGATGCCCCGGTGGAGATCTGGGAAAGCCGGAATGACAAGGGGGTGGTGGTCCAGTTGCGCATCATCGACAGGAGCAGCAATGAGTTCAACCTGACTTTTTCTTAATTCTTTGCCCATGAAACGGACTATTGAAAGGATAAAATTCCCTGCCCCGGTGATCATCGCCGCGTTTATCATCATTGTGGCCGGAGTGATCGCCGCCTCCCATATCGTGATCCCGTTCCTCCTTGCCCTTTTCATCAGCATCATCTGCTACCAGCCCATCGTGTGGCTGAAGAAGAGGAAGGTTCCCGACTGGCTTGCCGTGACCCTGGTCTTCCTGGCCATTGTGCTGATCTTTTTCATCCTGGGGGAGATCATCAGCGCTTCCCTGTCCTCATTCTCCGAAGACCTGCATCATTATGAGCGGAACCTTGAGGAGTTCGGGGAGGGCATCATTGCTTTCCTCGCTGATATGGGCATCAATATCTCCATGGAAAAGATGATGGCTATGTTCGAACCCGACAAGGTGATGCACGTGACCGCCGGGGTCCTCACCGAACTTGGCGCTTTCCTGGAGAACTTCCTGACCGTGTTCTTCCTGGCCGTTTTCCTGTTGCTGGAGGTTGATGTCCTGTCGCACAAAACGCAGGCCATTATCCAGGGGACCGATTTTTCCTTTGATTACCTGAACAAGATCGGTAAGAGCATCCGCCATTATTTATCCATCAAGACACTGATCAGCCTGATCACCGGGGTGAGCATCTGGATCGCCCTGGCCATCATCGGGGTCGACTATGCCATCATCTGGGCGCTGATCGCCTTCCTGCTGAACTACATCCCCAACATCGGTTCCATTATTGCCGGTTTTTTCCCGGCGGTGTTCGCCCTCATCCAGCTGGGTGTTGGAGGCATGATCTGGGTCATCGGTGTTTTCCTGGTCGTCAACATGATCATTGGCAACGGCGTCGAGCCCAAAATAATGGGCAAGGGGATGGGGCTTTCCACTTTTGTGGTGTTCTTCTCGCTCATCTTCTGGGGATATGTCCTGGGGACGGTGGGCATGTTCCTTTCCGTGCCGCTCACCATGTCCATCAAGATCATGCTGGAACAGAACAGCAGGACCCGCTGGGTCGCCATCCTCATGAGCAGTCCGGAAGATGCCAGGGCATTGTTGGGTGAGAAGGACACCAGGTTATAGAAGAGTTGTGCATAATGCTAAATGACACTGCGCCTCCAATGTGAGGAAAAACTGATTAAGCAAGATCTCGCAGGTCTTCTAAAAATTTAATCATGGGACTCCACATGCCAAGCCTGTTCAACGGTATAAAGATTGGCCTTGATATCTGTTGTCCAGCTTTTCACTTTTTCAGACAAACCCGATTTCATGATTTTTTCAGCATGTTCACTTTTCATGAAATTTGTAAACTTTTCACGGCTTGTCCATAATGAAATTCCAGTTATTGGTCCGTTCTTTTGTTCGGGCTTCAAGGATAAGCTCATTAATGCACCAT
>CAYLTG010000278.1:0-3230 GCA_964386225.1 uncultured Bacteroidales bacterium
TGCGCGTGAACGATGAGACCAGCTCCGCCATGTACCTCGACGGGGAGGATGACCTGGTGTTCGAGGTACTGAAATATTACCGGCTGGTGGAACATTTCGTTCCCGGTTTCAGGTCGGCACTGATGATCGGGGGATCGGGGTACGCCTTCCCCAAGGATTACCTGAGACGCTATCCGGATGCCACCCTCGACGTGGTGGAGATCGACCCCGGGCTCACGGACCTGGCAAGGCACTATTTTGACCTGCCGGAGGATCCCAGGCTGGCGGTTTACCATGAGGACGGCAGGACCTTTCTGAATGCCAGCCGCAAGATCTACGATGCGATCCTCATGGATGCGTATAAATCGATGATCACCATACCGTATCAGCTCACCACCAGGGAGGCCGTTCAGGCCATCCATGATGGGCTCTCGCCCCGCGGGGCTGTATTTGCCAACGTCATCGCCTCCCTGGACCCCGCCAACAACCAGTTCCTGCATGCTGAGCTGGCCACCTACCGGTCGGTGTTTCCGACAGTGCTGCTCTTCGCGGTGCAATACCCCGATCCCACGGAGGAGGAGAAGAAGCACTTCCAGAATTTCATGCTGGTGGGACTTAAATCGGAAACCGGGGCAACCCTGGCTTCAGGAGACCCGGAGATGAGCGAATACCTGTCGCACCATTACCAGATGGACCCTTTGCCCGGAACGATCATCCTGACCGATGAATATGCACCGGTCGAATATTTCGCCTCGAAAGCCCTGAAGTGAAGCGTGAGCCGGCGCACGACAATCAGGGGTTGCATCATGGCGGTCATTGCATGCCGAACTCCATGCCCCCTGTAAGCAAAAACCTGTATCCCAGGTAGATCCCAGCGAAAATAAAGATGTAGATCCAGTGGAAACGAATGGTTCGCGGTTCCTCGTCAAAATAGACCGTGGAGAAGGACGAGAAGGAGAGGACCAGCGGAATGAGGACGATGATGATGGAGCTGAGCTTGAAGATCTCGTAGGTCACTTCTTCAGAGGTGGTGAAATAAAGGTCGTTGGGAATCTTCATGAAGGAGGTGATTACGGTGCCCAGCAGGAGCGGCAGGACCACCTGGCTGAGGAGCAGGAGCCTCCGGTTGTCGCGCTGGATGAAATTGAAATAGGCATTGCCGGAGATGAGGAACGACCTGGCGATGGCCGTGCCGGTGACCACCAGTGCGAAAATGGAGATGATGGAAAACACCATCTTTCCCGTATCCTTGTAATACAGGTAGGCGATCACCCATCCGAACCCCTGGTTCAGCAAAGTGCCGAGCAGGAGGGACCCGAAGAACATCACCATGCCGTGCACGAAGAGCCAGAGGTAGAAGACCTTGAATACCTGCTGGTTGTTGCGCAGGCTGGAATAGATGATCAGGGCCACGCTGCCCAGCACCAGGCCGGTAAGCGGTTTGATGCTGTATAGGATCTTGACCGCATCGGGGGTCCACTGGTCGCTGTCGATGTTGTAATAGATCTTGTAATAGAAGAGGATGGTCTTGTATTCGAAGGTCTGGGCGGCGTAAAGCGTGATCAGCTCCCCTGAGATGTAGAGGGCCAGGTAAGCCAGCACGAAGAGGGACAGGGAGTTGAGCGTGATCTTGAGGAAGCGGTTCCGTTCCGTTTTATTCTCTGCCAGGTGGATCATCCACCAGAACCATTTCTTGAGCCGCTGCCTGTCGATGGACCGGATGCTTCGGATCGATTCGCGCAGGCGGCGCCTGAGCAGGTAGGGTCGGAGGGCCCTGATCCGTCTCCTGCGCGAACGCTTCACCTCGCTGGCTTTTTGCTTCAGCAGGGCGGACTCCTCCCTGTCGAGGAGGGTCTTTTCTTTCAGCCGCTCCTTCATGGCAGCGCGTTCCTTGCGTTTCTCCTCTTTCAGCTGGCGGTTCCTCTGGCGGTCCAGTTCCCTTTGCTCCCGGCGGTGGGTTATGAGGGCCGCCTTGTGGGCACGGCGCTCCTGCCGCGCCTCGCGGGCCTGGTCGGTCCTGCGCTGGCGTTCCTCCTTTCGCTCCCTCCGCTTTTGACGGGCAAGGTTCTCCCTGTAACTGGTCTCCTCACGCGATTCATCCCGCTTCAGTGCACGCGTGCGCTGTTTCCTGACCTTGCGCACGTACCGCAGGTACCGGGTGCGGCGGTAGACCGAATAGAGCCATCCACCCATCAGTTTTCTCCTGGTCTGTTCTTCCATCAGCGTCATGCGTAGGGGTCGCCCCGCAGCGGGGGCGCGAAACCGCAGTGTAGTTCCGGATAAAAGTAAAAAAACCTGGCCAATCGCAGCCAGGTTTCCTGCTTATTTTTAAACTTCCTCTTATTTGACGACCATCTCCGCGATCTTGCCATCGGAGAATTCGCCTGCATCCAGCTTTTGCTTGATGTCCTTGAAGGCGTTGATGGTATATTCCACGTCATCAAGCGAATGCATGGCCGTGGGGATGAGCCGGAGCATGATCACGTCCTTGGGAACGACGGGGTAGGTGACGATGGAGCAGAACACATTATGCTTCTCGCGCAGCTCCATGGTCACCTTGGTAGCCTCGGAGACGCCGCCTTTCAGGAATACCGGGGTAACGGGCGACTCGGTGTTGCCCAGGTTGAAGCCGTTCTTTTTCAGGCCGCTTTGTAATGCGTTCACGATGGTCCAGAGCTTCTCCTTGTGCTGAGGTTCGTTCTGGAGCATCTCCAGGCGCTTGAGTGCGCCGATCACCATGGGCATGGGCAGGGATTTGGCATAGATCTGCGACCGCATGTTGTAGGTGAGGAAGTCGATCACCCGCTTCGTGCTGGCAACAAAACCGCCGATCCCGGCCATCGATTTGGCAAAGGTGGCGAAGTAGACGTCGATGTCGTCCTGCACCCCGAAATGTTCACCCGTGCCGGCACCGTTCTTGCCCATCGTGCCGAACCCATGCGCGTCGTCGACCAGCAGGCGGAAGTTGTAATTCTTCTTCAGGTCGACAATGTCATTCAGCCGGCCCAGGTCGCCGGCCATCCCGTATACACCTTCGGTGATGACGAGGATGCCGCCGTTCGTCTTTTCGGTGATCCTGGTGGCACGCTGCAGCTCCTTCTCCAGGTTCTCGATGTTGTTGTGCGGATAGACGAACCGCTTTCCGAAATGCAGGCGCATGCCGTCGATGATGCAGGCATGGGCCTCCGAATCGTAGACGATGACGTCCCTGCGGTCGACCAGGGCGTTGATGATGGACACCATGCCCTGGT
>CAYLTG010000279.1:0-3215 GCA_964386225.1 uncultured Bacteroidales bacterium
GGGAGCAGATCCTGATCGCTGCCGGCAACCCCCTGAGCCTGAAGCAGGAAGACCTGCACCAGGACGGCCACGCCATCGAGTGCAGGATCTATGCGGAGGATCCGGCCAACAACTTCATGCCCTCGCCCGGCGATATGTCCCTCTACATCGAGCCGGAAGGGGACAACATCCGCATCGACACGGGCATCGCCGAAGCCACCACCATCCACAGCTTCTACGATCCCATGATCAGCAAGATGATCACCTGGGGCGAAGACCGCGAGATCGCCCGGGAAAGGACCCTGCAGGCCCTGAAAGGCTATACCGTGCATGGCATCAGCACCAACATCGCCTTCCTGATGGCGGTGCTCAACGAAAAGGCCTACATCAGCAACAAGATCAACACGAAATATTGCGACGAGCACCTTGAGGAGCTGGTGAACGGCATCGATCTGATCAAGAAGAAGACCGATCCCATGCTGCCCGCCGCCGCCTACCTGGTGTACAGCTTCCATGAGGACCTCCTCTATCCGGCCGATGACCACCACAGCGTCTGGAACGAGATCGGCTACTGGCGCGATGTCATGGGCATCAGGCTGACGGTGGAAGGGAAGGAGCTGCCGCTGGAGATCAGCCGCACCAACGGGGGATTCTTCACCTTCCGTTCCGGTGACCGGATCCTCGAGGCGACCCTCCGTGCCATGGAATACGGCATCCTGCAGCTGGTCCTCGACGGGCATGCGCTGGAGTTCACCGTATCGACCGACCGGAAGGGCCAGGGATACGTGAGCCATGACGGGCATATATACCAGGTGAGGAGGGGCGACATCCTCGTGGAGGAAGATGTGTTCGGCACCCTCGATTCGGTCGGAAAGGGACTGGGCGCCATCGTTTCCCCCATGCCGGGCAAGGTCATCAAGGTGGGCGTGAAGAAGGGCCAGGAAGTGAAAAAAGGGCAACTCCTGCTGGTGGTGGAGGCCATGAAGATGGAGAACAACATCCTTGCGCCGCGCGATGGCCGCGTGGAGGCGGTGAATGTGAAGGTGGGGGTGATGGTGGATGGTTCTGCAGAGCTCGTTTCACTCGCAAATCCCAAATGACAACCTCTAAATCACAATTAAGCTCCACATTTCAATCCATCAAATTCCAAACATCCCCTGAGTGACGTGAGTTGAGGATTGAAATATTCTGTAATAAATATGATATTCCAGCTATCAAAACATGACCATGTCTGTTCAACGGATGTTTGAACATTGGAATTTACAAATTGAGATTTATTTGAGATTTAGAGGTTGTAATTTGAAATTTATGTCTAACCATTAACAGCTTCTTCCAAAAACCCCTGCAGCTCCACCATCTGCTCCGACCCTTTGTACTGTCCGTACTTCGCGGCGCCGAAGACCAGGCCGATGCCCAGGATCCCCAGCGGGATGCTCCACAGGAACGGGGCCTCCATGCCCAGCATCAGCTGGATGATGCCGTAGGAGCTCCCAAAGAAGGCGGAGGTGATCACCCCGGTATAGAAGAACATGAACATGGTCCAGATCTTTGGCTTCGGGCCCATCACCCCGTAGACGATGGTTTCCCCGTCCTGTTCCCGCGCCCACACATGCAGCTCCGGCGACCAGTAATGCTGCCTGTCCTCCGGGATGCGGATGAAAGCATGCTCCTGTACCACCTGGCCTTCGAGGCCGGGGTTCATTTCTTTCAGACGTTTGCTGATACGGTCAAGCACGACGGCAGGGGCCTGGGGGGATACGATCCGACAGCGGGGCCTTAATCGGGTTTTCGACATGGTGATGTTCTATTTGATCGGGAATTGCGGTACCGATGCAATTAACAATAGGTGCCGCAGAATTGTTCACCCGCGACGCGGCATTCCCTTCCGCGCAATGCGGCGTCAAGAAATGGCCCGCATTGAACAATTTTTATGCGCCCGCCCTTTGATTGTAGTGTCTTTTTCATAATTTAGAGGGTTTTAATCACGAACCTTAACAAGAAGCGATGGATTTCGATTTAACTGAAGTGCAGGTGATGATCCGGGACACGGTCAGGGATTTTGCCGAGCGGGAGATCAAACCGGTGGCCCGGGAGTTGGATGAAAAGGCCGAGTTTTCCTATGACCTGACCCGGAAGATGGGCGAGCTGGGTCTGTTTGGCATGTACCTGCCCGAGAAATATGGCGGGCAGGGGCTCGACACCCTGTCGTACATCATCGCCGTGGAAGAGATCGCCCGCATCGACGGTTCGCAGGCTGCCACCCTGGCGGCACACAATTCCCTCGGCATCGGTCCCCTGTATGAATACGGCACCGAGGAGCAGAAGATGAACTATCTGCCCCGGCTCTGCACGGGCGAGGCGCTCTGGGGCTTCGGGCTCACCGAGCCCAATGCCGGATCCGACTCGCGCGGCACCAAAACGACGGCGGTCCTCAAGGACGGGGAATGGGTGATCAACGGGTCCAAGATCTTCATCACCAACGGTGCCTGCGACATCTCCATCGGCAGCACCGTACAGGCCGTCACCAAGGTTCATGACGATGGCAAGAAGGAGTTCACCACCATCATCGTGGAGCGGGGCACACCGGGCTTCAAGCAGGTGAGCATGCACGGCAAGATGATGTGGCGGGCCTCCGACACCGCGGAGCTCTATTTCGACGACTGCCGGGTGCCGGAAAGCAATTTGCTCGGCAAAGTGGGCGAGGGGTCGCACATCATGCTCCACACCCTCGACGGCGGCCGCCTCTCCATCGCCGCCATGGGGCTGGGATGTGCCCAGGGCGCCTTTGAGCTGGCGATGGAGTACGCCGGCGAGCGCAAGCAGTTCGGCAAGCCCATCGCCAAATTCCAGGTCAACGCCTTCAAACTGGCCGACATGGCCCTCAAGATCGAGCTGGGCAGGAACCTCCTCTACAAGGCCTGCTGGCTCAAGGACAGCGGCAAGCCCTACGGCAAGGAGTCGGCCATGGCCAAGCTCTACTGTTCCGAGATCGCCCGGGAGGTGACCGACGAAGCAGTCCAGCTCCACGGCGGATACGGCCTCATGAAGGATTACGACATAGAACGTTTTTACCGTGACCAGCGCCTCCTCCAGATCGGGGAGGGGACCTCCGAGATACAGCGCCTGGTCATCTCACGATACATCGGCGTATAACATGCGAAAGGTCAAGATCATAGAGTCGCCGCGCGATGCCATGCAGGGCCTCACACGCTTCATCCCCACAAAGGACAAGGCCA
>CAYLTG010000280.1:0-3207 GCA_964386225.1 uncultured Bacteroidales bacterium
TAATATTTTTACTAAAATACAAATATATTTCGATATAACTGAAAATATTGATAAATAATTAGGTTATTTGATTTTTACTGCACTTTCGGAGTTGTTCCAGATCCCACTTCAGGTCCATTTCCCTGAACAAGGATCCGGCCTTTTCAAAGTAATCGTTCGCTGTCAGTCCGTTGAGCTGTTTTTGATTTACAGACGGATCCGACAGGAATTTCCCGGCTTCGAAACAGGCCCTGGAGAGCTCGAGGCGTCCATCATACTGTTCACCGGCCCTGATCGCTTTTTTCAGGAAAGCCAGGGACCGGGCATTTTTATTCTGCAGCTGTGCCAGCCTGGCTCTCATGAGATAAGCGGTAGTCAGCGTAGCTACGTTTTTCTTTGACCTTGCCAGGAAGGTGTTGGATAGCTTTCCAAGTTTCCGGATGGCGGAGTTGTATTCCCGGTTCCCTTTTTCCAGTGTTTCCAGCTGCAGGAATTCGTATTCCAGGTTCGACAACAGGTATTGGCAATGAAAGATGGGGATCCCCTTGTGCCTGTCAATCTTTTCCGCAACCATGTCGATGGCATGTTTCGCCTCCGCGGGCTTCCCCATGTAGATGCAACCCTGCGCCCGCATGCAATAGACCATGAACAGGTTGGCATCATCGCCGGTGGTTTTGATGAATTCGATGCTGGCTTCGGAGATCTCGCGCAATTCATCCAGCCGCCTGAACTTCAGGAATCCCATGGTGGCCAGGCGGTATTTCAGGATCATACCGTACGTGATATCGAGGGAATCGCCCAGTTCGCCCAACAAGTTGACACGTTCCAGGAATGCTTCGTAGTTTCCCGACTCGCAGGCACACATCCCGGAATAATAGATATAGGTCAGTGTTGTCATGTGCCTGCCATACCGCAGTCCCTGCTCGCAGTTGTGCCGGAAATCGTCCTCGACCGTCCAGCGGCCGGTGAAATAATCCTGCAGGATGTTCGGCATCCGGAAGTTGATCAGGGTCTGCGGATCGTTTTCGATCCCCGCTTCCCGTGCAAAATCCAGTATTTTCTGTGCCGTCCCTTTCGAGATGCCGGTGAAATTGAAAAGCGAAGCGCATTCAACGAAGTAAACAAGGGCGGCTGGCGTGTGACGTATGTTGTGTAAGCTGTTAAAAACGAGTGTTTTGAATCCCTTGAAGGCGAAATGCTTCGGGTTCAGGTGGATGTAGGCAAATCCCCACTTGTTCATCAATTTGATCAGCACCTCCAGCCGCGGGGTGATCTTCCGCCTGAAGAACAGGTACTGGTTGTTGATCATGAAGATGAAGAAGAGCATCCAGAAGATCCCGGCGATCATCAGCCCCTTTTCAGTCCTGGCAAACCTGACCTTGAAATACCGCTCCATGATCATTTCGTATTGTTCCACGGCGATCGCGTTCTCTCCCAGGGTATGATGAGCGACCGCGGTTTTGATGCGAAGGTCCATCATCTCCTGGTCTTCCGGGTCCTGTTTTCTTTTTTCCGGCAACAGGTCCAATGCCTGGAGATAGAAATTCAGCGCTTCGGAAGATGCCCCCGACCCCATCGATTCATCACCGGCAAGCACCAGGTAATGGATGGTCTTTTCCCGGTTGTCGGCCTTGGTGTAGTGGTAGGCCAGCGTGCCGTAGAACTCATGAATGTTCTGGGAGAACACCTTTTCGATGGACCGGGCGATCTTCTGGTGCAGTTCCTTCCTTGACTCCTGTAAAAGCGCGTCGTAGGTGAGCTGTTGCGAGAGGGCATGCTTGAAGAGGTATTCGATGTCCTGCCTGGTTTTGGTCTCGCTGATCAGCTGTATGTCCGACAGGTAGGCGAGCCGGTCGTCGAGCTCCCCGATGGTGTCGGTGGCTTCTTCCAGGACCTTGTAGTAGAAGTTGCGCCCCATGACGGAAGCGGTGTTCAGCAACTCCCTTGTTTTTTCGTCCAGCTTGTCGATCCGCGACAGGATGGCATCGTTGATGGTCTCGGGGATATTGACCTCCCTGATCTTTTCCGAAACAACGAAGCGTCCCTCGTTCAATTCGACGATCCCGTCGTCGATGAAGCTTCGGAGGGTCTCCTCGATGAAGAACGGGTTGCCTTCGGTCTTCCGGATGACCAGTCCTTCCACCTCGGCCGGCAGGCTCGTTTTCCGCAGCAGGTTGCGGATCAGGTTGCCCGATTCCTCATCAGCCAGCGGGTTGATGTGAATGGTCGTATGGTCCCCCGGGAAATTGTCCACCAGGTATTTCAGGATATAGTCCCCGGTCTCCCTGTATCCCGGCCGCATCACGTTGATGAACATGACGGGGTATCGCTGCGACAATTTATAGAGCGATTCGAACAGCGTGATCGACGAGCTGTCGGACCAGTGCATGTCCTCGATGAGGTAGATCCTGGGTTTGTCGCCCGTGGCGGCGATGATCAGGTCGCGCAGGTTCTTCAGGATCAGTTTTTCCAGCGCCTCCCCCTCGATGCCTTTCACGCGTTCGGCGTGATTGCCAGTCAGGGGCAGGCCCATCATGGTGGCCAGGAAGGCGAAGACCTCGTCGGCCTGCCCGGGGATTATCTGTTTGATGCCCTGTTGCAGCTTTTCTGCCGACAGGGTGGGGGCGTCGTTCTCGGTGATCCCCGCCCACGACCGGATCAGGTGGATGATGGGATGAAAGCTCAGGTTCTGACCGGTGGAGGAGGCCCTGCCCTCGAGGATCTGGACCTTATCCATCACAGGCTGCACCTTCATCTCGGCCATCAGCCTGGATTTGCCGATACCGGCCTTGCCTACGATGTTGACGATGGACCCCTTTCCGTTGACCAGGTTTTTAATCAACCCTTCAAGTTGTTCGGCTTCTCTTGAGCGGCCCACCATCTCGGAAGCGATCCTACGTTCGGAAACAGTTTTGATGTCCAGCTTCTTCCGTTTCTTTCCGGTTACTTCGAATATCTCCAAAGCCCCTGTCCCGCCATTCAGGGGGATTGGCTCCAGCCATTGAAATTCATACTGGTCTTCAACAACTCCTGCAGTCGTGTTGTCAGCCAGCACCTGCCCATTCTCTGCAAACTGGCTGATACGAATGGCACGGGTAACGGCTTCGCCCATGAGGGCGGATTGCTTGTCCTGCTCGCTGCCCACACGGGTCAGCAGGATGTTCCCCGTGGCGATGCCGGTCTTGAGCCCGATGGGCGGATCGAAGTGATGCTCCTGGTTGAGGCCCT
>CAYLTG010000281.1:0-3198 GCA_964386225.1 uncultured Bacteroidales bacterium
ATCAGGTTGCCGTTCATGCCCACCGAGTGGAACCAGATGTCGACCAGTTCTTCCAGGGATTTGACCAGGGTATCCTGGCTTTCATGATAGAACCAGCCCGGCCTGATGGAGGTATTGACCTCGGCCGGGATCCAGTCGTCGCCATCCTCATGCCCCGTGCCCAGCTGCTCCAATTTACCGGATACGCCCGGATAGAATCCGGAGCTGTTGAGGGTGCACCAGTTGGGGTCGCCGGCGTAGCCCTGTTCATTGCCGACCCACCGGATGTCGGGGCCGGCATCGCTGAACATGACCGCCATGGGCTGCAATTCCCTTACGATGGCCCGCGTGGTCTCCCAGTCGTAATAGGTCCTGTTGTCGATCCTGCGCATCTCCCGGGCACCTCCGTAGTAGCCGTCGCCGCCGTTGGCGCCGTCGAACCATACCTCGAAGATCTCCCCGTAACCGGTCAGCAGTTCCCTGAGTTGGTCGCGGTAATAATCGATGTAACCGGATGTGCCATAAGCGGCGTGGTTCCTGTCCCAGGGCGAAAGATAGATTCCCAGCCTCAGTCCATAGGCATCGCAGGCCTCCCTGAGCTCGGCAAGCAGATCACCCTGGCCGTTCCGCCAGGGCGAATTCCTGACCGAATGGTCCGTGTAGGCCGATGGCCATAGGCAGAACCCGTCGTGGTGCTTGGCGGTGATGACGATGCCCTCCATGCCCGCTTCGCTCAGGACGCGGGCCCACTGCATGCAGTCAAGTGCCGACGGATCGAAGATCGCGGGGCTTTCGTCGCCATACCCCCATTCCATGTCGGTGAACGTGTTCGGCGAGAAATGGATGAACGCATAATATTCCAGGGCATGCCATTCGAGCTGCCGTGCACTGGGCACAGCACCCGCAGGGGCAGGCGGGGCCGGCGGATCGCAGCCCGGGAGGGCATGCAGGATAACCAGGGCGGCCAACTGGCGGCAGGCAGTCGTGAGGATGGAGGTGATCATGGTTGACGGATGTTTTGGTGCATGCAAGCAAATTTACGTGAAATATCCGGCCGGAAACGTGAACCTATGAAGTTTTGAGGTGTTTAATAGGTTATGCAAATTTTAAGGGTTATCAGGCAACCTTTCAACTTCCTGGGTGTCTTATACTTTAATGAAGTCCGGATCGGGGCTTTCACGAGGTCCATTTACATGTTTCCCCAAAATTGCAGCCTGAAGCCGTTGGGTGTGCCGGTGCTTGCATCGTCTCCTCCGGGAAAATGGACCTCCCCCTGACAGGGCAATAAACTTGTAAAATGATGATCAGAACTGGTATGAAAATGAAACCATCTACCCTCAGTATCTTAATCACGCTGCTTATATCAGCCGTAATGTTCACCTCCGCATCCGCATCGGGCACCGGGCCCATCACCGGCCAGCTTGCCGACCAGCTGGTGAGTGCATCCGCAAACGATATGATCCGCATCAACATCACGATGGCGGAGCAGGTCGACATGCAGGCGCTTCTCTCCAATGTGCGGACGATGGGCAAGGAGACCCGCCGACAGCAGGTCATCCAGACCCTCAAGGATTTTACCACGGTCTCCCAGGAGGAAGTGATGGCCGAGCTCGTATTCCTTTCACAGGCCGAATCGGTGAAAGACGTGAAAGCCTTCTGGGTGGCCAACGTGATCCGTTGCAAGGCCACCCCGGCCGCCATCGAGCACCTTTCGCTCCTCGGGGGGATCGCTTCCATCGACCATGATGAGCTTCGGACGGTGGTCGATCCCAGGGAGCACGAGAACGCGCAAAAGATGGAGGGGATCTCCGGCAGCAAGGAGATCACCTGGAACATCACCAAGGTCAACGCCGACGACGTGTGGTCCCTGGGGCTAACGGGCGAGGGGATCATTGTCTCCGTGATCGACACGGGGGTCAATTATGACCATCTCGACCTGGCCGACCACATGTGGGAGAGCGACGACTACCCCAATCACGGTTGGGATTTCTATTTCAACGACAACGACCCCAAGGACGAATACGGCCACGGCACCCACTGCGCCGGCACTGTCGCCGGTGACGGCACGGCCGGATCGCAGACCGGCGTGGCCCCTGACGCCCTTATCATGGCGTGCAAGGTAACCAACGCCGCCGCCGCATCGGCCGAGAGCATGATCTGGGATGCGGTGGAGTTCAGCATCGAGCAGGGTGCCCACATCATCAGCCTCTCCATGGGATGGCAGCACTCCTGGGGCACCAACCGCCTGGTATGGCGCCAGACCTTCGACGCCGTGCTCGCGGCCGGCATGGTGGCCTCCGTGGCCGCCGGCAACGAGGGCGACCAGCAGTGGTCCTACCCCATCCCCGACAACGTGAGGTCCCCGGGCGACTGTCCGCCGCCCTGGCTCAACCCCGACCAGACCCTGACAGGAGGCACATCCGGTGTCATCTGCGTGGGGGCCACCACCAGCGGCGATTTCGTGTCGAGCTTCAGCAGCCGCGGTCCGGTCACCTGGGAAGCGATCAACACCTACAACGACTACCCCTATGACCCGGAGATGGGCCTGATCAGGCCCGACCTGGCAGCCCCGGGCTCCAACATCAAATCGCTGGCCTACTGGAGCAACACCGGGTACGAGTCGGGCTGGAGCGGCACCTCCATGGCCACGCCCGCCAATGCGGGAATGATCGCCCTCATGCTGCAAAAGAACGGTCAGCTCACGCCGGAACAGATCAGCCAGATCGCGGAAGAGACTACGGTCGTGCTGCAGGCAGGCAAGAACAATAATTCAGGTGCCGGCCGCATCGACTGCCTGGCAGCCGTGGAAGCGGTCTCCTATCCGGGCCCCAGCTACTACGGCCACATCCTGAACGACGAAACGGGCAACAACGACGGCATCATCAACCCCGGGGAGTCGATCGCCATGACCCTTTCCATCGCCAACTTCAGCGATGAGACGGTCACCGGCATCACCGTTGAACTCTCCACCTCCTCCGGATACATCACGATCACCGACAATACCGAGTACTTCGGGGATTTTTCGATGGAAGACATCATCGAGATCGACGACGCCTTCGCCTTTGACGTGGCCGACGACATCCCCGCCGGGGAGATGATCGAATTTGTGGTCACCGCCTACAACGACGACGACACGTGGGAGAGCGGGTTCAACGAGATGGCCCACGCCATCAACCTTTACATCGGAGGGTTCAGCATCGTTGACACACAGGGAAATGA
>CAYLTG010000282.1:0-3191 GCA_964386225.1 uncultured Bacteroidales bacterium
GGGGCCGAGCCCTTCAGTGAACGACACAAGTGGGCTATGGGCTTATCAATCTGCTATCTGATATCTGTTATCTGATATCTGATATCTGCCAATCCCCGGATACAACCGTTCCCCTCTTCCGGGTGTCTATGAAGAGAAGAACAATTCGAAGAAACGCAAAAACAGGGAACCCATGAAACGACTGATCATCGCAGCCCTGGCCCTGGCCCTGCTGGCAGGTGCGTGCAGGACAGGCAAGGACAACAACATCTACATCGACCACAGCAAGGAGAAGAACAAGTTCCAGAAGGATAACAGCAAGCGGCAAAGGCGGTAGAGAGGCCACGAAGGGAGAGACTTTGTCATTTCATGCACGGGGATGGGGTCTTTGCGCTTTACTCTGGTGTATAGGGTAAATAGGGTGTATAGCGGGATCTGCCCAGAGATTGCGTTTCTGAACGGCTTACCAATTAATGATTCGCTAATTACCTGTATATGAATTATTTGGGTATAGGGGTATAGGGGTATAGGGGGGGTGAACCCCTGAACAGACATTTTCCAGATCACCTGCCTATCACCCAAGGTCTGCCGGCCCCCCAATCTGCTATCTGCTATCTCTAATCTGCTATCTGCTATCTCCCCTCTTCCCACCCAACCGTCGTTTCCGCTTTCCGAACTGTCATTTCAGTTGACTGAAAACCAGCCTGATATCAATGCGCTGCCGTACCTTTGTTGCATGCGATCGAATCATTGGATCACTTGATAAAAACCAAAAAAATTAAACGATGAAAACAACAACATTCCTCAGCGGATTCCTTGTTCTTGCCTTGCTGGCAAGTTCATGCACCAAAGACGACCACGAGATCTACCCGTCGGCGTCCGTCACCACCACCACCATGATACCGGGCAGTTTTGACCACCTCGACGTGTCGGACGCCTTTGCGGTTTACGTCACTTTCGCCGACGCGCAGGAAACAATCACCATCGAAGCCAACAACAACCTCCATCCTTACATCATTGTGGAGAACAGGGGCGACCGGCTGTCCATCGGGCTCGACGACAGGGTCGACATCAAGACCGGCAAGGCCGTCCTGAACATATACGTCACCGCCCGGGAGATCGACAAGTTCACCGCCCGCGGGGCCGTGTACATGGAGCTGATGAACCCGCTCTATGACGACCATGTCGACATCCGCCTCGACGGCGCCAGCGTGTTCAGCGGCGTCCTGCACGCCTCCATGGTCGACGCCGAGCTTCACGGCGCCTCCGTAATGTTGATCGACGGCACCACCATCCAGCTCCGGATCGACGCCACCGGCGCCAGCCACATGGAAGGGTTCGGGTTCATGACCCGGTACCTGTTCGCCCGCCTCAGCGGGGCCAGCAACATCCAGCTGACGGTGGAGGACGAACTGGTGATCGAGGCCAGCGGTGCCTCCAGCGTCATCTACCGGGGCGCCGGGATCGTGACGAGTTCCGACCTCTCCGGGGCCTCCACGGTGGTGCGGGTGAACTAACAAAAAGAAACCGCCTTCGTTGCCCTGACTTCTTCAATGGGCGTTGGGTGTTCGATATTCAGGAGGGTGCTTTGAAACACCCGATATCGGACACCCAATGTTCATTTTGAAGTTGGAAGGAACCACGGTCCTGCAGCAGCCTGCTGGCACCCCCGCGCACGCACCCGCCTGGCAAACGGGCAAATAATGGAAACAATGCACAAATGTCATTCGTATGAATACGTGCAACTCATAAAACAAGGAGGAAAATTCATGAAAATCAAGTATTTCATTCTAGGCATGGCGGCGCTTTCCGTCTTCGCAAACTGCAGCAAAGAAGAAAAAGAGGAGGAAAAGGACTCCGGGCTTCTGTCCGTAAACATGGTCATGTGGAACAGCTATGACGGCAGTTCCAAGAGCACGCCCGGGGTTACGTCACCGGGAGAGGCCATCACGCTGGACATCATCGACGTGCGGTCCTCCAGGATGGACCTCAAGGTGACCACCGACGAGGTCAAGGAAGGGATGACGGACAATTTCAACTGGGTGCCGATCTATGAGTCGAGCGACACCATGCTCAACAGCGAGCGCGACTTCCAGTTCGAGCTGCCTGCAGGCAATTACAGGGGCATCGGCATCCTGCAGGGGATCCAGTTCCAGTGGGTATGCAGGTACGGCGACCAGGTCATGGACGTGCAGGACAGCAACGGCGACGGTAACGGCGGGCTCGAAGGCCTGGTTTACAACATTTTCGGGGAGGACGGCCTCTACGTGCCGGATGAGGGCAACGTGCTCGTGAAAGTGAACAACAACGAAAAACTCGGCACCTTCGAGATCAAGCCAGGCAAGAAAACCCTGGTGACGGTCAGGATGAACCTCATGACCCTCGACTGGTTCGACAATGACGGCGACGGGCAGTGGAGCGAAGGCGACGGCATCGACAACTGGACCCTTCCCGAGGGGGTGACGACGATGGCCGACTTCCTCGTCGAATATCAGTAAACATAATGACGCCGCACCCGGGAGGGAGACCCCCTCCCGGTCGCAGGCTGCCGGGGAACCCGAAAAAGGGCTTCCCCCTTGTTTTTATTCCTTACTTTTGAAGGAATGAAACCAGGTGACAACGGTTCCGGGATCCGGAACGGCTCACCCATGCAAATCCAACATCATGGAACCCAGGACCCTGATCTTCCTCTTCCTGGTCATGCTCGCCGCCGGCTGCCGCCAGGAAAGCAACCAATTCGCCTACGTGGAAGGCAAAGACATTTACTCATCCCGGGGCGAACGCCTGCAGTTGAAAGGTGTCAACCTCGGCCACTGGCTCCTGCCCGAGGGCTATATGTTCAAGCTGAAGGAGTGCAACTCCCCCCGCAAGATCGACCAGGCCATCCGCGAACTGACCGGCAACAGCGCCACCACCGCCTTCTGGGACGCGTTCCTGGAGAACTACGTCACCGAGGCCGACATCAAATGGCTATCCGAAGCCGGTGTCAACCTCATCCGCCTGCCCTTCGACTACCGCCTGCTTACCCACGACGATTTCCTCGGACGCGACATCCACGGTTATGAATACCTCGACCGGGCCGTCGGCTGGTGCGGGAAGCACGGCATCTATGTGATGCTCGACATGCACGCCGCCCCGGGCGGGCAGACCGGCGACAACATCGACAACAGCGACGGCTACCCCTGGCTGATGACGGACGAAGGGATGAAACA
>CAYLTG010000283.1:0-3169 GCA_964386225.1 uncultured Bacteroidales bacterium
GATTCCATCCAGTAGTTGTTGAGCTGGAAGTTCCAGGAGTCGCAGTCGGGCGGCCTGACATGCACTACCAGGGCCTCGTCGGGCGCCAGCTTCCAGTAGCTGTGGTAATAGATGATGTTGGCGTCGCCGCCCGCGGCGTTGGAAGTGCCGGGATCGAACATGGGGAGCTGGTTGGGGTGTTTCTGAAACCCTTTTGCCCAGCGCGTGAAGAGCAGCGGTGCTCCGGCGACGAACAGGGAAGCGGTCCGGAGACCCTCGTCGATCATCGCGGGGGTGACCGGCCCCGGGGCATTCTGTCCGTTCAGGTTGTGGATGCTGAGCTCGGCGGGGATCTCCTCGAACCGGTTCAGAAAGGTTTGCCGTACCATCACCAGGCCCGTCTCCTCTTCGATCTTCAGCCAGTTCAGGCCCCTGGGTTCCCTGCTGAGGATGATCTCGAAGGAGCCGTCGGCTTCCAGGTGCAGGTCCTTCCCCTCGAGGGCGCCGCATGACGCCAGCCCGCCCGTGGTGCCATAATTGCCGTTCTGCGTGAAAAAGCCGATGTAGTGGACCGTATTCCTTTTGCCCCGGATCACGTATTCATGGTCGCCGCTGATCTGTGCGTTGAAATAGTAGTTGTCGGGATTGTCGGCTCCCATTTTCACGGTCTCATGCACCATCCTCCTCAGCACCGGGAAGGCAGGGTCGCCGTATTCCACGAAGGCCTCCAGCCCGGCGCGGGTGAGCCGGGTGAGGTACCGGATCCCTTCGGCCTGGTTGAAGGCGTCGCGGGGTGTGCCCGGCTGCCGGAGCACGCTGCCGGCCAGCTTCAACTGGTCGCAGAACTCCTCCCAGGCTCGGCCCGACACGATCCGTTCCTCATGAATGTCGGATTCGCGCTTGCCGCTGATCATCCGGCCCAGCTTTCCGAAGAACTGCATGATCCTGAGGTAAGCAAAAAGCAGGTGGCGCATGACGGTGACGATCTGTAATTTTTTTCTTTATTTTGGAGGGGGTAAAAATATTAAAATTCGAAGAACCCCGTCAGCAGAGGATGAAAATAGGGCAATTCAAAGAGAAATACGGGACCTGGGCCGCGGTGGCCGGGGCCGCAGAAGGACTGGGGGAGGCTTATGCCCGGGCCCTGGCACGCCGTGGGACGAACGTGCTGATGGTGGACAACCAGGGGGAGAAGATGAATTCCCTCGCCCGGGAACTCAGGCAGTCCCATCCTGTCGTCGTTCAGTGCCTTGAACTGGACCTGGCCCACCCGGGGGCTCCGGCGGCGATCATGGAGACCCTGGCCGGCCTCGATTGCCGACTCCTCCTCTACAATGCCGCCTTCAGCAGGGTGAAGCCCTTTCTCCGGGCGACCCCCGGCGAACTCGACACCTATGTCGACGTCAACTGCCGGACCCCGCTCAGGCTGGTCTGGGCTTTTGCCGGTGACCTGGAGAAAAGAGGGCAAACGGGCGGCATCCTGCTCATGTCCTCTTTGGCAGGGCTCATCGGCATGCAACTCGTCGCGCCCTATGGGGCCACCAAGGCATTCACCTGGAACCTGGCCGAGGCCCTCCACCACGACCTCGAGGGCACGGGCATCGACGTCATGGCCTGCCTCGCCGGGTCAACGGCCACCCCGGGATACCTGGGCACGCAGCCGCAATACGGCACCATCAGGCCGCTGGTCATGGACCCGGACGAAGTGGCCGAAAGGGCGCTCGGGAAACTGGGCCGCAGGACGCTCTATATCCCGGGCCTTGGAAACAGGGTGAGCTATTTCATCCTGACCCGCCTGCTGCCCCGCCGGATGGCGGCGGCCCTTGCCAACCGCACCATGGGCACCATGTATGCCCGGCAGAAGGCAGGAGGGTGAGCCCGTACATGTGCTGCCCGCCCTTATCCCCGGGGGCTCTTCAGGTGATATTCCACCACCAGGTAGGTTTCAATGGTCTTGTAGTCGAGGAACGAACGGGTGTCGGCAAATACCTGCCACATGTTCCATCCGATCTTCAGGGGCGGGCCGAAAAAGCGGAACGGGTTCAGCAGGTCGGCCGGCGTCCTGAAGTGCTCCTCCACGATGCCGTCCCACGCCTGTGACTGGTCCGTCAGTTTCTCACGCACGACATTCCTGTTGTAGTTCCAGAGCGGATGCAGCTTGAGGGAGAGGGGGGTGTGCCCGTTGTGCCACCGGTCAAGGAAGGAGTCGAAGTCGATCCCTCTCTTTTTCGTGAAAAGGGTGAGAAGGCAGGCACCCGGGGTCTGCAGGCCGTCATCCCAGGTTTTTTCATATGCCACGGGAATGGCCTCCTCCACGGCATACAAGCCCGAGAACCCCGGAATATCCGCAAGGGATCCGGCCATGTCGCCCTCCGGCCCGGTCACCGACAAAGCGGCGATCCGGTCTTTGCGGAAAGGGATGATGCTGATGGCCGGCGGAGGATAGGCCGTCAGCGTGATCCTGAGGGCCCGGGGGCTGTGCCGCAGTCCGATGGTGGTGCCCAGGTCGAAGACCCTTTGGCGGAAATCGGCATACGGCTCTGTCCGGTGCCCGCGCACCAGGAGAATGTACTTATCCATGTATTGCTATAAATTTATATTTTTACCCGCCTAATAAAACCAGATGCAAAGAAAGTAAAAAAATGGGCGGACAAACACACGATGAAAGAAGCTGGAACATCCTGGTCACCGGGGGAGCGGGATTTCTGGGCAAGGCCATTCTTCAGGAACTGTCAGGGCAGGCACCTCCCATCAGGCCTGGCCTGGTAAGGGTCCTGGATGTGGCGGATCCCCCTCCCGGCCTGAATGGCAGCGTGGAATACATGCGCGGCGACGTCCGGGATCCCGGCGTTGTGGACAGGGCCTGCAGGGGCATCGATGTGGTGATCCATACCGCGGCCATTGTCGACTGGGGTGTGCGGTCGGAGCAGGAGGTGCTGGAGGTCAACGTGGAGGGCACCCGGAACATCGTGAAGGCCTGTGTGGCCTACAAGGTGCCTTACCTGGTGCATACGAGTTCGCTGGATGCCGTTTACAGCGGCAAGCCCCTGGTGGATATCGACGAGGGCCATCCCTACCCTGAGAAGCACGAGACCACCTACTGCAAAAGCAAGTACCTGTCGGAGAAGCTGGTCCTGGACCATCATGCCAACGGACTGGCCACCTGCGTGCTGAGGCCCTCCGACATCTA
>CAYLTG010000284.1:0-3165 GCA_964386225.1 uncultured Bacteroidales bacterium
CGGGTTTAAAATCCTGGCAAATGAAACTGAAACGCTGGCAGGTCATCCTGGCATCTTTAGTGGCATTCATCGTGCTCCTGTTGATCCTCCTCCCGGGGATTGCCCGCCGCATGGCCGTAAAGAACGGCGACAACTGGCTCGGCCGCAAGATCGAGCTGGCAGGGCTGCGCATCAACTACTTCACCTCCACGGTCCGGCTGGTGGACTTTAAAATGATGGAGGCGAACCAAAAGGATGTCTTCGTGCAGTTCGACACGCTGATGATCGATGCCGTGCTCTGGAAACTGATACAAAAGGATGTGGCCGTAGAGCGCCTCATGCTCAGCGGCTTGCAGGCGAACATCATCCAGCAGGACACGGTGTTCAATTTCACGGACCTGATCGAATTTTACAGCAAGCCGGACACGGCCGAATCAACATCCGAACAACCTGCTGACAGCACAAGCAGCTCCGCCTTTTCCTTCCAGCTCTCCAACATCCACCTCATGAACAGCGACCTCCACTTCATCGACGCCCCCGAGGACGAACAGATCTCCATCGTCGACATCGACCTTGAGGTGCCCTACATCGGGTGGAAAAAAGAAATGGAGCGGGAATCGGACCTGAAGTTCAATTTCGAGAACGGTGGGTTCCTGGAACTGGACCTCGACTGGGACCCGGATTCGAGGGATATGCACGGCAAGGTCACAATTGACCAGCTCGACCTGGCCAACTTCTCCGGCTACCTGCATAAATTCCTCAACCATGGGTCGATCGGCGGCATGCTCCATGCCGCCATCGACGTCCACCGACCGGTGGAGGACCTGCATTCGCTTCGGTTTTCCGGCGACCTGTTCATTGACCGGCTTGCCATGACCTCCCGCGACGGCGACACCGTGGCCGGCATGGAACAGCTCTGGGTTAGCATGCAAGAGGTGAAACCCCTGGTGAACACCTACCTGGTCGACACCATCCGCATCATGTCGCCCTACCTCCGATACGAGCAATACGACAGCACCCGCAGCACCTTCAGCGAGCTGGCGAAACTTTCCCCCGCCCCGGAAGGGGAAAAGCGCAAAGACACCCTTCAAAAACCTGCAGACACGGCCTCCGCAGGTATCCGCTATGCCGTCAGCGCCCTGCAGGTGCATGGGGGCACCTTCGATTTCACCGACCACTCCCTGGACTCCACATTCCGATATAACCTCAGCAACATCGAGGTACACGCCGACAGCGTTATGTCCGATGCGGCTACGGCCCTTCTTTTTGCCACCATGAACCTGAACGACCACGGCAAGCTGGTGGCGGAAGTGAGCTTCAGCCCGGCAAACCCGGCTGAGCTGGACATGAACTACGTCATCACCGATTTTCAACTGAGCGACGTGAACATCTATTCCACCCATTATGCCGGCCTGCCCATCCTCTACGGGAACACCTACTACAAATCGGAGACGACCCTCCACGGAGGGATCCTCGACAGCAAGAACGAGATCATCATCGAGGGCATCGAGCTGGGCGACCAGTCCAAAGGGGTCACGGACCTGCCCATCGGGCTGGCCCTGGTCCTCCTGAAGGACAAGCACGGGGACGTATCGATGGACATCCCGGTGAAGGGCGACCTGAACGAGCCGGGGGTGGGCCTGGGTAAGATCATCATGGGCTCCTTCAGCGACTTCATCATCAAGATCGCTGCAACACCCGTCAAGGTACTTGGCAAGGCGGTCGACGTCAACCCCAACGACATCAAGGCGCTCCGGTACGACTACCTGGATGCAGAACTGTCAAAGAAGAAGATCAGGCAGCTGAATGCCCTCCTGAAGCTGGAAAGCAAGAAGCCCGATATCGGGATCGAGCTTGTCTATTTCAACGATGAGCACCTCGAGAAGGAAGCCATCGCGATGGACCTGGTCGGTCAGAAGTTTAACGACCGGAAAAGGGATTACAGGAAAGACACCGAAGAGTTCGAGGCCTATGTCAGGAAGAAGGCGGGCAACGACACCATCCGGGTGGAAGAGGCTTGCCTGCAGCTGGCGGACAGGAACGAGGTGGACAAACTCCTTGTCGAGCTAAAGGATGAACGGATCAGGTCAGTGCAGGATTACCTTGACGTGCATCGCGACTCCACACAGATCCGCCTTTACATCCCAGGACCCGATGCGCCGAAGAATGTGGGGAGCGATCCGGTATTCGAGGTCAAATACTCCCTCAAGGCCAAGAAAAAGGCGGCAGAGGAGGAAATAGTGCAAAAGAGCGAACTCGAAAAGGATTCTGTGCAGGGGAAGAAATAGTACAACCTTGATTCACCATCGGATCCGGAACATCCCAATGGGATAAATGGAAAGGTTTCGTCACGCGAAGACCGGATTCTTCCGATTTTTTTTCTACGATCATTCTTTTTGCAGCTATTCGACCCCGGATTGCTTATCTTTGGCCATACCAAATCTCAAATCGTTCACACATGGGAACCATCATCATTTTAGCCGTCGCCATCCTCATCGCGATCTGGCTCATCAGCCTCTACAACCGCCTGGTGAAGCTCCGGAACAACCGGGAGAACTCCTTCGCCGACATCGACGTGCAGCTGCGGCAGCGCCACGACCTCATCCCCCAGCTGGTGGAAGCGGTGAAAGGCTACATGAAGCATGAACGCGAGGTGCTGACCGAAGTGACCAACGCCCGGGCCAATGCCATCAAAGCCTCCACCATCGATGAAAAGATCGCCGCGGAGAACCAGCTGACGGCCGCCCTCGGCGGACTCAAGGTGGCCGTGGAGGCCTACCCCGACCTGAAGGCCAACCAGAACTTCCTGAACCTCCAGGAGGAGATCTCCGACGTGGAGAACAAGCTGGCAGCCGCCCGCCGCTATTTCAACTCGGCCACCAAGGAACTGAACAACGGCGTGGAAACGTTCCCGTCGAATATCGTGGCCGGCATGTTCGGTTTCAGGAAGGAGCCCATGTTCGACCCGGGCCCGGCTGCACGGGAAGAAATGGAGAAACCGCCCCAGGTGAAGTTCTAGGACCATGAATTACGTCGGACTGCAGTCACAGATATGGCGCAACAACACCAACTCGGTGCTGCTGCTGATCATGTTCCCCCTGGTGCTGTATGCCCTCACCTGGGTATTCCTTTATTTCGTCTGGGGCGGGGAGAATTATGAACCCGTCAGCAATGCCAACCAGGGGT
>CAYLTG010000285.1:0-3137 GCA_964386225.1 uncultured Bacteroidales bacterium
CCGGGTCGTAGGTGATGACCGCCACCCGCTTGTTGGCCGATTTCTCCACCGCCCAGCCGTAGGGAGCGTCGCTCCATCCGCCGTTCTTTTCGCTGCCGCCGCCCACCAGCATCAGGTGTCCCTGGGAGGCGAGGGGCTGCGACCATAAACTGCAGACGAGCAGAGCCAGCAGAAGTTGTTTTTTCATCGGTCCTTTTCCTGCAAAAATAGAAAATAATTGACCGAAAGCCCAATCCCGGATGCCTTGCGTGGCCGCAGAATGTCTATTCCTTGGTTTTATCGGAGACCCCGGCGCATTTATGGTACAAATGTTGATAATTTTGCAATTTTTCTGATCAAAGCAAGTTTTAGGACGATGAAATTCTGGGTTGCCGTTATCTTTTGCCTGTTCCTTTTCTCTGACACAGCCGTGAAACTGTTCCCTGGCAGCGTGCTGGAAAGCGGTGCTTTGGCCGACACCTCCGCTGCAGATGACACCCGGATCCTGTATGACACCCTGTCGTTGGAAGGTAAAATGGCATACCGCGTGTTTGAAAGGGCAATGCAGGGTTACCGTCTTGTTGATGGGGGGTCATCGCCGCTCCTGACCATCATTGACTATTCGCAGCCATCGACCGCCGAACGTCTTTTTGTGATCGACCTGAAGAGCCGGAAACTGATCCACAACACCTATGTGGCGCATGGCAAGAACAGCGGGACGGACCTCGCCCGTTCCTTCTCCAATATCAAGAGTTCGCTCAAGAGCAGCCCGGGGTTTTACATGACGGGTGAGACGTACCGGGGGAAGCACGGGTACTCCCTGCGCCTCGACGGCCTGGAGCCCGGGATCAACGACCGGGCACGGGAGCGTGCCATCGTGATCCATGGGGCGGATTACGTGAGCCCTGATTTCATCCGGCGGCACCAGCGCCTTGGAAGGAGCTGGGGATGTCCGGCGGTCCCCGACGAACTGGCCACGGAGATCATCGACACCATCAAGGGGGGCACCTGTCTGTACATTCACACCGATGATCCGGGTTACCTCGGGAGGTCCGCGATCGTCGGGCAATGATCACCTGCCTGCATCCGCCTGGCTGACCTTTTTGTCAAGCGCCTTCAGCACGGCGGGGTCCCGGTCGTATACATCCGGCAGGAAGAACACCTTGTTCTCCGCCTCCACCACGCCGCTGGTCCAATACAGCAGAAAGACCTCGTATTTTGTCCTGGGAATGACCCTTTTCGTTTCCTTCGATGCCACCAGCTCGTCGATCTTGTTGCGGTCCCACTCCGTGTCGCGCAGCAGCACCTCGGCCAGGTCGAGCGGGTTCTGGACCCGGATGCAGCCATGGCTGAAAGCGCGGGTGGTGTTGCTGAACAGGCCCCTGGCTTCGGTGTCGTGGAGGAAGACCGAATGCTCGTTGGGGAAGATGAACTTCACCACCCCCAGGGCGTTCCAGGGCCCGGGCTCCTGCCTGACCGTATAGGGGAAATGGTTGGCCGACAGGCTTGCGATGTCGACGGAGCTCACAGGGACCACGTTCCCGGCGCCGTCGAGCAGCACCATGTTGTTCTTGCCGAGGTAGCCGGGATCGGCCTTGATCTTGGCCAGCATCTCGTTCTTCACGATGGACACCGGCACCGTCCAGGTGGGGTTGAACTCGATGTATGCCAGGTCGGCCCTGAAGACCGGTGTTTTATGGAACTCCTTCCCGACGATGACATTGGTCTGGTGGACCATGTTGAAGTCGTGCTCCACAAAGGCCTTGAAGCGGGCGATGTTGACGGCGATGGTGTTGGGAGGGATGTTGTGGATGATCCAGCGGGCCCTTTCCATGTTGATGCGTATCATGTCGATCTTCTGCTCCACGGGCATGTTCAGTGCCGCGAAGGTCCCCTTGCCGATGACGCCGTCGGGGGTCAGCCCGTGCCTGTCCTGGAAGGAGCGGATATCGGCCTCCAGGGAGGTGTCGTATTGTTCGCCCTCCGGGTCGCCCGCCTCCGAAAGCTCATTGGTCAATTTCAGGCGTTGGCGTATGAGCGGTATCCTGGGATCGGTGGAGCCGGGATCGATCTTCCCCGATGCCTCGATCGTACCCCAGCCACCCTGCTCCCGGATCTTGCGGTAGAGTGCAAGTTCATCCATCATCCTGGGGTATTCTATGAAATCGGGCCTCAGCTGGGCCAGGTGATCGGAAACGGACCTGTCGTCGATGGCCTGGGCCAGGATCTCGGGGGCGTAATCGGGGATGTCGTTGTAATTGAGGTTCCAGTCCGCATCCAGGGTGTGGGGATCGCTCTTGCCGTCGAGCAGGTGGTAAGCGTAGTAGAACACCGCATCGGTGATGAGGATGTCGAGCCCCGCGGCCAGGGCCGGATCAACGTCCTTTCCGCCGGGCTGCGCGGCGTCCTCCAATACCTTCCGGATGGCCTGCAGGTGATAGTCCTCCGGGTTCAGCCCGTCAAGGTACGACCCTTCGATCCCCGCCAGGGCATCTGCAAAGGCGCCATGATCCGACCAGGCCGGCTTGAAACCGCGTTGACTGTAGAATTGTGGGAGGTACTCCCGGGCGTGGACGATCTCATGGCCCACCAGGAACTGCTCCTGAGGCTTCATGGCGGTGGTCATTTGCTCGATCCGCTCCCGGATGGGGTCAATGTCCTTATAGACCCTGCCGTGAGCCTGCCGGTCGGCCTCGTTTCCACCAGCCGCCAGGACCGGCAGCAAAAAGCATGTCCACATCAGGAAGGTCAGGAAAATGGTCTTTTTCATAGCGCTGAATAACAGGTTAATTCATAATCGGCCGCAAAAATAGACATTTACGTTAAATGAACACTTCCGACCCAGGGCGCAAACCTGTCCGGTACCTGACAGTCAGGAACCCCGATCCGAACAATATGAATATATTTATATAACTACAAGTATCTCAAATACTTACCATTACAATTTCGGTATATTTCTTGGACCTTCCTGTGTCAAGCGACTAAAACCATGAGATCGGCCCTTTTCATTTGCTATATGGCTGTCCTGTCCATGCCCCTTGCCGCCCAGGAGGGCTCCTTTCCGCGCAACCGCCTCGGCCTGACGTTGGAATACGGCATGGGCGGCTGCGCCATCGTGGACGACTACATCTCGAATGAGCGGTATACGGGAACCCTGC
>CAYLTG010000286.1:0-3115 GCA_964386225.1 uncultured Bacteroidales bacterium
GCCTGGATGATGCTGGCCAGGTTCTTCAGGCTGATCTCCTTGGGGGGGCGTCCGCGCAGCCCGGGGATGGCCACGATCTCATCGTCGCGGTTCTCGCTGGCGAGGGTCGACCCGAACTTCACCTTCAGCTCCTCGGCATGTTTTCGGATGATGGTGCAACCCTCCTTCACATCCTCGGTGATCACGTCGCCGCCGAAGGGGATCACGGCGGTATGGCGGATGATGCCGTCCTGGAAGATGGCGATGTCGGTGGTTCCGCCGCCGATGTCGACAAGCACTACGCCGGCCTCCTTTTCCTCCTCGCTGAGCACCGCTTCGGCAGAGGCGATGGGCTCCAGGATGAGGTCGACCACTTCAAGGCCCGCTTTGGTGACGCATTTGTAGATGTTCTTGGCCGCCGTGGTCTGCCCGATGATGATATGGAAATTGGCCTCCAGGCTGTTGCCCAGCATGCCCACGGGCTCCTTCACCCCCTGCTCGTTGTCGACAATGTAATCCTGTGCGATCACGTCGATGATCTCCTCGCCGGGGCTCATGTTCAGGTTATACATATTGTTGAGCAGGGTCTCCACATCCTCGCGGCTGATCTCGTCGTCATAGTTCTCGCGGATGATGCCGCCGCGGTGCTGCACGCTCTTGATGTGCTGCCCGGCAATGCCCACGTTCACGTATTTGATGTTCACACCCGCTTTTTGCGAGGCCTCCTCGATGGCCGTCCGGATGGAGTTCACCGTGTTCTCGATGTTGGATACCACCCCCCGCTTGACGCCGATGGATTCGGTGCGGCCGTGGCCCAGGACCTCGATCTTGCCGTGTTCGTTCCTCCGTCCGACGATGGCGGCGATCTTCGTGGTCCCGATGTCGAGGCCGACTATGATGTCTGATGTATTCATAATGATATGGTTTTTATTTTTTTTCGCAAACTACCTGGTCCTTGAATTTTAAGTTGATCCTGCTGTACCTTTCCCATCCTGCCTTCTTCATGCCCTGCTCATAGAACACCTTCAGGTTCCTGAACTTGGACTCCATGTCGGTGATATCGCCGAACAGGATGAGGTGGCGGCCCACCTTGGGAACCAGTTCGAACTCCTTTTCGTCGGTCACGTAGATCTGCTCGATCTGGGCCCGCAGGAACTCGTCCTCCCGGATAAAGTTGGACATGACGTACAGGTCGTTCAGCAGCCTGGAATGCCCGGGCGACGAAACGTCAAGCGTGTCGGAGTATTTTTCGGGGATGTGGCCGCTCGCCACCAGCACGCGGGTCGACCGGCCCGTCTTCACCGGCACGAGCCGCCCCTTCCGGTCGACGTAGTAATCCTGGTTCTTCGCATTGATGACCCGCAGGATCGGGTTCCGTTGCATCACCTTGATCTTCATGGTGCCCGTAATGGTGGTATAGACCTCCGCCGACTCGATGAACTGGATATCGTTCACGTGGTTCTCGATGTCCACCGAGTTGATGTCGGAGAGCTTTTTGCCCACCAGGGAGTCAAAGGAGCTGAGGACCAGTTTGTTGAGTTCCTCCGGGCTGATGAGTGGTTCGGCCTCTCCGTAGTCGATGCTCACCACCAGTTCCTTGCAGGTGATCTTCTTGTGTTCTGATTCGATGAAGCCGACCAGCAGCGACAATGCTGCCAGCCCGGCCAACCACATGGTGATGTTGAGGATCCTTTTCATCGTTCATGTTTTTTTCGGTTCAACAAAATGTCCCTGATGGGGCCCACGAGCTGGTCGATGTCGCCTGCTCCGATGGTGAGGACGATGTCCGCCGGGCAGGTTGCCAGATGTTCCAGGAGCGACTTTTTCGACAGCAGTTTCTTGTGGGTGCTGCTCATCAGCCGGAGGATCATGTCTGCATCCACCCCCGGCATGGGCTCTTCGCGGGCCGGGTATATGGGCAGGAGCAGTGTTTCGTCGAGCAGGTCGAGGCTGGCGGCGAAGCCGGCGGCGAAATCACGGGTCCGGGAATAGAGGTGGGGCTGGAAGATCCCCAGGACCCGCCGTCCGGGGTACAGCTCCCTCACCGAGTGCACCAGGCCTTTGATCTCCTCCGGATGGTGCGCATAGTCGTCGATATAGAGCAGCCCGTCCACGTCAACCTGCACGTCGAAGCGGCGTTTTATGCCGGTGAATTCGGCCAGGGCCATCCTCACCTCGTCGGCCGATGCTCCGCACAGAAGGGCTGCGGCCGAGGCGGCCACGGCGTTTTCCACGTTGATGAGCCCGGGCATCCGCAGGGTGATGTCCGTTATTGTGCCCTCCGGGGTGACCAGGTCGAAGACATAGCGCCCCTCTTCGAGGCGGATCCGTGCACCGTGATAATCGGCATCGCCCCGTAGGGAATAGGTGTGCACCGTCCGGTCGGCCGGCTTGTAGTTCAGGTGGACCTCCTGCTTGAGCAGAATATGCCCTTCCGCCTTTGTCCCTGAAATGAACTGGCGAAACGTGTCCTTGAGTGCGTCGTGATCGCTGTAAATGTCGAGGTGGTCGGCGTCCATGGAGGTCACCACCGCCACTGCCGGCTGCAGTTGCAGGAAGGAGCGGTCGAACTCGTCGGCTTCCACCACCATCAGGTCGCTGGTTTCGGAGAACAGGAAGTTGGAATTGTAGTTCTTCGAGATGCCGCCCAGGAAGGCGCTGCAGCTGTGCGTGGAATGATGGAGGATGTGCGCCGTCATCGTCGAGACCGTGGTCTTGCCGTGGGTGCCGGCCACGGCCACGGTCTTCGATTGCCGGGTGATCTCACCCAGCACGGCGGCCCTTTTCTTGACCGGGACGCTGGTGGTGGCGAAGTGGATGAATTCCTTCAGCGACCTGGGCACTGCCGGGGTGTAGATGCAGAGGTCCAGGTTGTCGGGGATCATGGCAGGGTCGTCGTGGTAATGGACGTCGATCCCTTCGGCTGCGAGCTGGTCGGTCAATGGTGTCCGCGTCCTGTCATATCCGCTCACCTTCGCCCCGAGGGCATTGAAATAGCGTGCCAGGGCGCTCATTCCGATGCCCCCGATGCCCAGCATGTAGATATGCTTGATATGGAACGGGTACAGTTTCATGCGTTCACCAGTTTTAGGACCTCCTCCGCGATCCGTTCGTCCGCGTCGGTGATGGCCAGTTT
>CAYLTG010000287.1:0-3052 GCA_964386225.1 uncultured Bacteroidales bacterium
ATTCGCG
This sequence comes from uncultured Bacteroidales bacterium, assembly GCA_964386225.1. Taxonomy (GTDB): domain Bacteria; phylum Bacteroidota; class Bacteroidia; order Bacteroidales; family JAADJA01; genus JAADJA01. The sequence goes on from CAYLTG010000287.1 coordinate 8, forward strand.
TCATCAAGATGAGCGGATACCCCGAAGGGCGGCAGCTGGGCATCACCTTTCACATGAAAGGGGATGTGGCCACGGCCATAAAGCTCATATCCGACGGTCAGCTGGCCTGCAAATGGATGTCTTCCATAAAGTCATTTCAAATACTTGAGAATACAAGCGATACATGCTGGTACTCCTATATGCTTTATGACATTCCATGGCCGCTGCGGAAACAGGACCTGATCGCCGTCAACAGGCTGCAGGCCGAACCGGACGGAAGCTGCGCATCCATCGAGATGCGGTCAGCTGCTGATTTTCTCCCCGAGAACAAAGGTGTCACGCGAATCCGGCATATGGCGGGGACATGGCACTTTGTGCAGGAATCCGCGAATCAGGTAGCGGTCAGCTACACCATCTATTCCGGACAAAAATCCTCTTTCCCGCGCTGGATCACCGATCCCATCATCCAGGGCAACATGATCCGGACGATGAACAACTTCCGGGAACGTGGTGAGGAAGAATTTCATTTGAAGAAGTCCATTACCAGAAATAACTGATACGACCAAATAATGAGTATCAACTAAAGACCAGAAAGCCATGAAATCAATGAGCGCAAAAGAAAGATACGCGGTGATCACCGGGGCCACCTGCGGGATCGGGTTCGCTTTTGCCAGGGAATTCGCCAGCAGAGGCTATCACCTGTTACTTACCGGCCGCCGGGCGAACCTGTTGGAACACAATGCCCGTGAACTGGCGGCTACCTATGGGGTCCGGGTTCAGCCTCTGATCGTTGACTTCACCCATGAGAAGCAGCTGAAGGTGTTATTGCATTCCATCGATGCACTGGACCATATTGAGGTCCTGGTGAACAATGCCGGCTTCGGATGCAGGAAAAAATTCTTTGAAGACTCCTATGCAAACCAGGAAAAAATGCTCAAGGTGCATGTCCATGCCACCTGCGCCATCACCCACCGGGTGGTGCCGAAAATGATCGCCGGCGGGGGTGGGGTCATCATCAACGTGAGCTCACTGGCTGCTTTCATCCCCCTGGCCGACAACTATTTCTACAGCGCCTCCAAGGCCTTCCTGACCACTTTCTCCGAAAGCCTGCACCTGGGGTTGCATGCCCGCCACATCAAGGTCCAGGCACTCTGCCCGGGATTCACGATCACCGAATTCCACAGAAAACTTGGAAAAGGGAGGGAGGCGACGGGTAAAAAAGGATTGCTCCCCTGGATGACCGCCAGGGCAGTGGTCACGAAATCGCTTCATGCACTGGACCATCACAAGGGGGTGATATATGTCCCGGGAATCCTCAATAAACTGATCTTCAGACTGGTAAGACTTATTCCGCGCAGGCTCTATTATTCATTGGCGCAAAACCTGTCGGCAGCCTGACACATATTGTCATCGGCTCGCTGCATGACCGTTCAAGGCCAGCGTCACTTGATGACCATCATCTTGCGCTGTATGTTCAGCCCTTCGCCCGAAAGGGAAAAATAATAGACGCCCGAGGCCAGGTGGTACCTCCCGGCATCGAAATGCTCGATGTATTTCCCGAAAGGCCGGTATTCGTCATCGATGAGCACGGCCATCTCATTCCCGAAGAGGTCGTATACCTTGAGTGTAACACTCCCGGGTTGCCTGAGCTTGAAGGAAATGACCGTGGATTCGTTGAAGGGATTGGGGTAGTTGGGTCCCATCTCCGCATAGGGGATCACTTCCTGCTGGTCCACACCGGTGGAGATCACCGCATCCGGGTCGACAATGGCGGTCCAGACGCTGAGCTGTCCGCCATGCAGGCGGGTCCAGATGGGTCGCACCACATTGTCATGGGCCGACACGCAGTTGTAATCGCCGAAGAAGACGCCGGAGGAGGGCAGGAAAGGATCGTCGGAGACCTTGAAATTGACGAAGGTTTCGCCGCCGTCGGTGGAGACGGCCATATAGACATCGGTGTAAGTATTATCATAGTTCCGCCTGTCATACCAGACAAACCAGAGGTAGCCGGTAACCTGGTCGATGGCCATCCAGGTGAAGAACTGCTGCTTGCCGGGCGGGTCGTCGTTGACACGGATGGGATCGGTCCAGGTATCGCCACCGTCGGTCGAACGCGCCAGCCACACGTCTGTGTCGTCGGGTCCGTTCCGCTGGTCGGACCAGTTCACGTAAATGTTGCCGTGATGCGGTCCGCCGCTGAGGTCGCATACCGTGATGGGAAGTCCGTTGCAGCGCATGATGCCAGGGATGTTGTAATCCCATCCGCCGGGAAACGGGTCGATGAAGATGTCCTCGTCGAGCCAGGTGGTGCCGCCGTCAAGCGAACGGTCGAAAACCAGTCCTTCCGGGCCGGCCCATGCCGTGTAGACCTCTCCGTCGGGTCCCACGGCCGGGACTGCCCCTTCGGTGGTGTTGTCACTGTCGATGCAATCGCCGTCCACCTTGTTGATCTTAAGTGCAGGGGTCCAGCTCTCTCCCTCATCGGTCGATTTGGAGAACAGGATACTGCTTACGTGGTTGGGGTTGGAGCTGCCATAGCTGTCGAACTGTGTCCAGGTGACGTAGATGGTGTTGTTGGTACGGTCCACGACCGCCCATTCCTTGTCCTGGGCCTTGGTGCCGTTCAGGCCCATGTAAGAGCCGTCGTTCCAGGTCAGGCCTTCGTCGGTCGATTTCTGGCATACGATGCGGTCGATCCAGCTGCCCGCAGGAGGATAGCTAAGGTGGAAGAAATAATAGTTCCCGGCCGTATCGACAATCGTGACCGGATCGCCCCATACGCCGTTGGTGGGAGACGAAAGGGTGGTGACGGTCCAGGTGTAACCGCCATCGCTGGAATAGAACAGGTTGTTGATGTTGGCACCGGCGATGAGCTTGTCGGTGTTGTAAGGGTTGACATAAATGGCCGGTTCTTCCGGGGCATTGGAGGAGCTGATCATGACGTTCTGATGTTGTGCGTTCAGCTGGAGGCAGGTCATGCAGAGGAGGGCAAAGGCAAAGATCGGATATTTCATAGGTCCGGGATTTAAAAATCGAATTGTATTGGATATTACAAAGACAACGGTT
>CAYLTG010000288.1:0-3050 GCA_964386225.1 uncultured Bacteroidales bacterium
CCGTGCCGCGGGTCATCGAAAAGACCTATGACAAGCTGGTGAGGACCGGCCGCGGCCTGAAGGGGATCAAGAAACAGCTCTTTTTCTGGGCCCTTCACCTGGCGCACCGGTACGAGGTGGAAGGGAGCCGGGGATTCCTCTACAACCTCCAGCACAAGGTGGCCGACAGGCTGGTCTACAGCAAATGGAGGGAGGCCTTCGGCGGAAAGCTGGACACCATCGTATCGGGCGGGGCCACCCTCAACCCCCGCCTGGCCAGGACTTTCTGGGCCGCCGGGATCAAGATCATGGAAGGTTACGGGCTCACGGAGACCTCGCCGGTGATCGCGGTGAGCACCTTTGAGAAAGGCGGCGTCAAATTCGGGACCGTGGGACCGGTCATGGAGAACGTGGAAGTGAGCTTCGCCCCCGACGGCGAGATCCTCACCAAGGGGCCCTGCCTGATGAAAGGATATTACCGTCAGCCCGCATATACCAGGGAGGTGATCGACGCCGGCGGCTGGTTCCACACGGGCGATATCGGCGAGATGGTCGACGGGAAGTACCTCCGGATCACCGACCGCAAGAAGGAGATCTTCAAGACCTCCGGCGGCAAGTACATCGCCCCGCAGGTGCTCGAGAACAAGTTCAAGGAGTCGCCCTTCATCGAGAACGCCATGATCATCGGTGAGAACAGGAACTATACCACGGCCCTGCTGATCCCCAATTTCGAGCACATCGAGTCGTGGTGCCGGGTCAAGGGACATCCCTACTCGGGCCCCGAGGAAGCGGTCAGGGATGAGCGGATCATCGCCCGTATCCGTCGTGAAGTGGATGACACCAATGTCACTCTCGACAAAGTGGAGCAGGTCAAGAAGTTTGAACTCCTCCCCAGGCCCTGGTCCGTGGAAGGCATGGAGTTATCGCCCACCCTGAAGCTGAAACGCAAGTTCATTCATGAGAAATATGGTGCACTGATCGAGAGAATGTACGCCTGACAGGCCCGTCAGTGCAGGATCTTGTACATCAGCTCCTTGAGCAGCTCCCCATCCGTGGCGGAGATGTTGTCCACCCCTTTGGCCTTGAGGTCGTATTCCCTCAGGTAACCGATGATGGCCGCCAGTTTCTTGTTGTTGTAATTCCTGGCCGCCACCTGGTAGTCCCTCACAAAAAACGGGTTCAGGGATAGGGCCGCAGCCACGTTGCTCTTCGACTTGTCCGTAAGCTGGTGATAGACAAGCAGCTTGGAAAAGAACCCGTATAGCATGGCGATGGTCTTGATGAGCGGATTCTCCTTGGGGTTGGCCGCATAATAGTTCACGATGCGGTTGGCCTTGACCACATCCCTCGAACCGATGGCGTTCTGGAGCTCGAAGATGTTGTAGTCCTTGCTGATGCCGATGTTGCGCTCCACCTGCTCATCGTCGATCTCCGAATTTTTGGGCAGGTTGATGATGAGCTTGCCCACCTCGTTGACCACCTTGGAAAGGTCGTTCCCCAGGAATTCCGTGAGCATGGCTGTGGCCTTGGGGGTGATGGAGAAGCCCCTGTCGCCGGCGTACTTCGAGATCCAGTTGCCCAACTGGTTATCATACACTTTTTTTGACTCGAAGAGGACCCCCTTCTTGTCCACGGCCTTGTAGAAGCTCTTCCGCTTGTCGATCTTCTTGTATTTGTAATTCAGGACCAGCAGGGTGGAACTGAGCGGATTCTCCACGTAATGCTGCAGTTCCTCGATCTTCGGTATGTCCTGTGCCTCCTTCACGATCACCACCTGGTAATTGGCCATCATGGGAAAACGCTTGGCCATGGATACGAGGGAGAGGACATCGGTATCCTTCCCGTAGACCACGGTCTGGTTGAACTCCTTTTCAGTGTCACTGAGGACGTTTTTTTCGATGAAATCGGAGATGGTATCGATAAAGTACGGCTCCTCGCCTGCCAGGAAATAGATGGGATGGTAAATCTTGTTCCGCAGCTCCTCCAGTATTTGATCCATGCTCATGCCCATGACCGGAAACTTTAAAAGCGGAGGTGTTTGACGGTGAGCCCGTCGTTGATCAGCTGGTGCAGCGAGTCGATTCCGATCTGGAGGTGCTCCCGGGCAAATCGTTCGGTGACCTGCTGGTCGCTTTTCTCCGTTTTCACGCCGGACGAGATCATGGGCTGGTCGGAGACAAGCAGGAGGGCGCCCGTGGGGATCTCGTTGGCAAAGCCCACCGTAAAGAGGGTGGCGGTCTCCAGGTCGACGGCCATGCTCCGGGTCTTGCGCAGGTATCGCTTGAAGTTCTTGTCGTGCTCCCAAACCCTCCGGTTGGTGGTATAGACCGTTCCCGTCCAGTAGTCCCTGCCATGGTCCCGGATGGTCGTGGAGATCGCCTTCTGCAGGCTGAATGCAGGGAGTGCAGGAACTTCCGGGGGGAGGTAGTCGTTGGAGGTCCCTTCGCCGCGGATCGCCGCGATGGGCAGGATGAGGTCGCCCAGCTGGTTCTTTTTTTTCAGCCCGCCGCACTTCCCCAGGAACAGGACCGCCTTGGGGGCTACGGCGCTGAGCAGGTCCATGATGGTGGCCGCGTTGGCACTGCCCATGTTGAAGTTGATCATGGTGATCTCACCCGCCGTGGCGCTGGGCATAGCCCTGTCCCGGCCATCGATGGGCACGCTGTGCATGCCGGCGAACAGTTCCAGGTACCCCTGGAAGTTGGTCAGCAGGATGTATTTCCCGCATTTCTCCACGGTGGTGCCGGTATACCTGGGAAGCCAGTTCTGGACGATCTCGTCTTTGGTCTTCATCTGGAAATTTTTACAAAAATAGGGGTTTTGACCGAAGGGGGAAAATGGTTATATTCGCATTTTTAAGAGCCAAGAGCCAAGAAACTAGATGCTAGAAACCAGATGCTAGAGGTTAGAGGTTAGAATTAGAGCTATTCACTAAAATAAGATCATGATCATGAAAAAATTCGCGATAGTACTTTCGGGATGCGGAGTATTCGACGGGGCGGAGATCCACGAGGCTACGATGACCATGCTGGCCATCATGAAACACGGGGCTCAATACGAGCTGTTTGCCC
>CAYLTG010000289.1:0-3040 GCA_964386225.1 uncultured Bacteroidales bacterium
ATGGCGGCCTACCGCATGCCGGTGGAAGAAGCAATATAAGAACGATCGATGGGATAATAAAAAAATCGTATCTTTCTGCCTCAATTCAACCTTGTATCATAATAAAACCTAAGTAATGGAAATCATCGGAACCATCATCATCGGGGCCCTGGCCGGCTGGCTGGGCAGCCTCATCTACACCGGCAGCGGGCTCGGCCTGCTCTGGAACATCATCGTCGGCATCGTGGGCAGTTTCGTGGGCTACTGGCTGCTGGGACTCATCGGCATCAACCTGGGCGAAGGGTGGCTGGGCGCCATTCTCACAGGGGCTATCGGCGCCATCGTCATCCTGTTCATCCTGAACCTGATCGTGAAGAAAAAATGACCTGGAAAGGAAAAAGTCTTCAGGAGGTTTAACCACCAAGGAACACAAAGGATTTTCACGAAGGGCACAAAGGATTGCCTTTGATAATTAGTCGCGTCAGGACCCCTTCTTTTGAAATTTAATCGCTGAGGTGGTTGAATGTGGTATTTTGAGACGCTCTCTTTTTTGTCAAAGTCCGTAAGCACATCCAGCAATCTGATCTTTGAATGAGATTCACGTTCGCAATCGTTCTTGTCCTCGCGCTGGGCCCCGGCATGGGCAGCAACCCGTTGCCGGCCCAGGGTGGCCCTCCCCCGCTGGACCTGGGCAGCCTCGTGCAGCCGGTCGCTGATGAGAACATCTTCAACGACCCGGAATATTTCAACTGGGGATCGTCCATCATCCGGGGAGAGGATGGCAGGTACCACCTTTTCTATGCGCGCTGGCCGAGGAAACTCAATTTCACCAGCTGGCTGACCCGGTCGGAGATCGCCCATGCCGTGGCCGACCACCCCGCCGGGCCCTATGCTTTCGTGGAGACTGTGCTGCAGGGCCGGGGCGGCGACCACTGGGATGCCATCAATGCCCACAACCCGAAGATCAAGCATTTCGAAGGGAAGTATTACCTCTATTACATCGCGACGAATACCGGGAAGGAGCTGAGGACGGATGAGGAAATACAGGAGACCGGCGTGGCAGGCTATGAGCATCCGGACTGGATGCTGCTGCGCAACAACCAGCGGACCGGGGTAGCCATGGCAGAATCACTTGACGGCCCGTGGGTAAGGATGGAAAGCCCCATCGTGGAGCCGGCGGGACCCATCGAGACCCTGACGGTGAACCCGGCCGTCACCCGCGGCCCCGACAGCCTCTACCACATGATCGTCAAGGGTGACCGCCCCGGGGCGGGTTATTTCGTCCGCAACCAGGCCATCGCCGTCGCAGAGACGCCGACCGGTCCGTTCAGGATACTGGAGGACCCCGTGATCGGCGACCTCGATACGGAGGATGCATCCTTGTGGTACAGCGACACAGACCGGAAGTACTATGCCATCTTTCACGCGAAAGGCTTCATCGGGCTCATGGAATCGGCCGATGGCACAGAATGGCGGAAGGCGGCCAATTATGTCGTCAATGAAAAGAAACTCGCGCTCCAGGATGGTAGCATCCTGGCCCCCGACCGCATGGAAAGGCCCTTCGTTTACGTGGAGGACGGGCAGCTGAGCGTGCTTTCGTTCGCCATCCGCGACGGCAACGACGCGTATTGCATTTTCGTGCCCCTGGCCAACGGGGATTGAAGACCGGCAGGCCTTCGGATCGAACTGACAATGAACCTTTGAAGTGAAAGAATTGTTTTCAGGTCATGAATACCAACAAAATCCACAATCAAATCATCCCACTATGAACCCCATCCTCAGAAATATCCTGGCCGTCATCGCCGGCGTGGTCGTCGGCAGCATCGTGAACATGGGCATCATCACCGTCAGCGGAAGCATCATCCCCCTGCCCGAGGGCGTCGATCCCTCCAGCATGGAGAGCCTCAAGGAGAACATGCACCTGTTCGGGCCGCAGCATTTCCTCATGCCGTTCCTGGCCCATGCCCTCGGTACGCTGACCGGGGCCTTCCTGGCCGCGAAGGTGGCCGCCACCCGCAAAATGACCTTCGCATTTGTCATCGGCTTCTTCTTCCTCGCCGGCGGCGTAATGAACCTGTTCATGCTGCCTTCGCCGGTATGGTTCGCCATCGTCGACGTGGCCGTGGCCTATGTGCCGATGGGCTGGCTGGGGGGAAAACTGGGGAAGTAATATTGAAAAATGAAAATAGAAAAGTGAATAATGAAGAGTGTGCAACGAACAGTACTTTCGGTGTTGATGGCGACGGTGTGGATCAGCGTTTCGGAGTTCGTCAGGAACGAGGTGCTCCTTAAATCCTACTGGACCGGGCACTATGAGGGGCTTGGCCTGGTGTTCCCTTCGGAACCGGTGAACGGGGCGCTCTGGGGGCTGTGGTCCCTGCTCTTTGCCATCGCTATCTTCATCATATCCGGAAAATTCAACCTTTGGCAAACCACCTTCCTTTCCTGGTTCGTGGGGTTTGTGCTGATGTGGGTGGTGATCGGCAACATGGGGGTGCTGCCGGCGGGGATCTTGTGGGCGGCCATCCCGCTGAGCCTGGTGGAGGCGTTCGTGGCAAGCCTGATCATCCGCAAACTGTCGGGAACCCAAGAATCCGCACCTGGATGATCCGCGAATGACAAAAAGGGGATCGGTGACCGGAACCCCGGGCCAGGCAAGGCCTTTCCCCCTGCAAATCGCTATTGCCGGGCTGGCCGCCACCCTGTTTCTTGCCGGCTGCAATAACTACACCTTCCTTCCCGACGGCGCCTACCGGCCGAAACATCCGGCGTATACCTTCGCCACAAGGGCCGGGGAGAACAAACCGCCGGCATTTTTGGACACCACGCATCTTTACCTCTCGGCATCGGCTGTTCCCCCGCTGACGCGGAAAGAAAAAAAAGAGGGAGCCCTGCACAGAAAATATTGCGGTTTCTTCGGCGATGGCAGGTTCATCACGGGAAAAGTCCCGGCCACGGCAACAGCGGAATCCATCTTGCACGAAAACGGGATCGCCACGGCCGACCTGACAGGTTTTTACCTGGTAAATGACACCCTCCTCCGGGTGGAGTTCTTCGCCCA
>CAYLTG010000290.1:0-2989 GCA_964386225.1 uncultured Bacteroidales bacterium
TGGTCGCGCTTGCGCTGGTAGAACTTGCCCAGGTCCTCGTAGTTGGTGCTGTCGGTGAGGAACTCTGCCAGCGCATGCTGGATGGGGGTGTTGCAGGCGAAGACCACGAACTGGTGGATCTTGCGGAACTCCTCCATCAGGTTCTCGGGCGCAAGGATGAACCCCACCTTCCAGCCGGTGGCGTGGAAGGTCTTCCCGAAGGAGCCCACCACGAAGGCCCGCTGGGCCAGCTCGGGATAGGCGCTGACGCTCTCGTGCCGGATGCTGTCGAAGATCAGGTGCTCGTACACCTCATCGCTGAGGATGATGATGTCGGAGTTGCGGGTGATCTTGATCAGCTCCTTCATGTCGGAAGGCTTCAGCACGCTGCCCGTGGGGTTGTGGGGGGAGTTGATGACGATCATCCGGGTGCGGTTGGAGATCAGCTTCTTCACCTCCTGCCAGTCGATGTGGTAGTCGGGCAGCTTGAGCGGGGCATACTTCACCATGCCGCCATGGAGCTTGATCACGGGCACATAGGAGTCGTAGGCCGGCTCGAACACGATCACCTCGTCGTCGTCGCGGATGATGGAGGCGATGGCCGTATGGAGCGCCTGGGTGGCCCCGGCCGTGATGTTGATCTCGCGGTCCGGGTCGTAGGAGGCGTTGTACAGCTTCTCGAACTTGAGCGCCAGCTGCTCCCGCAAGGGCTGGATGCCCGTCATGGGGGCGTACTGGTTGTAGCCCTTGCGCATGTACTCGAAGACCAGCTCGATCAGCTTCTGGGAGATCGGGAAATCGGGGAAGCCCTGCGACAGGTTGATGGCGCCGTGCTCCCGGGCAAGCGCCGACATCACGGCGAAAATGGAGGTTTCCTGCTTTCTGAGTTTGGACTGTATGGATCCCTGGAATTTTTCCATTCAATATCGTTCAAGTGGCTGGCCTGGGAATTGCCAAAAATAATCAAAGTGATGAAATAATTTATCGTAATTTTGGTTTCCCCAAAGGTAAACGATAAAACCAAATATTTTGGTCTGTTGATAATAAAACTCCTGGTGAACCTTTGCGCCTTCGAGCCTTTGTGGCATTTTTTTTTATCGCCACGAAGGCACAAAGACACGATGCAGACGCAAAGGAATTTTGAAAATAAAAAATTGAAGAATAATGAAATCCATTGACAGCTATGATTTCAGCGGCAAGAAGGTCCTGGTGAGGGTCGATTTCAACGTGCCCCTGAACGCGGAATACGAGATCACGGACACCACCCGCATCGATGCGGCCATCCCCACCATCCGGAAGATACTGGACGGCGGCGGGGCGGCCATCCTCATGTCCCACCTGGGCAGGCCCAAGGAAGGACCGGAGGAGCGATTTTCCCTGATCCACCTGACCGGATACCTCTCCGGACAGCTGGGGGTGGAGGTGAAGTTTGCCGGCGACTGCATCGGCAAGGCGGCGGCGGAGCTTTCTGTAGGCCTGCAGCCCGGCGAGGTGCTGCTGCTGGAGAACCTCCGCTTCCACAAGGAGGAGACCAAGGGCGACGTAGGGTTCGCCAGGAAGCTGGCCTCCCTGGGCGATGCCTACATGAACGATGCGTTCGGCACGGCCCACCGGGCCCATGCCTCCACGGCCATCATCGCACAGTTCTTCCCCGACGACAAGATGTTCGGGTACATCATGGAGAACGAGGTCCAGAACATCGACAGGGTGCTGCACGAAGCCGGCAGGCCGTTCACGGCCATCCTGGGCGGCGCCAAGGTGTCGGGGAAGATCGAGATCATCAACAACCTCCTCAGCAAGGTCGACAACCTCCTCGTGGGCGGCGGGATGATGTTCACCTTCATCCATGCCAGAGGGGGCCATGTGGGCAAATCGCTTGTCGAGGACGAGCTGCTGGAGGTGGCCCTTCATACCTTCGAAGGGGCCGAGGAGCTGGGGGTGAACCTGGAGATCCCCACCGATGCCGTCATCGCCGACCGGTTCGACAACGGCGCCGAGATGGCCATGTCACAGGCCGACGACATCCCCGACGACTGGATGGGCCTCGACATAGGCCCGGAGACTATCCGCAGGTTCACCGAGATCATCGAGAACTCGAAGACCATTCTCTGGAACGGCCCCATGGGCGTGTTCGAGATGGAGAACTTCGCCGTCGGCACCAGGGCCATCGCCGAAGCCGTGGCCAGGGCGACGGAGAAAGGGGCGTTCTCGCTCATCGGCGGCGGCGATTCGGTGGCCGCCATCAACAAATACGACCTCAAGGACAAGGTGAGCTATGTCAGCACCGGCGGCGGCGCCATGCTGGAATATATCGAAGGGAAGGAGCTTCCCGGAGTCAAAGCCATTAAGGAGTAGTGGTTTTGGTAAATATGTAAATAGGGTATATAGGGTAAATAGGGATGGAAGCCGTTGGTCTTTCCACGAAACGAATCTTAGTGCACCATTCAACAATTTAGTAATTCAACAATTCAGCAATTTATACGGAATACGGGTCCTTCCCCTCCTGCAGTTCCCTGATCTTCTCATCGTCCGGGCCCCAATCCCGGAAGCTGTCCCAAAGCATGGGCGCGATGCCCTCGATGGGTTCGTAGAGCATGGAACCCGACCGCTTTTCCTCTGATATGAGATCCTCGTTGAAGTGGTTTATGATCATGAGGACCACGCTGATCAATACTGCTCCCTTCAGCAGGCCGAAGACCGCCCCGGCGATCTTGTTCAAAAACCCGAGGGCCACCAGGTTGATCAGTTTCTCCAGGAGCTTCCCCACCGCATAGACCAGGAACACGACCACGATGAAGGTGATGATGAAGGAGACCACCGGCACGTACCTGGGGCCCATGTTCAGGTGATCGACCAGGACCGTGGCGACATACCCCGAAAAATAGAGGGCGGCATAAATGCCGAGTACCAGGGCCAGCAAGGAGGCCAGCTCGATGACGAACCCCTTTCGGAACCCCTGGTAAACGAACCAGATGATGGGAAGGAGGAGGAGGAGGTCGATGTAGTTCAT
>CAYLTG010000291.1:0-2984 GCA_964386225.1 uncultured Bacteroidales bacterium
GGTCGCGGTCGTAGGTCATCAGCCCGTTGGTCTCGGTCTCCACGTCGGTGGTCTGGGTATAGACGACCGCTGCCAGCCCGCATGTTCCTTCCATCTCCCTCACCTGCCTGTAATAATCCTCGTATTTCAGCAGCAGTTCGTCCACTTCGCGCATCTGTTCATAGCCCCAGTTCTCCTCCTGCCACACATGCCCCTCCACGTAAAGCCCCAGGCCGCCGAACTCACCGAGGACCGAGGCCCTGGCCCGTTCCGGTTCCGGGCAACGGGGGTCGGGGTAATGGTGTATGTCGATCACGTCGCCCGCGCCGCGGTCGGTCCAGCCGCTGGCATTGTTGACCAGGCGCGTGGAGTCCAGGGACCTCACCAGGCCCACGATGCGCTCCGTGTCGTACTGGCCCCAGCCCTCGTTGAAGGGAACCCACATGATGATGGAAGGATGGTTGAAATGAGCGGCGATCATCTGCCGGAGTTCATTTTCGAAGTTTTCCCGGTGGGCAGAGGAAGGCTGCAGGTCGTCGCCGTCGGGGGCGATGAAGCCGGAGGCACTGGGCATGTCCTGCCAGACGAGGATGCCAAGCCGGTCACAGTGGGCGTAGAACCTCCTGTTCTCGACCTTGACATGCTTGCGCAGCATGTTGAAGCCCATGGCTTTTGTCATCTCAATGTCGTACCGCATGGCTTCGTCGGTGGGCGGGGTGTAGAGCCCGTCGGGCCAGAACCCCTGGTCGAGGGGCCCGTTTTGGAACAGTATCTCATTGTTGAGGGCCAGCCGGTTGAACCCGCCTTCATCCTTCGAAATTGAGATCTTCCGCATGCCGAAGTAGGAGGTGACCGCATCCATCACCTGCCCGTCATCCGAGAGGGTCAGCCGAAGGTCGTAGAGGAAGGGCCGGTCCGGATGCCACAGCACCGGATCCGGAATGCTCAGGACCAGGACCTCACCCGGATCGAATGACCCATGGGCCACCTTCTCACCAGCCTTCAGGACGGTGACCTCCAGCCGTGTGCGCGGGCCTGCATCCTTCACCTGCGGGTCTATTCGCAATTCACCCCTGTCGATGTCGGTGGCCAGGCGGAGGTCCTCCAGGAAGGTTCCCGCCACAGGCTCCATCCATACCGTCTGCCAGATGCCGCTCGACGGCGTGTACCAGATGCCCCGGGGTTCGCCGACCTGTTTGCCGCGGGGCTGGAAACCCCTGTCGGTCGGGTCCCACACGGAGAATACGAGGGTATGTGTTTTTCCTGCTTCCACAAAGGCGCTGATGTCGAAGGAGAACGGATCATATCCTCCGCGGTGGGTACCTGCCTCCTGCCCGTCGACAAACAGGGTGGTCTCCCAGTCGGAGGCCTCCACGTGCAGCAGGATACGCTTCCCTTTCCACTCACCGGGAATGCTTACCTGTCGCCGGTACCAGATCGCCTGGTCGCTGCCCACCCTTTGTCCGACCCCCGAAAGGGACGATTCGACGGGATAGGGCACCAGGATGCGCCGGTCATAGGTACGGGGCACCGAATCACGGTGAACGACGGCCAGGTCCCAGAGCCCGTTGAGGTTTTCCCACAGGGGGCGCTCCATCTGGGGCCGCGGGTACTCGGGCCAGGGAAGCGCAGCATCCACCTGCGGGGTCCAGCGGGTGTGCAGCGGGCTGCCGGCCGGCAGGTACGATTCATGGGGCTTTTCGGAGCATGACAGCAGGACCGCTAGCAATGCGGCCAGCGCGCCGAGGGTGGTGATGATCTTCTTCATAGCTATTGATAACCTGATATTTCTTCAAACATACGAATATTACTCCGATGCGATGTCATTGCCGCACCACCGTGATGTTGGCGATGAGGCTGGCCGGTCCCTCCCCCAGGGGTCGAGGGGTTAAATTCGGTGATCAGCCTTTCCAGGATGCTTTGAAAGAACGTTCTCATAATGCTGTGCCGTTGAGGGTTGGATACGATCGCGGTGGCACTGCGAAACTTTTCCGCAGGACCGGGTATCTTGATCCCATAAAGGTAATGAAAGATACTGAAAAGGAAGGGGTGGTGGGTGTCGCCTATTTGCCCCTTTGTTCCTCCCAGAGCTCGCGGAACGATTTCCTGGCGAATTTCGGGAGGTCGCGCCGGTGGCCCCACGCCTTCTTAAAAACGACCTGCATGCCGATGTTTTTCAGCTTGGAGTTCACCAGGTCAAGTCTTTTCCGTTTGTTCAGGAAAGACTTCATGGCGTTCATGGAGAGGTTCTCCCCACGGGTGGACAGCCCTTCGGCCACCGAATCGCGCCTGTTCTCCAGGAGGAGGTCATGGAGGGGTATCCTGACGGGGCACACCTCGGTGCAGGCGCCGCAGAGGGAGGAGGCGAAGCTGAGGTGCTTGTAATCCGCCATCCCTTTCAGGTGCGGGGTGATCACCGACCCGATGGGGCCGCTGTAGGTGGTGGAATAGGCATGTCCGCCAATGCTTTTGTACACCGGACAGGCATTGAGGCAGGCACCGCACCGGATGCACATCATGGCGGCCCGCTGCTGCTTGTGCCTGAGCACCTCGGCACGGTTGTTCTCCAGCAGAACCAGGAAAAGGTCCTCGGGACCGTCTTTCTCGCCGCTTTTCCGCGGACCCGTGATGATGGAGTTGTAAACCGTCAGGTGTTGTCCTGTTCCGAAACCTGCCAGCAGCGGCCAGAAAAGGTCCAGGTCGGCCAGGGAGGGGATCACTTTCTCCACGCCGGCGATGGCGATGTGCACCCTGGGAAAGGACATGGACATCATGCCATTCCCTTCGTTCTCGGTGACGCACAGGGCGCCGGCATCGGCGATGAGGAAGTTGGCGCCGGTGATGCCCACGTCGGCCTTGGTGAACTTGTCGCGCAACAGGCCCCGTACATGCGCCGTCAGCTCTTCGGGGGTACTCTCGCGCGGGGTGTTCAGCTTCTCATGGAACAACTCGGCAATGTCGTCGCGCGACTTGTGCATGGCCGGGGTGACGATGTGGTAGGGTTT
>CAYLTG010000292.1:0-1128 GCA_964386225.1 uncultured Bacteroidales bacterium
CAACCATCCCGAAATACAATCGATCCTTTCCGGCCTGAAGGCTGACAGGGTCGGCGAAAAACCGTTTTCCGATGTACTCGATTCCACCGGTAACCAGTACATCGAGCTCGTCCAGGAGGGCGGCGGCGTGCTGGGCGTGGCCCTCATCGGCTACACCTATATCCTGGAACAGATGGGCCTCCGGTTCTTCAGCCTGGCCGGCACGTCGGCGGGGTCCATCAACGCCCTGCTGCTGGCCTCCTTCGGCGACATCGCCGGGGAGAAGTCCCGTGACCTGATCCGGGTGCTCTCCAACAAGGACCTGTATGATTTCGTCGACGGCGACCGCGATGCCCGCGACTTCGTCGAAGCCCTCGTGGAGAAGGCGAAGCGGTTCAAACTGGTGTGGAAGGGGATGCAGGTGATCGACAACCTCACCGACGACCTGGGCCTCAACCCCGGTAACGATTTCCTCGCCTGGCTCGCCGGCATCCTGAAGGAGAACGGCATCGAAACGACCCAGGGCCTTCTCGGCGCTTTCCGGGTGCAAAGCGCAACGCTGATGATCCGCGAAGGCATTGACAGGACGGTGGACGACCTGAAGCCCCGCTTCGCCGTCATCACCTCCGACCTCACCACCGAGACCAAGGTGGAGTTCCCGAAGATGCGGGAGCTGTACTGGAAAGACCCCGACGCGGTGAACCCGGCCCTCTTTGTGCGGGCTTCCATGTCCATCCCCTACTTCTTCTCGCCCCTCATCGTGAAGGACCTTCCCGCAGGGGATGAGGCGAAGGCCCGCTGGGACAGGCTGGCCCGCTACCAGGGCGAGATCCCCCCGGCGGCCTATTTCGTGGACGGCGGCATCATGTCCAACTTCCCCATCGACCTGTTCCACAAGTTCAACACCGTCCCCCGGATGCCCACCTTCGGCGTCCGCCTCGGCGTCGACCGGAACGAGTACAACAAAATCACTTCGCCCCTGAACCTCTTCGGGGCCATGTTCAACTCCATCCGCCACCTGCACGACTATGACTTCATCCTGCGGAACCCCGATTACAAGCACCTGATCCAACATATCAATATCGGTCACCACAACTGGCTCAATTTCGCCCTCACCGATGCCGACAAGAAAGACCTCTTTGTCCGGGG
>CAYLTG010000292.1:1228-2981 GCA_964386225.1 uncultured Bacteroidales bacterium
GAGATCCAGAATGCAGCCAGGAGGAAGTTAAGGATGATCAACAACTCAATGGATATCAATGATCTGAGGATCCCACCTGCCAACCGGCTCGAAAAACTTAAAGGTGATCTGTCCGGGTTTTACAGCATCCGGATCAATGATCAATGGCGGATCATCTTCACCTTTACAAATGGAAACGCATTCGATGTTAAAATAACCGATTATCACAAATAATCCAGTCATGGAAAAGCTGATGAATGTCCATCCCGGCGAAGTGCTGCTTGAGGAATTCCTTGTTCCGCTCAACATCTCCGCATACAAGCTCTCAAAGGACCTTAAGATTCCTCAAACCAGGGTCAGTGAGATACTGAAGGGCAGAAGGAGGATCACTGCGGACACGGCCCTCCGGCTGAGCAACTATTTTGGGAATTCTGCCAAATTCTGGCTGGGACTTCAGGATGATTATGATATCGAAGAGCAGTTCAACCAGAAAAAGGACCTCTTCAAATCCATCAGAAAACATGCTGAAAACATGTCCTGAGATCAGCTCATGGCCAATGCCGGTTACCTGGAACGGACCGGGGGGTTGCAAGTATTCGACGGGATGAGTACCATAATAACAGGAAAATAGATCTTCCGCTGCGGTCAGAGGCCACAGCGGGCAACGAAACCACATGCTATGATATTGATCAAGAATTGCGAAGTCTACACCCCCGACCCGGCCGGCACGAAAGATGTCCTGCTTGCCGGTGGCAAGGTGATCGCCATCAAAGACTCCCTGGAGCCTGTCGTGCCCGGGGAGACCGAAGTTGTCGACGGCCGCGGCCTGAAGCTCGTACCCGGCCTCATCGACGCCCATGTGCACATCGCCGGCGCCGGCGGCGAGGGGGGCCCTGCCACCCGCACGCCCGAGCTGAAGCTGTCCGACATGCTGACCGCCGGCGTCACCACCGTGGTCGGCTGCCTGGGCACCGACGGCCTCACCCGCAGCATCCGGTCGGTGCTGATGAAGGTGAAGAGCCTGCGCCAGGAGGGGGTCTCCGCCTGGATGTACACCGGCGCCTACCAGGTGCCCACACCCACGATCCTGGGCGACGTGGGACAGGACATCGCCATGATCGACGAGGTGATCGGCGCCGGCGAGGTGGCCCTCTCCGACCACCGGTCGTCGCACCCCACCATCGACGAGCTGGTGCGCCTCACCTCCCTCGCCCGCGTGGGCGGCATGCTGGGCGGCAAGGCGGGCATCGTCAACATCCACATGGGCGACGCGCAGAACCCCTTCCAGCCCCTATACGACGCCGTGGCCGCCAGCGAGATCCCGCTGAAGCAGTTCTTCCCCACCCACTGCAACAGGAACACCTACATCTATGAAGATGCCAAGACCTACGGCAAGGAGGGATACATCGACATCACCTCCAGCTCCTACCCCTACTTCCCGGAGTACGAGGTGAAGCCCTCCAAAGCCATCGCCGGCTTCCTCGAGGCCGGCGTGCCGCCGGAGCACATCACCATGACCTCCGACGCCTGCGGCTCCCTGCCCCATTTCGATGCGCAGGGGGAGCTGGTGAAGCTGGAGATGGGCTATCCCGATTCGCTGCTTCGGGAGATCAGGGATGCGGTCCTGGAGGAGAAGCTGCCCCTGGAAACTGTATTGAAGACAATCACCTCCAACGTAGCCGCCATCCTCAGGCTCAAGGGCAAGGGGCGCATCCTGCCCGGCATGGATGCCGATGTGCTTTTGCTGGATGAGCAGCTCCGGCCGGTGCACCTC
>CAYLTG010000293.1:0-2979 GCA_964386225.1 uncultured Bacteroidales bacterium
TTTCCGGACTGTATTTCGCTGTGGATTTTCTATGGTAAAGGGGTTTATATGGTATCACTATCATCCGACTAAATTTCCATTTGGGTGTTTACAGCTTCTGCGGCACCCTGTTTTCGTGATTTCCTTTCCATTTTTCAAAACAGACCCCCCTTGTTTTCAAAGGCATTCAATTGAATTACGCCTGGTGGTTTGACCACCATCGGCATGTATTCCCGTTGACTGCTTCTTAGTAGCTCAGCCACATCCAGCATACTGATCAAATGGATGCGAACCAGGGAGGCTACTACCGAAAATGCCTTTTTAACCCGGGCCATTACCTGGATCACGGTCAATAACAACTGTGCGATCAGGGTGCACCATACCTGGGTATAGATTGCATTGATGTTCTCCCCATAAAAATAGTGGAGTTGGAAGTTCTGTTTCATCTTCTTAAACATCACTTCAATGCCCCACCTCTTTTTGTACAGGAAGGCCACTTCTTCGGCCGATATCTCAAAGTTATTGGTCATAAACTCATAATACCGGTTCTTTTCATCCTGGTAACACACCCGGCGCAGGCGCAGCTTCACATACTTTTTAATCTGCTTTCTGCCTTGTTCATCTTCCGGGTGGTAGACCAGGTCTATGATGTCCTCCCTGAGCACTTTGGCCTGATCCTTTCTGCGACGATGAACCCGCCTGGTCTCAATGATCTCATACATGGTGTCCTTCTTCATGCGGGTCACAAAAAACACCGTATTCCTGGTCCACAGTTCAAACTGGTGATAGTAATTATAGGCCCGGTCGAAAACAACCATACTATTGGAGTTTAAAGCCAGATCTTTCAGGAAGTTCTTATCGTGCACCTTGGCGGCCGTGATCTTTACAAACCTGCCTACCGCATGGACGGCATCGATGAGCATATGAACTTTTAACCCGCCTTTCTTCTTGCCATCCCCCTGCGGGTTACGCCCCACTCCTTTTAAGATGTCACTGAATAGCCGGATTGTAGTTGAATCAATAAGCAACACCTCTTTGAAAGTCAGCCCAAAGGTTCGGCTGTCCGACAAAAAAGACCGGTACTTCTTGACCAGGGAAAAGTACAGATCCTCGAAAAACTCATGGCTCCGGTTGCGCAATCCATCACTCGCCGTACTCTTGGCAGGTGATTTATCCAATCCCAAATGGTTGAGCTTGCCTCCCAGGGCCCTTAAACCCTCGCAAATCTCGGTCATCGAATCACACCGGCTCAGTATCCCGAACAGCATGGTTACAATATGAGCCCGGCTCTTAAATGCCTTGTAATAATAATCGCTCCGGTGCTTCCTTATCAATCCCTCTATGTTAACGGCTTCTACCAATTTTAATAACTGTTTTATGATCGGCTGTCCGACAAATTTTATTGATGTGTCTTTTGAATCTGGAGTACTTTGCCTAATTTTATCCATGGTTTAGTTTATTGCACAAAACAAACTTAAACCATGGGGGCGAAACCGTCAGGGAGTATCCCCCTTTATTTTTTAAAAAGTTTTTAGTCGGTCACTACTGTAACCATATATACCCTATAACCAAAAGATTGTTCTTGTGAAAGAATAAAACCATCAACCACACAATAAAAAAAAGCACCCGCATAGGTGCTTTCCCTCCTGCTGCCCGACAAGGGTTATTTCATGAACCTTGGCGGTCACATCGTCAAAATCCAAGCCCGGCCGCTTCGCGTCTTCGGGCTTTTTCATTTCTCCGCTCATTCAAGCGAGCTTGGTTCGCTGCAAAACGAAAAAGCCCGGCTCCTTTCGGAGCGGGCTTGTATCCATAGGCTGCCCGACAAGGGTTCGAACCAAGAATCTTCCCGGTCAGACCGGGATGTGTTGCCAGTTACACCATCGGGCAATGTGCGGCAAATGTATGAAATTGAATTCGAACGGCCGCGTATTATTTGTTCATTTTCGCCCAGGTGTCCCGGAGGGTCACCGTCCGGTTGAAAACGAGCTTGTCAGAGGTCGAGTCCGGGTCCACGCAGAAGTATCCCAGCCGCTGGAATTGGAACTTGTCGAGGGCCCCGGCGCTTCTGAGGCCGGGTTCCACTTTGCCGGTGATCACCTTCAGGGAATCGGGGTTGATGTTGTCCTTGAAATCGCCCTCTTCTTCCACTTCATCAGGGAACTCGGTCTTGAAGAGGCGGTCGTACATCCGCACCTCGGCATCCAGGGCATGTCCGACAGAAACCCAGTGGAGGGTGCCTTTCACCTTGCGGGTCTCGCCCGAGCCGCTTCTCGTGTCCGGGTCGTAGGTGCAGAGGAGCTCGGTGATGTTTCCTTCCGCATCCTTTCTGTAGTCATCGCACCGGATGATGTAGGCGCCCTTCAGCCGCACTTCCATGCCGGGACCGAGCCGGAAGAATTTCTTCGGGGGGGCCTCCATGAAGTCGTCCCGTTCGATGTAGACCTCCCTGGAGAAGGGCACCTTCCGAGTGCCGCCATCGGGGTCCTCGGGGTTGTTCTCGATCTCCAGGTCCTCGACCTGCCCTTCGGGGTAGTTGGTGATGGTTACCTTGAGCGGGTCCAGCACGGCAAAGACCCGGGGTGCCACCTTGTTGAGGTGTTCCCTGACGCTGAACTCCAGGAGCCCAACGTCGATCACGTTCTCTCGCTTGGCCACACCGACGCGGTCGGCGAAGTTCCGGATCGACTCTGGGGTGTAACCGCGCCTCCGCAGTCCTGATACGGTAGGCATTCGGGGATCGTCCCATCCCTTCACGAACTTCTGCGTCACCAGCTCCAGCAGCTTGCGTTTGCTCATCACCGTGTAGGAGAGGTTGAGCCGGGCGAACTCGTGCTGCCGCGGCCTGTATTCCGTTTCGATCAGGTTGTCGAGGAACCAGTCGTACAGGGGCCTGTGGATCTCGAACTCCAGGGTGCAGATGGAGTGGGTGATCCCTTCCAGGTAGTCGGACTGCCCGTGGGCGAAGTCGTACATGGGGTAGATGCACCATTTGTCGCC
>CAYLTG010000294.1:0-1765 GCA_964386225.1 uncultured Bacteroidales bacterium
GCCATCGGCTTCCTCTTTAATCCACATCAGAAAATTTCAACTACCTTTAAGTCAGTTAAACCTGCAAGCATTCGCGTAAAACATTCTCAGCCCTGTGACTATGCCGGGAGCATACCTTGAAAGCAGTGATCATAAACAGATGGCCCCCAGCCTTCAATCGAAGATATTCCATTGGATACTGAAAGTTTCCGACTTCAATACACGGGTTGAAAAAAGGGCGAAGTCCGGATTGAAAAGGTCGAAGTCGGGGTTTGCGCCGGGTCGCCTGCGCCGTTCATACCAGGTCAGTCTCCGGAAATATCAAACAAAAGAAATAGCCACCTTTGAATCCGGGGAAGAGGCATCATTGACCCACATCTTTTTCTTGCACGGCGGCGCCTACCTGTTTGAAGCAAGTCCCCGGCACTGGAAACTTGCCGAAAAGATCGTTAAAAAGAGCCGATGCCGTATGACGCTCATCGATTACCCCCTGGCACCGGAGCACAATTATATGGATACATTCCGCATGATCACCGGCGCTTACGAAATGCTCTGCCAGCAATACCCTGCCGACAATTTCATTTTCCTGGGCGATTCGGCCGGAGGGGGGCTGGCCCTGGCCTTCACACAAAAACTGGTGAAAGAGAAGCACCATAAACTTCCGGTACAACTGATTTTATTATCTCCCTGGCTGGACCTGTCCCTATCGAACGAAGCACTGAAGGAACTGGAGGAATCCGATCACATTCTGACCGTCGATATGCTGAGGCATGCAGCCAAAAGTTATTCCGGGGGGGATGACCCGGGCCATTACCTGTTGTCGCCCATAAACGGGGAATTGGAGGATCTGCCCCCGACCATTGTCTTCTATGGCGCTGATGAATTGTTCGCCGCCGATTGCAGGAAGCTCAGGTCCATGACCAAAAACATCGACCAATCCATCGCGTTCAGGGAATATCCTGGCATGCAGCACGACTGGGTTTTGTTTCCCCTGCCGGAAAGCGATCGGGCCGTCGATGAAATTTGTGCTTTCATTGACAAAAAGTGAACGGGATTGAACCGGCAGGATCCATCTTTTTTTCACTGATCGATTACGTGCCTGAAAAATTGTATATTTGGCTGGAGGTCACCTCATGAAGCAACTCCCTCACACTGTAATGCATTTTGATATGAAAAAAATGGTTACCCTTGTTCCGTTCCTGTTCTTCGCAGTCGGTTTTTCCCTGGCACAGACCCAGATCCCGGAGGGAGGTTTCAACAACTGGGAACCCAACTCCACAAATACCTACTTCGAGCCCGCCGGCGGCTGGTGGGTCACACTCAACACCCTGACAGCCCTGGGTGCGCCGGTCACAGTTGCCCCCACTACCGATGCCCATTCAGGAGCATATGCCGCCCGCCTGGAAACCAAACAGTGGGGTACGTTCCTCATTTCAGGGCTCCTGACCTCGGGTAATTTCATCATGGTCGAGCCTTACATTCAGAACGGCAGGCCATTTACCGATACGCCATCGAAAATCAAGGGCTGGTATAAGTATTCACCGGTGAATGGCGACTCGGCCGGGATTGGGGCCATACTCACCAAATACAATGTCGGGACAGGTCAGAAGGACACGCTGGGGACAGCCATCCGGGCCATTACCGGGGAGGCGCAATCCTATACCCAGTTCGAGATCGATTTCCAATACAACACCCCCGGGGTCGATCCCGACACCATCATAATCGTCTTTACCTCCAGCGGCGATGGGGGAAACTTCATGGGGGAGGTCGGTAGCACGCTGATCAT
>CAYLTG010000294.1:1865-2966 GCA_964386225.1 uncultured Bacteroidales bacterium
TTCATCCTCGGGGCCGGGATCAACTACGGGGGCCCCTTACCAGTCAAGGCAGTCGACAGCACCTCCGGCAAACCCTTGCCCGGACTCACTGCAGGTGCATCCTACCGGGTGCGGATCAGCGAACGCCTCTCCGTTGCCCCCGGATTGTATTTATCCCATCGCGGATTGGATTACAGCCAGAGTTTTACCCGCGACACCCTGTTTACCGTGCATATCAACGGCAACAGCGGAGAAGTGCCCTCGTTCTATACAGCCTATGTCGAGGGCTCCATGCGCCTGTATTATCTGGAAATCCCTTTGTTGCTATCGGTTCGCATAAAGAAATTTCAAATGTTGGCCGGGCCCTATTTCTCTTTTTTGCTGGGGGGCAGGGATTCGGGGAACGTGCGGGTCGTGATCGGATCCGGCGGATTTTTTGATGATTATACGGACGTATATAACAATTACTCGGTCATACGGAACCTGGAGCATGGGATCATGCTGGGTTCCGTCCTACCCCTCTATAAAAATCTTGGACTTGAATTCAGGGCTTCCCGAAGTTTTATCACCCTGTACAACCTTGATAAAATTTCAGACCACGGACAAGGCAGCATGAAAAGTTATAATACTTACATCTACCTGGGATTGAATTACCAACTAGGTGGAGATTAATGCCTGTTCGCGTGACCGGCTCCCATCATCTCCGGAGGGAATGACTTCGTTTGACGTGCACCATCAAATCCCTGCTCCATCCTGCTCAGGACGGGACATCGTTAATGGAGAACAACCAAAAAACAGTCTTGCAAGGCGTTGTTCTGAAAAATAACATGAGGCTCCCACTCCGACCCGCGAATAACAGGACTTTCGCATCACATCAGAACTTCAGCCCCACCAGTACCCGGACGCAACCCACATCCATTTTTTCGTCCTTCCAGATATCCTCATCGGTGGAATCCTGGGACACTTTGACCTTCCCAGTCACATATTCAGCTCCCACATAGAGAAGGCTGAAACGGAAACCGGCGCCAAACGCGTGTGTGATGCCGAACCCGCCATATCCTTCCAGATCCTCCCCACCAAGTTTATAACTGGCGGCCATGATCGTGGGGCGCAGGTTATAAT
>CAYLTG010000295.1:0-2962 GCA_964386225.1 uncultured Bacteroidales bacterium
GAGCTGTTCGCTTACGGGGAGGTCGAGGACTACACCCTGATTTTCAGCGTACCCACGCCACTGCCACCGGTTGCCGATTTCATCGGCGTCCCGACCACCGTGACCGTGGGCAATGAGGTCCAGTTCACCGATCTGTCGCTGAACAACCCGACATCCTGGTCCTGGACATTCGAAGGGGGCACTCCCGAAACCAGCACCGCCCAGAACCCGACGGTGGTATACAATTCACTGGGCACTTTTAATGTGGCCCTGACCGCGACCAATGGCCAGGGGTCTGACACAGAGACCAAAACCGGGTTCATTACCGTTGTCGCAGGCGGAACGTATTGCGCTTCCGCAAGCACCAGCAATGCCCTCGACTGGATCAGCGGGGTCAGCATCGGCACGTTCACCAATACTTCCGGCGCCGACCTTTATTCGGATTTCACAACTGAGTTGGTCGGTATGGGCCCGGGCATGTCCTACGGGGTGGCACTTTCACCGAACTCCACCACCCAGCGCAACTTCTGGCGGATCTGGATCGATTTCAATGCCGACGGGGACTTCGAGGATTCGGGTGAGCAGGTGTTCGCCGCGAACAACAAAAAGGGACCGGTCAGCGGAACGATGGTTATTCCTTCGACCGCCACAGGGCAGACACGGATGCGTGTCACCATGAAGACAGGCGGGGCGCCGACACCCTGCGAGATTTTCCCGGATGGAGAGGTGGAGGATTACACGGCAAGCTTGGGCAGCGGTCCCGTTTCCCTGTCCAGACCCGCCGCACTGGAAATGGAAATTTTCCCGAACCCGGCATCTGAGGCCTTGAACATCTTGATCAGCAGCCCGTCCGAAAAGGTAAACCTCAAGATGTACAATGCCCTCGGGCAGATCATCCGGGATTTTGACACGGCTGATAAACAGCTGTCCGTTGGACTGGATGACCTCAAGGCAGGCATTTATTATTTGGGTGCGGATGACGGCGTTCAGACATTGCTGAAACGGTTCATCAAAGAATGATCCCGGATGCTTTTGAAGCGATAATAATGCTGGTGCATTTGTGTATTACCACAAAGGACACAAAGGATTTTCACCAAGGACACAAAGATTTATCATCGATAATCATGGACTTTTGATCACCCTTTGTGATGTGAATAAACCCTGGTGATTTTGCGCGGGACCCCGGAGGCAGGTTGATTGGCCTCATCCCGGTGACCCGGACAGGGACCGGTCCCGTGTGAGAAGGACCCTCTCCTTCCGGATTGTCGGGTGAAGTTGTTGCAGGGCGCCATGATTCCTGCAAATCAACCTTCCCTGTCATGTGTATACATCCGTAACCCACATCGCGGTGCCGGCCAAGCCGCCGGCAACCCGGCTTTCCCCTTCACGGGTGGCTCGCATTCCATTGAAACTACTTCTCATGCCTGGCCATAAACACTGTGAACCTGGCGCCATTTTCGTGGCAACGGGGATCAGATGTCACTAAAAACCTCATTTGAAAGAAATTATCGCATATCCACAAAAGGCATTGAAGGCACCAGGAATGAAATCTCATTGAATTTTACCGTTGATTTTGTATCGATTTTATAAAATCAATTCAAAAAATCATCTAAATTTATGCTTGTTTAATTTAAAGCCAGGGGTCAGTCATACCGGGAATTAAGCTTAACATGCATTCAAAAAAGGGGTATGTTTTTATTATCCATGTCCATACTCGGCCTTGTACTTTCTGTCATCCTCTTGTATTATAATGCAAGAAAGTTCCCGGCATCCATTTTCCTCGGTGCATTCTTCTTCCTGGTAAGCCTGTATGGTTTCGTTCAGTGGGTCCAATTGTATTCCAGTTCTCCCGTGCTGGTCGGAATCTTCTATATGAACCTGAATTTTCTCGCCTATCTTATCGGGCCCTTGAATTACTGGTACGTGAGAAGCACGCTGAAGGATGATTTCCGGCTGAAGAAAAGGGACCTCTGGCACTTTCTCCCTGCGGCGGTCATGCTGGTCATCTCCCTGCCCTATATGTTCACTACCTGGGATTACAAGATCGGTGTGGCGACTGAGATCATAAAGGACCTGGATTACCTGATTCTCATCAAGCCGACTGTCCTGCATAAACTGATGCCCAACTCGTATGTATACTTGAGCCATGATCTGCTGATATTCATTTACCTGGTCTTTTCAGTACGGTTGTTTATTCGTTATTTGAAAGAGGCACAGGAAAAATCCATCATTTTCGGACAGGGGTATATGACCAAGTGGATCACTGTGTTCCTGGTCTTTTCATTCATCCTGGTAACCAGCCATACCGCGGTCCTGGGCCGTGCCATATTCCTCGACGATGTACATTTTGTCAATGCTGTAAGCATTTTGCAACATATCACCGCCATCGGGTTGACGGGCCTGGTGCTCTCCCCCCTCTTTTTTCCCGAGATCCTTTATGGTTTACCGCGTTTCCCCAATCAATTCCTGAAGGAAAGAAAAGAAAGTAACGGTCACCAGGAAGACCCGCCAAAGAAGCAGATGGCCCCACTGGAAGCGGCATATCTCAGCTCGATTAGGGATAAACTGGAACGATGCATGGCGGAGCAACGGCCCTACCTCAGCAAAGATTTCAACCTCACCGAACTTTCCGTACTGGTTCGTATTCCCGTTCACCATCTCGCCTATTTCTTCCGCGAGGAAAAGGGGCAATCGTTCACCAATTACCGAAACCGCTGGCGCATCGAGCATGCCAAGGGTCTCATCCACAAGGGCAGGGCGAAAGAGCTAACCCTGGAAGCCATCGGAACATTGTCAGGCTTTTCCAGCCGCGCCTCCTTCATTACGGCCTTCAAACGCTTCGAAGGTGTGCCTCCCCATGATTATGTATCGCGTACGAAGGTAACCTCTGACTGACGCCCCGCGATTTGTATCGTTTTTATAAAACCGATACAACGTTACTCCCTTCAATACCGGCATAAAATAAGGCCTTTCCGAATTTTAT
>CAYLTG010000296.1:0-2944 GCA_964386225.1 uncultured Bacteroidales bacterium
ATTGTTGATAAAGCTGATATCTGTTTTGATGTCAATAAGATTTTGCTCAGTTTTTGAACCTTGCTGAAAAAAAGGATTAAGCATGATATCAACCAATCATATCTAATGGTGGTAACTCATATGTATTTGACATTTTTTCCATTATGATATCTATTTCTTTTTGAGCATCATCAGTTCGCATTTTATCTTCACCGTGACGTCGGGGCAGCCAAAACTTGAAGGCATGCCATTGGGGAAATATCCCAGAGAATCATATGAGGCTGTGATATTGGCAGTCCCGTCTTTATGGTTCTGCAGGGTACCCGACATACTAAATGCCAGGGGTTTTACGACAGGCATCTCCAGTGTCTTGCTGACATGTTCATGCCCTTCATCCGACTCCGTCGAGGTCATTGTGGTAATATTCACCAATCCCGGTGGCAGAACATGCATCGTGATCATGATGTTATTGAATTCTTTTTCTTCATTGTCCTTGCTCATGGCCAGGATTTCCTGGTAGGCAGACATGGGATCGGCCTCCATCTTTTCCTTTAGCTGTTTCATTTTCTCTTCCTGGCTCATTCCATCGTCCGGTGTCATATTTTTCTGGATCATTATGCTCAATATTTCTGGTGATACAGAAAACATTTCGTCTCCGTACGTTCTTTTTACCTGGTGATAGTCATCCCTCATCGTCTCGTGGGAATCATCCAGCTCAAAGGAATATATTCCTGAACCCTCAACTTTGCCAAAGCTGGCCAGGGGGCTCATTCCCTGAAAAATTATTTGGTCAACGGAGAATTTCATATCCATTGCCTGCTCCTGCATATTCGTTACCTCAATTTGTCCGCCAGCGAAATATTTGCACTGAAGGAGCCAGGAAGCCTCCAAATTGATGTGGCAATTCCATTCGAATTTTGCCGTTGATTTTATCAGCAGGTCCTTTTCCATGATAGCAGCGGGGTCAGGTTCCTCATAGGTGCATTTTACCTCATCATCCACCCTGTCGCCCTTGTAAGTGGCATAGATGTGGAATGGAGAGCAGTGTTTATGAAGGATGGCCTTTTCGAAGCGGTAAATCCCATTCTCGTCGGCTGAGGTTTCCCATTTTTCATCTTCCGATTCAAAGACGACCTGGGCCCCGGGTGCCCGTTTTTTGACTCCTTCTTCTTCCACCTCCACCTTGCCGTAGAGCACACCATAGAACCCATTGTTATAATCTATCGCTTCTTTCAGGTTGTGCTCCTGGGCGAGTTCCCGGTAAAACTTATGCCCCATATTGGTCATGTGGGGAGGCCTTTTGCACAAGGCATCCTTGTAGTATTCAACCAACAGGTCCTCAGCATCCTGACGTTCTCCTGCAAACCCCCACCATTCGCATTCTGTCATGATCTCACCGGCATTCTCGAAAGCATAGGTCAATTCTTTATCGGGTTCACCTTCCGTATTGCGAACGAAGGCCCCTCTGCGCTCGCATTCAACGTTAAAGTCATAATCCGGCAGATTAATAAATCCTTCATCATCAAGGTAACCGTGTAAGAGTTCCCTGTCCCTGTACAGACTGAATCCGTAAGGGTCGCTCTCCAGCAGACCGATCGCACAATTCACAAGGCAGTTGGAGCGGCCTCTCGGATAATAAGGATCGAATTCCTCTTCCATTGCGGCCGAATAAATAGGACGACCGACCTTTCTCACGAGCTCGATGAGGCTTTCGGGAGAGTATCCGGCATAATCAAATCGAATGTGTGCCATGGAGGCCCCGTTGACGGTATTGTTCCCGGATTCGACGGCATATTTGTGAAGCTCAAAGAACTTCTGCATCCATTTCTTGAAGGCTTGGTTCTCCGGATCGGCCAAATAAAGCTGGTTCAATTCGTCCCAGGCTTCCTGAACTGCCCGCCGGTCCTTCCCTTTTTTTCGGATCCACCAGATATATTCATCAAGGGAAGATTTGTGCGCAGGTTTTTCATAATCCTGATGGATGGTATAGTATAGCTCATAGTGTTTCTGATCCCAGTAGTCCGGGCTGTTTTTATCCTGGGCAGAGCCATGCAGGGGAAAAATAAGGAAAAACAGCAATGTAACCGAAATGCAATGACGGATTGCTTTCATATGTGCCTCTTGTTTTGTTGAATAAAATTACGAACGGCCCTGCCTCATTCCTACTGCCCCATCCCCGGCATCTCCATCACCTGGTAACCATCCGGTATTTCGAACATTCCGGGATCAGGAGACCATGACTGCACGTCCCGCATCTCCATGCCTGAATCTTCCTGCCCGTCGATGTGGTTGATCATTTTCATGGGAAATTTGTACTTGTCGGAGAACCACATGGTGAACATCTTCTGGTCGGGATTCTCTGCGTTCCATAATGTGGATTTCGTGCATTCGATACCGTTGATGTTCTCCTTTCCTTCTTGTTTCATGATCCCTCCTTCCTGGTAGTGCTCAAATGATTTCAAGGGGTCGCTGCCCATGCTCATGGGGCTGCCGGCCGGGGTTTTCATGGCCATGTTCTGCTGGGGCATCAGCATGATCACCTCGGCACTGCCTGTTTTGACGATGACCGCCCCCTGCTGACCATCTTCATCGAAGTTATAGCGATAGCCCGCATCGGACTGATAGACCTTGAAATGACGTTCCTTGCCCATGTTGTTGAATACCATGGTGCCGGTGAATTGTGCCATAAGCTCGGCTGAGATCATTATCAGTATCAAAACAGCAGTTGCTGACTTGAAGGTGTTTTTATTTTTCATCTTGTTTATTTTTTAGTGTTTTTGTTCCAATCATCCTTGTGTGAGAAGATGCTGTCACATCTTCACAAACTCCACCCGCCTGTTGGTGGCTTTGCCCTCCGGCGTGTCATTGCCGGTGATCGGTTTGGTCTCGCCCCATCCTTTGGCTTTCAGGCGGTCGGAGGCGATGCCCATGGTCTCCAGTGTTTTCACGACGGTCTGTGCCCTTT
>CAYLTG010000297.1:0-2936 GCA_964386225.1 uncultured Bacteroidales bacterium
GGCTGCCAGATGAACCTCTCCGACACGGAGCGCACGCGTCCCGTGATCGAGGGGATGGGCTATACGTGGACGGACGACGAGGAGGAGGCCAGCCTGGTGGGTATTTTGGCGTGCTCGGTGCGGCAGAAAGCCATCGACAAGGTCTATTCCCGGATCTCCAAATGGAACCGCATGAAGAACAAGAAGAACCTGGTCACTTTCGTCACCGGCTGCATCCTCCCCTCCGACAAGGAGAAGTTCCTCAAGCTGTTCGACATCGTCTTCCCCATGAGCGAGCTGCACGAGCTGCCCGACATGATCCGGCAGTACGGCATCGTGACGCCGGCGAGCCTGGATGCCCGGAAGTCGCGGGAAACCGTCTACCAGAACCCGCGCATCCGGGAACTGAAGGAAAGATCCGATGCCCTGAAGCTCAACGAGCACATCTCCGATTTCTGGAACATCGAGCCGGCCTACGAGTCGGACTTCGAAGCCTTCGTCCCCATCCAGAACGGCTGCGACAAGTTCTGCACCTTCTGCGCCGTGCCCTACACCCGCGGCCGGGAGGTATCCCGCCCGTCGGAAGAGATCCTACAAGAGGTGGAATCCCTGGTTGAAAGAGGATACAAATCCATCACGCTGCTGGGACAGAACGTCAATTCCTACGGGCTCGACAAAAAAGGCGAAGAGATCGGGTTCCCGGAGCTGCTCCGAAGGATCGGCGAGCTGGGCAACCGCAGCGGGAAGGAGTTCTGGGTCTACTTCACCTCCCCTCACCCCCGCGACATGACCGACGAGGTGATCGAGGTGATCGCCCGGTACGACTGCCTGGCCAGGCAGATCCACCTGCCGGTGCAGTCGGG
Organism: uncultured Bacteroidales bacterium; assembly: GCA_964386225.1. GTDB lineage: Bacteria > Bacteroidota > Bacteroidia > Bacteroidales > JAADJA01 > JAADJA01. The sequence continues at coordinate 843 of CAYLTG010000297.1, forward strand.
CGACGACAAGGTGCTCATCCGCATGAACCGCAAGCACAACGTGGAACGCTACAGGAGCATCGTGAAGACCATCCGCGAGAAGATACCGCAGGCCACCCTGTTCACCGACATCATCGTCGGCTTCACCGGCGAGACGGACGAGCAGTTCGAGAACACACGCCGCATCATGGAGGAGTTCCGATACAACATGGCCTACATCGCCCAGTATTCGCCGCGGCCGGGCGCCACCAGCTCGCGCTGGGAGGACGACATTCCGAAAGACATCAAAAAGGAGCGCTTCCACACCCTCACCGAAGACCTGAAGCGGTCGTCGCGTGCCCTCAACAGGGCCATGGTCGGCCGCACCTACCGGGTGCTGGTGCGGGGGCTGGACCGCAAGGGCGAGCACCTGGCGGGGCTCACCGAAGGGAGGATCAACGTGCGCATCCCCTCCGCCGACACCGCCCTCATCGGGCAGATCGTGGACGTGAAGATCGTTTCGGCGACCGACTTCTCGGTGGCCGGCGAGCTGGTTGACGTAAATGAACTGAAGACGGCATGAAGAAACGGATCGCATTCAAGACGCTGGGCTGCCGGCTCAACCAGTACGAGACCAACGCGGTGATATCCGACTTCGTTAATGCCGGCTACGAGATCGTCGGTGCCAACGAGGAGGCCGACGCCTACGTGGTGAACACCTGTACCGTGACCAACCAGAGCGACCACAAGTCGCGGCAGGAGGTGAGCCAGGCGGCCCGGAAAAATGAAAAAGCCGTGCTGGTGGTGACCGGCTGCATGGTGAACAACCACAAGGAGAAGCTGGACGACGACGGCCGCATCACCTATGCCGTCGAGAACGACCGCAAAGGGTCCATCTTCCACCTGCTCGACAGCCACTTCCGGGGCGAGACCCTCTCGCCCGACGTGCTGAAGCGCGACCGCTTCGCCTTCGGGCCGGCCGAACAGGGCGTCAAGACCCGAAGCCTGGTGAAGATACAGGACGGCTGCAACAACTTCTGCACCTTCTGTATCGTGCCCCACGTCCGGGGCCGGGCCGAGAGCAGGCCGTGGAAGGACATCGAGGAGAACATCCGGCAGGTGGTGGCCCACGGCTACAGGGAGATCGTCCTCACCGGCGTGAACATCGGGAGGTACGAGCATGACGGGCTCAACTTCGAGGGGCTGGTGGAGAGGATCCTGGAGATCCCCGGCGACTTCCGGGTGCGCATCTCCTCCATCGAGCCGGAAGGGTTCGGCGACAAGCTGTTCAGCTTATTCAGCCATCCAAAACTGACCCCCCATCTCCACATGTGCCTGCAAAGCGGCTCCGACAGGATCCTGCTGAAGATGCGCAGGCAATACACGGTGGACCAGTTCGTGGAGATGGTCAACAAGGTGAAGGCCGCCAACCCGCGGTTCAACTTCACCACCGACATCATCGTCGGCTTCCCCGGGGAGACCGAAGAGGACTTCTGGGAAAGCATCAAGGTTGCCGAAGCGGTCGGCTTCGCCCACATCCACACCTTCAAGTATTCGGTGCGGCGGGGAACACGGGCCGAGCGGCTGCCCGACCATGTGCCCGAAAAGGTGAAGAACGAGCGGAGCCGCATCATCCGGGAGCTCAGCGAGAAGCACAAGCGGGCCTACCGCAGCGGCCTGGTCGGCATGACCCAGCGGGTGCTGGTGGAGAAGATCGACAGGAAAGGCTTCGCCACCGGCTACGGCGAGCATTATACGCCGGTGCGCTTCAAAGCCGATGAACAGACCCGCCTGAAGGAATTCCGGGACGTGCATGTCACCGGCCTGGAGAGCGGTGTAGACCCGAATTTAATTGCAGAACCTATAAAATAAGCAACAGCATGGAGATCAGCGGAAAAATCATCCAGATCCTGCCGGAAGAGACCGGCGAAGGGCGCAACGGGCCCTGGAAGAAACAGAATTTCATCCTGGAGACCCAGGATCAATTCCCGAAGAAAGTGTGCATCCAAGTCTGGGGCGACAAGGTAAACCTGAAGGAGTTCAGCCAGAACGAGCAGGTGACGGCCAGCATCAACATCGAGAGCCGGGAATACAACAGCCGCTGGTACACCGACGTGAAGGCCTGGCGGATCGTCA
>CAYLTG010000298.1:0-2917 GCA_964386225.1 uncultured Bacteroidales bacterium
TGCTGGCCTCTGTCGTGGAGCGCATCTCCGGCATGCCCTTCGACATGTTCGTGAAGAAAAAGGTCTTCGATCCCATCGGCATGGACCACTCGTTCATCTATCACATCCAGGATGACTCGGTGATCCGAAACGAGGTGCCGGTGGGCGTACCCGGCTACAGGGCCCGCGGCCGTGGGCTGACAGCGGTCGCCGATTACTACCTCAACGGGGTGATGGGCGACAAGGGGGTCTACTCCACCGTGGAGGACCTCTTCAGGTTCAGCCTTGCACTGGACAACGGATATCCCGTCCCGCTCGAAGAGCTGGAAGAGGCTTTTGCACCGGGAAGCCCGAAATACCACAGGCGCAAGGACAACTACGGGTTCGGCTGGCGCATCCGCGAAAGCCGCGACAGCACCGTCTACCACTTCGGGTCGTGGAAAGGTTTCAGGACCTATTTCATACGCGACATGAAGAACCAGCGCACACTCATCGCACTCACCAACACCCACAGCGGCGTTTCCTCCGATGTCCTCTGGGACATCATCGGGAACGGCGACAGGCTGGAGGAAATAATGGGAATTTACGCCTCCCTGGAGGAATAAGGCAATGCCCACGCAACGTTGATGCCGATTTATTTATCTACCATATAATAAAACAATCAAGCAATGATGAAAAAATCGATATTTTTTATTGGACTATTTTTTGCCGGGATCTTCCTGACCGCAGGACTGCAGGCACAGGAATCCCTTAGCGGGCCTTTCAAGTTCATCTCCCCCGTGCCGGGAGCTGAATATGCCACCCCGGAGCATGCCATCGCCCTGAGGCAGGGCGAGTACCTCGACGCCGCCACCCTGGATGCAGGCCTGTTCCGCGTCACCGGTTCGCAGAGCGGCCTCCATACCGGCGGGCTCACCCTGGCCGCCGACGGCAGGACCATGATCTTCACCCCCGCGACACCTTTCATGTACAACGAGACCGTGACGGTGGAGATCGGAGAGGGGATCATCACCCAGACGGGTGCCGCCGTAGGCCCCTTTAGCTATTCGTTCCGCACCATGAAGGAGGACAATGCCCCCCTGAAAGAGAATTTCATCAGGTGGATGGACGCACAGTACCTCTCGGCAGCCCCGAAAGGCCTGCCGCCCGCAGAGAAGCCGGCCGGCATCAAGACCACCATGGCCCTGCCGGACGACTACCCGGCCTACGAGGTGACCCTCATCAACAACCCCGCACCGGGATACTGGTTCGTGACACCGCACAACCTCTTCCACCCCCTCAACGCCCCGGCCTATTCCATCATCATGGACCACTACGGGACACCGGTCTACTACAACCGCTTCGGGACCCATTCCCTCGACCTCAAGGTCCAGCGGACGGGCGTCGTCAGCCAGTTCCTCGTCACCTCGTCGGGAGGCCTCGGCATCGGCTATGGGGCTTTTCACACCTATGACGACAGCTTCAACCCCCTGGATACCTTCCAGATGGGCAACGGCTACGAGGCCGAGATGCATGATTTCCAGCTTTTCGACGACGGTAGCTACCTGTTGTTCACCTACGACCCGCAGATCGTGGACATGAGCCAGATCGTCGAAGGGGGAGACCCCGCCGCCACGGTGATGGGCTTCGTCCTGCAGGAGCTCGATGCAGAGGATAATGTAGTGTTCGAGTGGAGCAGCTGGGACCACATTGCGATCACCGACGCCACACCAGACAATGACCTCACCGGCGTGTTCATCGACTACTGCCATGGCAACGCCGTGGAGCGCGACTATGACGGCAACCTCCTGGTCTCGTTCCGGAATACGGACGAGATCATCAAGATCGACAGGGAAACCGGCGACATCATATGGCGCCTCAACGCCTTCCGGGACGACCTGAACGACTTCGAATTCGTGAACGATACCATCCAGTTCTCGCACCAGCACGACATCCGCCGCCTCGACAACGGCAACATCACCCTCTTCGACAACGGCAACCTCCACTACGGTCCTTACAGCCGTCTTATCCAGTATTCGCTGGATGAGGAGAACATGACCGCCGAGCTGGTGTGGGTCTACCCGCCCGAGCCGGGACCTGGCAACCATTTCGGCTTCGCCACCGGCAATGCCCAGTGGCTGCCCGGCGGCAACGTGGCGGCAGGCTGGGGGATCATGTTCCCCCTCGTTTCCGATGCGCTCATCTTCGGCGAGGTGACCCCCGGCTACCAGACCACCTTCCAGGTATGGGGCCACGACACCATCACCACCTACCGGGCCCACAAGCACGAGTGGGAGACTGACATCTTCTCGCTGTCGAAGGATACGGTCAACTGGGGCGAGTTCACCGGCTACACCCCGGAACCCTACATCATCCAGGTGACGAACAACACCATGGAGACCATGGTCATCTCCGGCGTTCACAACAGGACTGAAGAGTTCTACCCGGCCACCAGCTTCCCGCTCACCATCGATCCGGAGGCCACCGGCAACATCACCGTCAACTTCTTCCCCGCCACCGACGGCAATTTTGTTGACGTGATGACCATCATGTGCGCCAAAGGGGAATACGAGATGATCGGCAAGCAGGTGGTGCTGATGGGCTACACCGAAGATGAGGCAGCCCCGGACGTGGCCTTTGACCCCGCCGACGGCTCGGAAGAGATCGTCCGCATGCCGACCCTGAAAATGACCTTCGACGAGAAGCTTTTCAAGACCAACGGCGAGATGATCACCAACGAGGACCTGGGCGATATCATCTACCTGAATCCGCTGGGTGACAACGTTCCGGTAAAAGCCTGGATCTCCTGGTACGACAACGAAAAGACCGAGATCATGGTGCAGCCTTTTGACTACCTGGATGCCAACACCCTCTACTATTGGGGCGTCAATCCCAATGTGGTGCAGGACTGGGCCGGCAATGCCATTGCAGAAGACACCTATGCCACCTTCATCACGAG
>CAYLTG010000299.1:0-2904 GCA_964386225.1 uncultured Bacteroidales bacterium
TCGGAATCAGTTTTGCACCGGGGATCCTGACTTCTTCATACTCATATTCTTCACGGATGTCGATAAACTCGGTTCCTTTATCATACTCTGCTTTAGCCTGATCCGCATGATAATTTTTAAACATAATTCTCTGAAAAAAAAACGGCCAGGATCCGTGCAATGGGATATCGATCTGCGGAACCAGGGGCAAGTGCGGCAATATTCAGCTTGATGCGGCCATCCACTCAGCTGGGTGGAGAACCTGGAGGCACAGTCGCAGGTCCCTGACTGACCTGTTGGCCCGCTCGGGATTCCTCAGAATGCAACCGCATAAAAAAGCCTGTCCCGGATGGAACAGGCTGGAAGAATTTGATTGTCAAGAGTCAATATTTTATGAACCGCATGCCCTTCCTCACGTTATCTGCTGTTTTCACCTCCAGCAGGTAAAACCCCGGCCTCAGGGAAGCGGTATTCACCTGCACGCGTTCGCTCCGGTCGAGGTCCACCCGCCTTCTCTCCAGCACCTGCCCCGTGAGGTTGAGGATCCTGACCTCGAGCACCGTGGGCTCTGTCACCTCCACGTCCATATTCACAAGCCCTGACACGGGGTTCGGGTAAGGATCGCTGATGCTTTCCACAAACCGAGAATTCAGTTCGTCGACACCGAAGGTGATGCTGCTCGTGCCGATCGTCATCATGATGTTGGTCACATGCAGGTTGTCGTCCGTGATCTGGAAGGTCTTGGGCGTGATCGACTTCCCGACCACCTCGGCATAGAGGGTGTAGGTTCCGTTCCCCAGTCCGGCGAACTCGAAATAACCCTCTTCATTCGTGAAGTTCATCCCCACGTAATCCCCGGAAGCATTGGCCAGCATCACCTGCACGTCGAATGCCGGGTCGCCGCCCTTGTCATCGCCGTGGAAGATGTGGCCGCTGATGGACCCGTCGCCTGTGGCAGCGGCACTCATGGCCACCAGGTGGATGTCGGCCGTGAAGATGTTCTGGTTCAGGCTGATCAGCTGGGCATCCTCCCAGTGGATGGCATCGCCGTAGTAGGTGGGCAGGTAGTCGTTGAAGTAGGCCGAGTTGGGGGTGGGCTCCACCTTGACGTAATACTCTCCGGCAAAGGGATTGAAGAAATAGTAGCCCAGGGTGTCCACGATCTGGGAATAGATCTCGGTATAGTTCCCGTTCTCCACTTTGTAGGCATAGGCGAAGCCCTGGTCGAGCTGGTAGATGCCGGCGAAAGTGTTGCCGCCGAGGGAATATGTCGCACCGCCCTGGACGAACACCTCCAGGCAGAAGGTGCTGGTGCAGGGCTCATCGCCCGTTTGCGCCTCGATGGTGAGGCATACGATGTAGATCCCCGGGGCGCCGAAGGTATGGACCGGGTTCTGCTCGTCCGAGCTGCTGCCGTCGCCGAAATCCCACGACCAGGAGGTGATGAGGTTGGCCGGGGTGCTCACGTCAAAGAAGAACACCTCTGCGGGGTTGGTGGAGTCGGCCGCATAGTAGAAGCCGGCCTGGCACTCCGGCGCCGTGCCGATGACCACATCCTCGCAATGGATGCTGATGCAGGAATCGAGTCCGTCGAAGGCCATGATGGTGAGGCAAACAGGATAGGTGCCCGGCTCCCCGAAGGTATAGGTCGGGTTCTGTTCCGTGGAGGTATCCTCCCCGAATTCCCAGTACCAGGAGACGATCTGGCCTGCCGGGGTGCTCTGGTCGATGAACTGGACGACCGACGGGTTGAGGGAGTCCGGCATGTAGTAGAAGTCGGCCTGGCAGTCGCCGCCGACGATCTCGGTGCAGATCTCGAAATCGGCCACCACCGCCGCACCCTGCGGCGGGTTGAGCACCAACGTATCATGGACAAGGTAAGTGCACAGGTCCATGGTGGCGATGTACAGCATCTCCACGAAGGTGTTGGTCACGATGGTATCGATATAGGAACCGGATTCGTTGGTGAAGACCGATGTGGAATAAAGGCTGTCGGCATCGATGAGCACCTCCTGCCCGGGGACAGGGGCGCCGGTGGCCTCATCGGTCACCGTGCCGGTCACGATCGTAAAAACCTGTGCCTGGCCGGTCAGGAAAGCAAGCAGAATTATCCAGAGGAGCAAATGTTTCTTTTTCATATCAAGTGGTCTTTTCGTTTCTTAAAAGGGAACCATTTGGGGTCAAAGGTTGTATCCAGGATCAAAATTTATACAAGATACCAAATTTCATTTGAAAATAGGACACGTTGCCGCTGTTCGCACCCGGGTAAACCGTGTTGAGATAGGTATGGTATGCCGGCTCCAGGTAAAGGGAAAGCCTGCGGGTGAACCGGTAGCGTGCCACCGCCCCTGCCGCCAGCCGCCAGTTGAGTGCGGGCCGGTAGATCATGTGGTCCTTCACTCCCACCAGCGAGGCCTGGTCGTCGGCGAATTCGGGTGTGAAGGTCTGGTTGCCGATGTTGATGTCAACCCCGGGGCCTGCGTGCAGCCCGATCATCCACCGCCTCGATTCCAACAGCTTGTAGCCGAACTCAAGAGGCACCTGCAGTATGCGATAGCGGTTCACGATCTCATCCGGCCGCGTGTAGAAGACGGAATCATAAACATCCTGTTCGGTGGTGAAATAGCTGACCTGGCTGGTGGACGGGTCAAACCAGGCAGAGTCCACGTAGTTGTAGGAATAGACCAGCTCGTTCCTGTTGTAGCTGAACTCATACCCGGCCGTTTCCTCCCAGGAGGCATAGGACAAGCCCGTCTTGAGATAGAACCGGTCCTTCTCCAGGAGGAGGTCAAGACCGATGGAAGGTACGGCGGCGGGGAGCTCCATGTCCTTCAGGTCCACCCCGTTGTATTGCATCCATCCAACCTGCAGGCCCAGCGAGATGTCGAAGCCCTGCTTTATCTTGTAATAGTCGTCCCTGGCAGG
>CAYLTG010000300.1:0-2844 GCA_964386225.1 uncultured Bacteroidales bacterium
ATTCCACCAGGGCGGTGTTGATGATGTGGATGTAATAGGTCATCCCGTTCTCTTCGATGAAAAGGGTGTCGGGGTCGATGGTGATGGAGGGTTCCGACGAGAGCGGCCCCAGGATGCCGTCCAATTGTATGTTCTGTGCATAGATGTCGCGGTTGCCGTTGCGATCGTCCTCCCAGGCCGACACCCATTGTCCGAGGACGTTTGGCCCGGCCACAGAATGCACCTTTTCCGACTGGACCGTGCACAATTCCACGAATTGCCCGGGCCACACGAACTCGCCATCCATGTCGATGCGCATGGCGGATATCCCGGCATCCACCACGTTGGAGAATTTTTCATAGAAAAGGATCATGTCGTTGCCGGCGCTGCTGGCAGAAAAGGGATACACGTTGGTCGGGGTGATCTCGATGAATGCCTTGCCGTTGTCGGACCACAGGCGCATGCCGGCGGCGGATAGTTTTTGCCCGTAGATGCCCCGGTTGTTCTGGTCGCTGTCCATCTCGTTCCAGAACACGAAAATGTCCTCCGAACCTTCCGGAAGGGCCAGATGCGGGTAGAAGTTCTGGCGGTTCAGCTGTGTGCTTGCCTCGGTGCCGTCATCGCCAAGCAAAATATCGCCATCGGCGGAGACGTGCTGTACGAAGACGCTGGACTGCATGTCGTTGTCACGGTCGTCGTGCCAGGCGATGAAGAACCCGTCGCTGCCGTCGTTGACCATGGGGAACACCTGGGTCCATGCCGAGATCCCGCCGGCATTGGACACGATCGCCTTATCGGCCCACACGGCATTGCCGTCGGTGTCGTATCGCTGGGCGAACACATGACGTGTTGGGGCCCAAACCGGACCGGAATCCTCAAAATATTTCAGGATGATGTCGTCGGTACCCACAGGCATGACCTGCGGCCAGGAGAAGGTGTTGGCGCCGCTCAGCAGGATGCCGTCGTCGCCCCATAGCTTGTCCCCGCCCGGGGATATTTTCTGCATCCTTACCACCTCTTCGGCCTGCCAGGCGATGACGGTGTTGTTGGAGGCGGTGACGCACACCTTGGGCGATGCATCGAAGGCCCCGTCGCTGGAAAGCTCGATGCCATCCTCACCCCACAGGAATTCTCCGTCGGAGGTGACCTTGTAGACAAACGCATCGTTGTTGCCGTTCCGAACATCCTGAAAGGCGAGTACCGCACCACCCTCCATGTCAACGGTCATGTCCCAGTCGGTGAGCCAGGACATGGAAGGGTTGTCGCTGACGAGAAGACCCTCCTCTTCCCAGAGTTTGGTGCCGAAAAGGTCGAATTTCTGAAGCCGGACATTGTAATTCCCCCCTTCGTTGGAGAACCACGATATGTAGGTGAAGCCGTCGGCAGTGGTGGCCACTTTGGGAATGACCTCTTCTCCTGCGGCAACGGCCACGGGGGTGTTCTCAAAAGGGTCGGCTGACCATTGGGCCAGGGCATGGATGCAGAGCCCGGCGAGCATGGAGAGGAGCAACAAAAGGTTTTTCATGATCGGATCGGTTTTATGAACCATCAAATGTAGTGATATATTCGGTTATATCTAATTAAGTACGATGTTTTTTGAACAAACTGAAGCAGCATCTGTTCCAATTACTGGAATGAACTGCGGCCCGGGCGAACCACCGGGTTAGTCACCTGCCGGATCGTAAAGGTGCTATTAAAATCGGTATATTTACGGGGCTAGATCCCCACCAAATCAAATATCTATGATCATCGGTGTACTGCTGGAACACCCGCCCGAACAGCGCGTCGCCCTCCTCCCTGAAGCGATCGCCCAGATCAAATCCGAAAATGTCGAGTTGCTTATCGAACAAGGAGCCGGAAGCAAGGCCATGGCGCCGGATGCCCTTTACCAGGAGGCCGGTGCCGAGGTTGTCGGCCGGGAGGAACTGTTCAGGAAAGCCGACGTGATCCTGAAAGTGGATCCGCCCACCGAAAGCGAGATCGATGCGGTATCGGCAAAACAGGTCCTTGTGGGCACCTTCAGTCCCCTGTCCAACCCTGAGATGGTCAGGCAGTTGCTCAATAAGGGTGTAACATCCTTCAGCCTGGATGCTGTTCCGCGGATTACGCGGGCCCAGGCCATGGATGTGCTGTCGTCGATGGCGACCGTGGCTGGTTACCGCGCCATCCTCGAGGCGGCGCTGAGGCTTCCGACCTTCTTCCCCATGTTCATGTCGGCTGCCGGCACCATCAAGCCGGCCAAGGTGCTTGTGCTGGGTGCCGGTGTCGCCGGGTTGCAGGCCATAGCCACCGCCCGCAAGCTGGGTGCCGTGGTGGAGGCCTTCGATGTGCGCAGTGCCGTCAAAGAAGAGGTCCAAAGCCTGGGGGCCAAGTTCGTCGAAGTGGAAGGCGCCGTCGAAGACAGTGCCGCAGGCGGCTATGCAGTGGAGCAGTCGGAGGAGTTCAAGAACAGGCAATCGCAGCTCATCCAGGACCATGCCATCAAATCGGATGTGGTGATCTGTACGGCCCAGATCCCGGGCCGCAAGGCGCCCCTGCTGGTCAGGAAGGAGACGGTGGAGGCCATGAGGCCGGGATCGGTGATCGTCGACCTGGCCGCCGTGTCGGGCGGAAACTGCGAACTGACGAAAAACGACAAGACCATCGTGGAGCATGGTGTCACCATCATCGGCAACTCCAACTATCCGTCCGGTATGCCGGTGGACGCAAGCCGGATGTATGGAAAGAACCTGCTCAATTTCCTGAAGCTCCTGATCGACGGGGAAGGGAACCTGAACCTTGATTTCGGGGACGAGGTCATCAAAGGGGCCTGCATCACGCACCAGGGCGAGATCGTCAATGAACGGGTTCAAACAATGATAAATC
>CAYLTG010000301.1:0-2811 GCA_964386225.1 uncultured Bacteroidales bacterium
AGCAGCACCTTGTTGTAATTGATCAGGTCGTCGAGGTACACCTTGTTGAACTGGCTGATCACGGCGTCGATATACCGTCGCCTGGCTTCGCTGCCCTCGTTGATCAGGTCGCGGTCGTAAGGGGAGATCATCACAAGGGGGTAGAGGCCGATGTGGTCCGAGAGCCGGTCGTATTCCTTGTCATTGAGCAGGAACTGCTTTTTCTGGTTCCGTTTCAGGATGCAGGCGACCAGGTCGGGGGAGTCACCGTTCTTATGGTAGGTGCCGTGAATGGAGAAGAAATCCGTATCATGCCGGATGTTCTGGGAGTCGATCGCCGTGAAGTAGCTTTTGCAGAAGGAGAGGTAGTGGATGGCATCCAGCACGTTGGTCTTCCCTGCACCATTGTCGCCGATGAAACAGTTGATCTTGCCTGAGAAACTGAAGTCCGCCAGGGTGTAATTCTTGAAATTGGCCAGTTTAATCTGCTTCAGGAACATGTGTCTGCTGCTGTTCTATTATTTGTGCGATCTCCTGCATCTGCCAGTTGGGCGTCGAGGTGGCGCCGCTTATCCCGACCGATCCCGCCCCCCGGAGCCACGACGGGTCCAGTTCATCGGCCGCGGAAATGTGGTAACTTCTCGGGTTTGCCGCAAGGCATGCCTTGAATAGGCTTCTGCCGTTGGAGCTGTGCCTGCCGCTCACAAAGATAATCACATCGTGCGACCTGCAAAAGGATTCCAGTTTGGGCACCCTGCCCGAAACCTGTCCGCAGATGCTGTTGACGCTCCTGAGGTCCGCCCCCTTGCCGGCAGCTCCCATCCGTAACCTGAGGTGGTCCCTGATCCCCTCGAACACCTCGCGGGCGATGGTGGTCTGGGCGAAAAGGCGCACCGGCTTGTGAAAATCGATGTGGCTCAGGTCGTCGGGCGATTCCGCCACGACGGCCCGGTGGCCGGTCTGGCCGGAGAGTCCCACCACCTCCGGGTGGCCCTTTTTCCCTGCGATGACCACGGTGCCGCCCAGGGCCTGCATTTCCTCCCAGGCCCTGGCCACCTTGGCCTGGAGCTTCAGCACCACCGGGCAGGTGGCCTCCACCAGGGTGATGTTTCGCTCCCTGGCGATGGCATAGGTCTCCGGCGGTTCGCCATGGGCCCTTACCAGCACCGTGGCGTCCCGGAGCCCCTCGAGGGTCTCATGGTCGATGACCTCCAGTCCCCTGGCCCGGAGCCTGGCCATTTCCTCCTGGTTGTGGACGATCTCACCCAGGCACCGCAGGGAGCTGCCGCTGGCAAGTTTTGTTTCTGCCTGCTCGATGGCCCTGGCCACGCCAAAGCAGAATCCGGCATATGGGTCGATCTCCGTTACCATGGATGGATCAAATCGTTTCCTGCAAAGATAAGGCTAATTCTTGTTGACGAACAGGTCTGAGAAGCTGGTGGTCACGGCGATGAAATTGGGCGAGCCGGCAAGGTGGTAGGCCGACCTGGCATAGCTGAAATGGAACTTGGAGATGCGGAACCCGATGCCCCAGGAGAAGCCCACCGTAGAGGTCTTGTCATCCATCTTGAGCTCCTGGCGCCGCTTGTAATTGTATCCGGCCCGCACGCTGAGGTTCCTGGAGATGATCAGCTCCGCGCCGAGCACGATGTGCCGCATGAAATTATCAGCGAATCTTTCAAACCCGGGATCTTCGATGATCTCGCCCGTGATGGGGTCAGCCTGCCTGGTGGAGGGGTCCTCGTAGCGGAGGTCCCATTTTTCCAGGTGGTTAAAGAGGACGGAGTACCTGAAGGGCAGGTGCTTGAGCCTTTTGGAGAGGCCGATCTGCAGCTCGAAGGGGAGGGGCTGCGCATTGCCGCCTTCATAGCTTTTGAGCTGCCGGCCGATGTTCCGGGCGATGAGCGATACCGTGAAGCTCCGGTCGCGGCTGATGTAGCTCCCGGCCACATCCACGGCGAGACCGAACGAGTTGTAGCTCTCGAAGGACGAGTAGATGAATTTCAGGTTGGAGCCGATGGAGAAGAGGGAGTCGAGCTGCCGCCCCCAGCCGATGTTGAGGGCCGTTTCGCTGGCATTGAAGGTGCCCCCGCGCTGGCCGGTCTCGTCTGCAAAGTCAAAACTGCCATAATTGATATAGTGCATGCCGCCGGTGAAACTGCCCAGTTTGTTGAAGGTCCGGGAATAGGTGGCCTGCCCGTAGTTGATGTCGCTGTAATAATCCACAAAGCTGACCCCCAGGTGGTTGTGCAGTCCCGGGTTGATCAGGGAGGGGTTCGACTGGGCAAGGGTGATGTCGTCGTCGTAAACGGCCAGGAAGTCGCCGCCCATGGCTGCGATGCGCGGGGCGCTGGTGAGGTTGAGGAATTCATAGGTGCCCCTGCCGCCGATCTGTGCCAGCGAGGACAGGTGCATGAACAGGAAAAGCAATGGTATCAATGAATACTTCACGAACTTCTTTTTGATGGGCCGGTTCACCCGGAATTAACAAAAACGGTATTCCGGCAAAATTATTTTCCGGCCGTAAAGTAACAAAAAAAATCCGGCACGGTGGCCGGACTTTTAAAGTGATGCGTCAGTCAATCTATTTGACTGCGTCGACGATCGCCTTGAACGCTTCCGGGTTGTTCATTGCCAGGTCGGCAAGCGCTTTCCGGCTCAGGTCGATATTCTTGTGGTGAAGTTTTCCCATGAATTCGGAATAGGACATGTCATATTCCCTCACAGCGGCATTGATCCGCTGGATCCACAGACTTCTGAAGGTCCTCTTTTTGGTGCGTCTGTCGCGGTATGCATACTGCTGGCCTTTTTCGTATGCATTTTTGGCCACCG
>CAYLTG010000302.1:0-2810 GCA_964386225.1 uncultured Bacteroidales bacterium
GTCAGGTCGGCCATGTCGTAATCGATGTTGAGCACCTGCAGCACCTTCAGCAGGCCGTCGAAGTAGGCCTGGCGCCGGATCGCGGCATAGTTGAACCGGAGGCCCGAGGCACCGGATTCCGGCCTTTCCAGCTCGGTGGCGTAATAGGGCGGGTAGAAGAGCACGCACACCTCCGCCCGGCGGCTGGCTTCCACGATGAGGCTTTCCAGGGCGCCGACCAGGCCGCTCATGCGCCTGACCAGCGGGAAGGAGCTGCCCTGTTCCCCTTCCGGCGTCAGCGGCGTGAACCAGTAGAACGTCTGGCCCGAGTAGCCGCGGTGGCGGGGGTTGCGCCCCTGGGAGAACATGTAATAGTTCCATCCGGTGAGGCCGTTGGCGATGCTGGCCTTGTAAAAAAGCTCCAGCTCCCGCGGGTTGGTCACCACGTGGTATTCGCGCGACCCGCACTGGAACTCGGCCGCGAACAGGGGCTTGTCGCCCTGCATGGCCGCCGTGATGTCGTTGATGATGCGGTCGTCGTGCATGTTGCGGTACGACAGGAACTCGGGGATGTGGTCCACGCCGAAGAGGATGTCGCTCCGTTCGCCGAACAGGTCCTCGTACATGGTGATGTTGACCGGGAACTCATACCCGCTGCCGAAGATCCATCCGGGAAGGTTGTGGTAGAAGGGGACGGTGACGCCCCGATCGCGGGCCATGCGTGCCAGCATCCGCAGGTAGTCGCCGTAGTAGGTGCGCCAGAACAGGTGCCAGTCGTGGTCGCGGCTCCGGTCGCCGGGCGATTCGAACGGGATCCGCCCGTCGGGCGGCAGCTCGATCGCATCAAAGTCGGGATAGCTTGTCCCCCAGAGCCTGTTCAACGCGGTTATACCCGGATATCTCTTCCGGAGGAACCCGGTGAACCGCTGCCGCACATCTCCGCCGTAGTCGGCCTGGTGGGCCAGCCAGGAGAACACGCCGATCTCGTTGCACACCTGCATCATGATGACGGGTCCGCCGGCGCCGATCTCACGCGCCGCGATGAAAGGCATGATGCGGTCGTACCAGGCCGTCACGTGCTTCAGGTAATCGGGGTGGAACAGGTTGACGCCGTCGCTTGCCACGGACTCGCCCCTGCGGTTTCGCATCTTCACTGCATCCCCGTATTTCTGCAGGAACCAGTGGGGCAGGCCGGCGCCGCGGGTCTCGGCCAGGATGAACGGTCCCGGCTTGACGATGCAATTAAGGCCATGCTGTCGGCACCGCTGCAGCCAGCCCTCCAGGTCCCGCTCCGGCAGGGTGCTTCCATCCAGGTCGAAAGCTCCCTCTTCCGGCTCGTGCCAGGCCCATGGTACGTAGGTGCTGACGGTGCTGAGCCCGGCCGCTGCTGCCGCTGCCAGGTGCTTGTCCCACAGCTCACGCGCGATCCTGAAGTAATGGATCTCACCCGAATTGAGAAATACTTTTTTGCCGTCAAGGTAGAAGTTACGGCCCCGGTATGTGAATGATCTTGCCATGGTGTTATGGGTTGGGTCCTGTCATGCCTGCCGGTCTTCCAGTGCGGCACGTTCCAGGTTCCGTTTTTTCAGCAGTTCCTTTATTTCCATTGAGCGCTGCTCGGTAAGGGTGTAGCGCAGGATGAAGAAGACCGAGAAGATGCTCAGCAATATGGGCAGACCGATCTCCACCACCCGCATCATGAGCAGGGTATAAGGCGATTGCCGGGTGAGCTCGACCGTGGTCTTCCTGATGGCATCCACCTGCTCCTCCAGGGTGGAGAGCGGCAGGCTTGCATCCAGACCCTGCACCTGCCGTTCGATTTTGGAGACTGTAACGATCAGTTCCTCATAATGTGCTTCGTTCCTTGTTTTTTCCTCCGCTTTTTCCTCGAGGTGTTTGCGCAGCTCGGCCGATTTGGCTCCGACATCCCCGATGAGGTCATCCAGGCTGGCCGTGGGTGCATTGCCCTCCTTCAGCGATTCCACCTCTTTCTCGAGCACCCTCACGCTGCCCTGCACGGCATCGACCCTGGTCACCTGGGTCTCGTCGAACATGGTGAATACGATGAGGGCCCCGGCCACGAAGCTTGCCAGTGCGGTCCCCATCTTGATAAACCACCAGAAGATGGAATAGAAGCTTCCTTCCGTGCGCTTGCCGGTGTTCAGGTCGTCCTCGTCGCAGATGTCGCCCACCATGGAGGATCCCAGGGTGAAGAAGAACAGCATGCCGGCCGACAGCAGTACCGTGGGGATGACGATGAGGTAGGGATAGTCGGGGTTGTAGCAGACGATCTTGGAGAGCTGCGCCGACGCCATCAGGGCGATGGCAATGAGCAGGGTGGCCCTTTTGCCGACCCTCGGGCTGATGATGTTCAGCGGGAACACCGCCAGCACGCCGGTGACCGCCCACACTGTGCCGTTGACGCCCAGCAGGAAGGCGCCCTCCACCTTGTCGCCCCCGAAGATGTAAAAGATGGGGATGTAGGACCCCAGCAGGTTGACGAAGTTGAAGCCCATGGCCAGGGTGAAGATGGTGAGGGTCAGCAGGATGAAGTTGCGGTTGCTGGCCGTATGTTTCATGTCTTTCCAGAAAGGGGTCTTCTCCTGCTTCCTGATGCGGACGAACCCCGGCTCCTTCAGCTTGTAGGTCCACCAGAAGGAGAGCGGGATGAGGATGGCCGCGATCATGATCGACACGTACCGCATGCCGTCGGCCTCGTTTCCGCCGGTGCCCTTGAAGATCTCCATGTTGGCAAGGGCAAAGAGCCAGGGAGTGCTCATGGCGAACAGGTTGCCGACGAAGCTCTTCGCGCTGAAGAGGCGGGTCCGCTC
>CAYLTG010000303.1:0-2766 GCA_964386225.1 uncultured Bacteroidales bacterium
TCGGTCATCAGCTTCCAGCCGTCCCAGTCATCCTCGGCCATGCCGTCCTCGATGGAGACAACGGGGTACCGCTTCGCCCAGTCGTTCCAGAAGTCGACCATCTGTGCAGGGGTCAGTTTTTCGCCGGTGGACCATTTAAGGTGATATACATTCTCTTCGGGAATAAAATATTCTGATGATGCGGGATCCAGTGCGATGCAAATGTCCTCGCCCGGCTTGTAGCCCGCTTTTTCGATGGCCTGCAGCACCACTTTGATGGCCTCTTCATTGCTGCCGAGGTTGGGTGCAAACCCGCCTTCATCGCCCACGTTGGTGGAGTGACCCAGTTTCTTGAGCACCGCTTTCAGGTTATGGAACACTTCGGCGCCCATGCGCAGCGCCTCCGAAAAGGATGCGGCCCCCACGGGCATGATCATGAATTCCTGGAAGTCGATGCTGTTGTCGGCGTGCGATCCACCGTTGAGGATGTTCATGAGCGGGATGGGGAGGGTATTGGCATTCACGCCGCCCACGTAGCGGAACAAGGCCTGGTCGGTCTCCATGGCGGCGGCCTTCGCCACGGCCAGCGAAACGCCGAGGATGGCGTTGGCACCGAGGTTTGCTTTATTGGGGGTTCCATCCAATTCGATCATCGCCCTGTCGATCTCGTTCTGGTCGGTCACAAAATAACCGTTCAACTCCTCGTTGAGGATGGAATTGACATTGTGCACCGCTTTCTGGACGCTCTTGCCAAGATATATTTTCTGATCGCCGTCGCGGAGTTCCACAGCCTCGTGCACGCCGGTGGAAGCGCCGGAGGGCACTGCGGCCCTGGCCACGGTGCCGGTGTCGGTCATCACATCGACTTCGATGGTGGGATTGCCCCTGGAATCAAGGATCTGCCTTGCATGGATATTCAGTATTGTACTCATGGTTCGTTTCGTATTTTTAAATTGATCAACAAAAATATAAAAAAGGGGTAAAGCATTTCGCCTTACCCCTTAATTCATTTAAAATTAACGTGGACCTGTTTATTCCTGGTCCTTCTTTTTCTCTTCGCCGGCCTCTTCTTCCCCGCTTTTCTCTTCGGCAGGTTGCTCATCAGCAGCTTCTTCCCTGACCGGCTCTTCCACCTTGGCCTCCACTTCAGGAGCCTCTTCCACGGCCGTGTCAGCGGCAGCGTCGGCAACCGGTTCGGCGGCTACATCTTCCACTTTTTCTTCAGCGGCAGCGTCGGCTTCCGCAACTGCTTCCGGGGCTTCCTCCTTATCCGCGGTCTTCGCTGCGGCCACCGGAGCTGCTACCTCATCGGCCTTCTTCTTCGTGCCCCTTCTCCTTCTCTTCGACCTGGAATCGGCACCGCCCTTGTCGCCCAGAAGATTTTCATTGAAATCGACCAGTTCCATCATGCACATCTCGGCATTGTCGCCCAGCCGGGTTCCCGTCTTGATGATGCGTGTATACCCTCCTTCGCGGTCGATCACTTTGGTAGAGACCTCCCTGAACAGCTCGGTCACCGCTTCTTTGTTCTGCAGGTAGCTGAACACCAGGCGGCGCAAGTGGGATGCCTCCTCCGGGCTGGTCTTGGTGGTCACCGAAAGCTTCGACTTGGTGATCAACGGCTCCACATAGCCACGCAGGGCTTTGGCCTTGGCCACCGTGGTATTGATGCGTTTATGCAGGATCAGCGAGCTGGCCATGTTCGCCATCATCGCTTTTCTGTGAGCACTCTTCCTCGATAAATGATTTAATTTTCTCCTGTGTCTCATCTCGATTATTCCTTATCTAATTTATACTTTGAGATATTCATCCCGAACTCCAGGCCCTTGGATTTTACCAGCTCCTCCAGTTCGGTGAGCGACTTTTTACCGAAATTCCTGAACTTGAGTAGGTCGTTCTTGTTGAACTGGACCAGGTCGCCCAGAGTATCCACGTCAGCGGCTTTCAGGCAATTCAGCGCCCGTACCGACAGGTCGAGGTCGACCAGTTTGGTTTTCAGCAACTGGCGGGTATGCAGTGAACTCTCATCGAACTCTTCGGTTACCGTCTTTTCCTCCGAATCCAGGGTGATGCGCTCGTCAGAGAACAGCATGAAATGGTGGATCAGGATCTTGGCGGCTTCCTTGAGCGCGCTCTTGGGATGGATCGAACCATCGGTCTGAAGATCGAGGACGAGCTTTTCGTAGTCTGTCTTCTGCTCCACCCGGAAGTTCTCCACCCGGTATTTCACATTTTTTATCGGAGTGTGAATGGAATCCATGAAAATGGTCCCTATGGGTGCATTGAGGGTTTTGTTCTCTTCAGCCGGAACATAGCCCCTGCCCTTCTCAACGTTCATTTCGATCGAGAGCTTCACGGAAGACTCCATGTGGCAGATCTCCACCTCGGGGTTGAGCACCTGGAAAACCGACAGGAATTTGTTGATATCGCCCGCTTTGAAAACCTCCTGGTCACCAATGACGATATGGACCTTCTCACTGTTCTCGCTTTCGATCTGTTTTTTAAACCTGATCTTTTTGAAATTCAGGATGATCTCGGACACATCCTCAACAACGCCCTTGATGGTCGAGAATTCCTGCTCCACACCCTCGATCTTGATGGATGTGATGGCATATCCCTCCAGGGAGGAAAGGAGAATACGCCTCAGTGCGTTACCGATTGTGATCCCGAAACCAGGTTCCAAGGGGCGAAATTCAAAGCTTCCTTCGGAATCATTGGATTCGATCATGATCACCTTTTCAGGTTTTTGAAATGCTAAAATTGCCATTTTCAGCTGTTTATATTAAT
>CAYLTG010000304.1:0-2731 GCA_964386225.1 uncultured Bacteroidales bacterium
GGATCATGCCAAGCGGGAAAAAGAGAAAAAGACACAAGATGGCGACCCATAAGCGCAAGAAACGCTTACGGAAAAACAGACATAAAAAGAAATAAGTTGAAATTCCAGGTCGGAATGCGGTACCCTGTGGTGCTGTGTTCCGGTTTTTTTCTTCCTCTGTATCACTATTCGGCTCTCTCCTTTGTACATCATCGGTATCATCGTCCCGATGGTGTTGAATTATAAAGATATATTAATGTGAATAAGGAATTAATTATTAATTCACAGTCTTCCGAGGTGGAGATCGCCTTGCTTGAAGACAAGTCCCTTGTTGAACTACACAAAGAGAGAAGCAATACCGGATTCGGCGTCGGCGACCTGTACCTGGGAAAGGTCAGGAAGATCATGCCGGGGCTGAATGCCGCCTTTGTGAATGTGGGCTACGAAAAGGACGCCTTCCTTCATTACCTCGACCTGGGCCCTCAGGTGCAATCGCTGAACAAGCTGGTGAGGCTCACCATGCAGGGTAAGATCAAATCCACCACCCTGGATAATTTCAGGATGGAGAAGGACATCGAGAAAACCGGCAAGATCACCAGTGTGCTCACCAACGGGCAGCAGATCCTGGTGCAGGTGGCCAAGGAACCCATCTCCACCAAAGGCCCCAGGATCTCCTCCGAGATCTCCTTCGCCGGGCGTTACCTGGTGCTGGTTCCCTTCTCCAGCAGGATCTCGGTGTCGCAGAAGATCAAGAGCCTGGACGAGCGGAAGCGCCTCAAGCGCCTCATACAGAGCATCAAACCCCCCGGCTTCGGGGTCATCATCCGCACGGTGGCCGAGCACAAGAAGGTCGCCGACCTCGACAACGACCTGAAGAACCTGGTGGGCAAATGGGAAAGCGCCATCAAAAGGCTGCCCAAGGCACAGGCCCCGTCCAAAATTCTCAGTGAGATCGACCGGACCTCCGCCATCCTCAGGGACGTGCTCAATGAGGAATTCCACAACATCATCGTGAACGACGAAACGCTCTACGAGGATACCAAGACCTTCTTGAAGTCCATTGCGCCTGAAAAAGCGGGGATCGTCAAATTATACAAGGGCAAGAAACCCATTTTCGAGAATTTCGGGATCGACCGGCAGATCAAGAATGCCTTCGGGAAGATCGTGACCATCCGCAGCGGCATCTACCTCATCATCGAGCATACGGAGGCCCTGCATGTGATCGACATCAACAGCGGGCACCGGGTGAACCGGGAGAACAGCCAGGAGGAAAACGCCCTGGCCACCAACATGGAGGCAGCAACCGAGCTGGCACGCCAGCTGCGGCTTCGCGACATGGGCGGGATCATCGTCATCGACTTCATCGACATGAAGCAGGCGAACAACAGGAAAAAGCTCTTCAACCACCTGAAGAACGAGATGTCGAAGGACCGCGCAAAGCATACCATCCTCCCGCCGAGCAAGTTCGGACTGGTGCAGATCACCCGGCAGCGCGTACGGCCCGAGATGAATGTGGAGACCGTCGAAAAATGCCCGGTCTGCGAAGGCACCGGGGAGGTCAAACCCAGTATCCTGTTCATCGACGAACTGGAGAACAACATCCGCTACCTCCTGCAGGAACAGAACGAGAAGAGCCTCATGCTGATCCTTCACCCGTACCTCTATGCCTACCTGACCCAGGGCATCTTCTCCCCGCGCTGGAAATGGTTCCGCAAATACAACCGGTGGATCAAGCTCAAGCCCGACAACTCGTACCATCTCCTGGAGTACCATTTCTTCAACAAGAACAACGACGAGATCAAAATCTGAGGCGCACGTTCCCGTTATCATTGCATGCGGGCGCGTGAAACATCGACGAACAGGAATCAATAACAGACACAACAGGATATGAGCATTGTTTTAAGTGGCATCCGGCCTACCGGCAACCTGCACCTGGGAAACTACTTCGGGGCGCTCCGGAACTTCACCAGGATGCAGCATGAGAATCAGTGTTATTTCTTCATTGCCGACTATCATTCGCTGACCACCCATCCCACTCCCGAGAACCTCCAGGGGAACGTCAGGGCCGTCCTGGTGGAATACCTCGCCGCCGGCATCGATCCGGAGATCGCCACCATCTATGCCCAGAGCGATCTCCCCGAAACGGCCGAGCTTTACCTGCTCCTCAACATGAATGCCTATAAGGGTGAACTGGAACGGGTGACCACCTTCAAGGAGAAGGCCAAGACCCAGCCCGACAACATCAATGCCGGCCTGCTCACCTACCCGACCCTGATGGCGGCCGACATCCTCATTCACCGTTCGCACAAGGTGCCTGTGGGCAAGGACCAGGAACAGCACCTGGAAATGACCCGCACCTTTGCCCGCCGGTTCAACCGGATGTACAAGGTCGACTACTTCCCGGAGCCGGTAGCCTACAATTTCGGCGACGAACTCGTAAAGATCCCCGGGCTCGACGGCAGCGGTAAGATGGGAAAGTCGGAAGGGGAAGGGAATGCCATTTTCCTGGCCGATGAACCCCAGGTGATCCGCAAGAAGGTCATGCGGGCCGTCACCGACGCAGGACCCACACGCAAGAACCAGAAGAAACCGGTACCCATTGCCAACCTGTTTGCCCTGATGAATGCTGTTTCCGATCCATCGACCGTGCAGTTTTTCGAAGAAAAATACAACAGCTGCGAGATCCGCTACGGTGATATGAAGAAACAGCTTGCCGAGGACATCATCAATTATACCGGACCCATCAGGGACC
>CAYLTG010000305.1:0-2718 GCA_964386225.1 uncultured Bacteroidales bacterium
TAGTATACATCCGCTTCGCCGACCAGTCGGAGTTCACCGCCGACACCATGTTCTATTACAACATGTACAACAACACCACGCAGGGGTACAATTCCATGGACAATTATTTCCAGACGGTTTCCTATGGCCAGATCTCCATCCCCTCCTGGTTCTACCCGATCCCTTCGGGCCCAACGGTCATCTCCTACCAGGATATCTACGACAGGAGCTATTTCATGCCCTACGACCCGGTGACCAATCCCAACGGCTATATCGGCGACCAGCGGACCTCGAGGGAACACAACCTCCTCAAGCGTGCCTGCGAGTTCGTCGAGGAGCAGGTTCCCGATGATCTTGTCATCGACAAGAACAACGACGGCTACATCGACAACATGGTGTTCACCATCAGGGGTGGCACAACAGCCTGGAGCACCTTGCTCTGGCCTCACCGCTGGGCCCTTTACACGATCAATGTCCAGATCAACGGCAAACAGGTCTGGGACTACAACCTGCAGGTGGAGGACCACCTCAACGGGCAGGGTGCCGGCGTGCTCTGTCACGAGATGTTCCATTCCCTGGGGGCACCCGACCTCTACCACTACAATTCGGCACCTTATGTTTCGGTGGGCAGCTGGGACCTCATGGACGCCAACAACAACCCCCCGCAGTCGATGGGAGCCTTCATGAAATTCAAGTACGGCGGATGGATCGAGTCGATCCCCGAGATCACGGAATGCGGTACCTACACACTGAACCCCATCGGCTCTTCCGAGAACCAGGTGTACAAGATCGCCTCCCCCAACAGCTTCTCCCAGTATTACGTGCTGGAATACCGTGTGGCGGAGGGCGTTTTCGAGCAGGGGATCCCAGGCACCGGACTGCTGATCTACCGCATCGACAACACTCAGAACGGCAACGCGCAGGGCCCGCCGGATGAGGTGTACGTTTACCGGCCCAACGGCACCACCAGCGTGAACGGGAACCTCTCCCAGGCCCATTACGGCGCCGATTACGGACGCACCGAGATCAACGACAACACCAACCCCAGCCCGTTCCTGCAGAACGGTTCCGCCGGCGGGCTGAGCATCGGCAACATCGGCTATGTGGGCGAGACCATCTCGTTCGAAGTGTTCTTCGAGCAGGCGCCGGTGGCCGGATTTTCCGCTTCCGACATCCTGGTCACCCCGGGATGCCCCGTCGATTTCTTTGACGAGTCCGTGTGTGAAGTGGACAGCTGGGAATGGACCTTCCAAGGGGCAACCCCGGCCACCTCCACGGAGCAGCACCCCACCGGGATCTCATGGGACACGCCGGGAACCTATACGGTGACCCTGACAACCGGAAACAGCTGGGGGACCAATACGGAAACCAAGACCGCATACATCGAAGTGAGCGGCGATGCCCTCCCCGAGGTGGAGTTCTTCGCCTCCGACTCCCTGGTGTGCACCGGCCAGGTATTCACCATCAGCGATTTCTCCGGCGTCTGTCCGGAAGAGTGGCACTGGGAGATCACCCCGGGCACCTTTACATTCGAGAACGGCACCGGCGCGACGTCGCAGCACATCGACATCAGCCTGGATGAACCCGGGGCCTACTCCGTCACCCTCACGGTGAGCAATGCGAACGGCGAGAATTCACTGGAAAAGTCAGGATACATCTTCGCCGGAGGGGCTACCCTGCCCTACACCGATGATTTTGAGACCGGGATGCTGGAAGACCGTGGCTGGGAGGTTCTGAACCCCGACAACGGGATCACATGGGATGTCTTCAGCGTGAATGGCAATGGCAGTGAAAAAGCCGCGGGCATCAACCTGTTCAACTATTTCCAGATCCTGAAGCGCGACCGGCTCATCAGCCCGCCCATCAACCTGAGCAACACGGACCAGGCCTACCTGACCTTCGACCATGCCTATGCCCAGTCGCTCAACACCCAGTATTCCGATTCGCTCATCGTCAAGATCTCGACCGACTGCGGCAACAGCTGGACCCGCATCCTGGAGCTCGGCGAGGACGGAAGCTACAATTTCGCCACCCATACCCCCTACGGCTACAGCTTTGTTCCGGCCACGGCCGATGACTGGTGCGGTGCCTCCTATGCGGGTTGCAACACGGTGAACATCTCGGCGTTTGCGGGCCAGCCCGACACCCGGATCATGTTCGAGTCGGTGCGCCTCACCGGCAACAACCTTTACATCGACAACGTGGCGGTGACACTGACCACTGGCGGGGAGGAAGTGCAAACGGCAGCTGCCGGAAGCATCAGCCTGTTCCCCAATCCGGCCGACGGGCAGGTGACGGTGATGCTGGCCGAAGACCACTCCTTCAGTACAATGCGGGTACTCAATTCCATGGGACAGGAGATCAACCTGCAGACGGTCAGCCCCGGCCACCAGGCGCTTGTGCTGGACATGGCCAACGAGCCCCGCGGCATCTATTTCATTTCCTTCGAAGGGCAGCAGCAGCGGGAGATCAGGAAACTGGTCCTGCACTGATGATCCCATCAGAAAACAAAAAAGGCCACCCTGTCAGGTGGCCTTTTTTTTTTGGATCCGTTTCCGTTTATTCGACGATCGTCAGTTCATCGATCAGGTTCGTGGCCCCTGCATATTTATCGATGATGAAGAGGACGTACCGGGCATCCACGCAAATGGTGCGCTGGAGCTCGGGCTCAAAGGCGATGTCGCCGCTCATGGCCTCCCAGTTGCCGTCGAAGGCCAGGCCGATGAGTTCCCCGTTGCC
>CAYLTG010000306.1:0-2713 GCA_964386225.1 uncultured Bacteroidales bacterium
GGATGGTCCTCCACCACCGCGATCTTCTGGTCGATCAGCTTCTGGATGTCCCTGAGGTATTCCTTTTCCTCCGTGTCGCAGAACGAAAGGGCGATCCCGCTGGCATTGGCCCTGCCGGTACGGCCGATGCGGTGAACGTAGGTCTCGGGGATGTTGGGCAGGTCGTAGTTGATCACATGCGACAGTTCTTCCACGTCGATGCCACGGGCGGCGATGTCGGTGGCGACAAGCACGCCGGTGCCGCCGCTCTTGAAATTCCCGAGGGCCCGTTGCCTGGCGTTCTGGGATTTGTTGCTGTGGATGGCGTCGGCCGGGATGTCGGCTTTCTTGAGGATCCTGACGATCTTGTCGGCACCGTGCTTGGTCCGGGAGAAGATCAGCGTGGAATCCATGGCCTCGGTCTTCAGAAGGTGGACCAGCAGCTTCGGCTTGTCGGACTTGTTCACGAAGTAGATGGCCTGTTCCACCTTTTCGGCGGTGGTCTGCTCCGGCGTCACGCTCACCTTTTCGGGGTTGCCGAGGATCTGCCTCGACAGTGCCACGATGTCGGGGGGCATGGTGGCGGAGAAGAACAGGGACTGCCGCTCTTTGGGCAACCGTGCAATGATCTTTTTGATGTCGTGGATGAAGCCCATGTCGAGCATGCGGTCGGCCTCGTCAAGCACGGAGTATTCGATCTCGTCGAGGGAGATGTAGCCCTGGTCCATCAGGTCGAGCAGGCGGCCCGGGGTGGCGATGAGCACGTCGACTCCCTTTTTCAATGCATCGGTCTGTGATCCCTGCTTCACCCCGCCGAAAATGACGGTGTTGCGGATCCCGGTATATTTGCCGTACACCGTGAAGCTATCGCCGATCTGGATGGCCAGCTCGCGGGTGGGGGTGACCACCAGGGCCCTGATGCCGTGGCGACGGCCGTTGTTCATCCTGTCCAGGTAAAGGTGCTGGAGGATGGGGATCGCGAAGGCTGCGGTCTTGCCGGTGCCCGTCTGGGCGCAGCCCAGCAGGTCCTTGCCCCTCAGCAAGATGGGGATGGCTTGCTCCTGTATGGGCGTAGGCCGGGTGTATCCCTCGTCAGCAAGTGCCCGAAGGATGGGTTCTATGATGTGTAATTCCTTGAATGTCATAAATTTTAAATAAAGGCGGCAAAGGTAGATGAATCGTTCGGATAACGGTGCATTTATTTTTCGCCGGGGAAAGAAAGATTGCTGGTCAGCCTGCGGGAAGGGAGGGCAATGATTGTTTCCTGTTCGTATACGTTTATATTTTTAGATGCCGCTCATCGGCGGCTATCAAAGAAACAAAGGAAATCGGTTTTTGTTGTCCGGGGCCATGAATTGTTGAGGGGTCATGGCACGATAAATTTCACCCTTTCGGTCGCTGTGCCCCCTTTATCCAGGATCGCCAGGTAAATGCCGGCCTGCCAGGTTGCCACGTCGACCGTGATCGATCGGCTTTTGACCTGTACCGAATAGACCTCCTGCCCGAGCGCGTTGAAGAAGCGCAGGGACAGGCTGCCGGGATCGTTTCCGAATAAAAAGGTGATCCTTCCGTTCCAGGCAGGGTTGGGCTGAACGGTGAAGGACAACTTGTTGTTTTTATTCATGCTCACTGACGTGCAGGCTTCCTCCACTTCCTCGATGCTGTTGCAGCCCGCTGCATTGTAGCCGATGAATGTCGTGCCGTTCGGAGCGGCCAGGTAATCGCAGATGCCCTGGACGTCACATTCCGACAGCATGGGATTGCCGATGATCTCCAGGTGCTGGACGGTACCCCCGTCGATGTTGTCGAGCCCGTTCAGGCTTTCCAGCGCCTGGTTCCAGTGAATGGCCAGCACGCCACCGACGTGTTCCAGGTTTTCAAGCGCCGACAGGTCTTGCAGCTGGATGTTCCAAAAGACATCCTGATCCCCGATCTGCAGGTTGTCACCAATGAAGTTGAGGTTGTCCAGTCCATCCAGGCTGACCATCTGCTCATTGAACAGGACCACATCCCCCGGGACAGAAACGATCCCTTCCAGCCCCTGTAGATCCGGCAGGCTTGAGTTGAGCGTGATCCTGAGGTCTTCACCAACCGAGGTAAGGTACTGAAGGGATTCAAGGCTACCGAGCTGGTAGTTTCGCCGGATGATCAGGTTCCCCGGAACGGAATCAATGCCTTCCAGTCCGGTAAGGTCCGGGAGGATCTCGTTCTGGAGGATCAGCAGGTCATCGCCGATGAGCGACAAATTGCCCAATGCCCCAATGGAGGTCAGCATCGGGTTTTTGTAGATGCTGAGGCTGCCACCGACGCTTTCCAGGTTTTCCAGGCCTGTCAAATTTGGAAGGGAAGTGGGAGCAGGATCATACCCGATGTGAAGGTCTCCGTAAATGGCCGTCAGCACGCTCAATCCCTCCAGGTTGGAGATGTTTCCCCCGGTGATGATCACATCGCCTTCGATCTCGGTACAGCCCGGGTAATTGACCTGGAAGTTGTCGATTTGTCCCTGTGCGGTGAAAGTGATCCCGTCGGGCAGGCAGGGACTTTGAGCAGCCAAATGACAAGACAGGAAGGATAGAATAATTAAAGCGGTAAACTTGCGCACGTCCTCTTGTTTTCCTATAAAGTTAGGCATTTTTCAGGATAGTGACTGCCCGGTCCAGCATGTCATCGTCAAAATCCAGGTGGGTCACGAACCGGATGGTCTGCGGCCCGAAGCCGATGCCCCGCAGCCCGT
>CAYLTG010000307.1:0-2700 GCA_964386225.1 uncultured Bacteroidales bacterium
TCCTTCCCCATCACCTCCATCATCTCGGTGACGCCGGGGCCCATGCCCGATCCCACCAGGGCCAGCCTGACCAGGGGCATCACCTGCCCCATCCCGATGCCGTTGGCCTCCAGGAACCGCTCGACCTCCGCATGTATCGCTGCTGAAGTAAAGGGTTCGACGCCTTCCATCGCATCGATGAACTTGCCGAGCATGACCGGGGTATCCTCCTTCCAGCGCTTGCTCACCATCTTTTCGTCGTAAGTGGCCGGGGCCTCGAAAAAGAACCATGCATGCTCCCAGATATCCTTCACGAAGTCGACCCTTCCCTTCACCAGGGCGATCACGGCGGCGACATAGGCATCGGTGCGGCCGATCCCTTTTTCCTCCAGGAAGGGCTGGAACAGTGCTGCAAGCTCGCGGTCGTCCTTCTTCACCAGGTACTGGTGGTTGAACCACCTGGCCTTCTCGGGGTCGAAACGCGAGCCCGATTTGCCGATCCGCTCGATGGTGAAGGCCTCGATGAGTTCCTCCATGGAAAAGATCTCCTGTTCGGTGCCCGGGTTCCAGCCCAGGAACGCCAGGATGTTGATGAATGCCTCCGGGAAATAGCCGGACTCCCTGTATCCAGAGGAGATCTCCCCTGTTTCGGGATTCCTCCATTCCAGCGGGAAAACCGGGAACCCGAGGCGGTCGCCGTCGCGCTTGCTCAGCTTCCCCTTGCCGTCGGGCTTCAGGGTCAGCGGCATGTGCCCGAATTCCGGGGCCTCCCAGCCGAAAGCCCTGTAAAGCAACATATGGAGGGGCAGCGACGGGAGCCACTCCTCCCCTCTCACCACGTGGGAGATCTCCATCAGGTGGTCGTCCACGATGTTGGCCAGGTGGTAGGTGGGCATGCCGTCCGATTTGAACAGCACCTTGTCGTCGAGGGTGTCGGTGTTCACCACCACCTCGCCGCGGATCAGGTCGGTGAACCGTACCTCCTCGTTCTCCGGCATCCTGAACCGCACGACATAGGGGTCGCCCGACGCGATCCTGCGGGCCACCTCATCGGCTGAAAGGGTCAATGCATTCTTCATCCTGCCGCGGGAAGCGGCGGAATAGCTGGTGTTGAGCGCTTTCTCCGCCTCCAGGACGTTGCGGAGCTCATCCAGTTCCTCAGGGGTGTCAAAGGCATAGTAGGCATGTTCGGAGGCGATCAACTCCCGGGCATATCTCTCGTAAATGTGCTTGCGCTCCGACTGCCGGTAAGGACCGTAATCCCCTCCCCTGTGCACCCCTTCGTCAAACTCGATGCCGCACCAGGCGAAGGAGTCGAGGATGTACTGCTCCGCCCCTTCCACATAGCGCTTCTGGTCGGTGTCCTCGATCCGCAGGATCATCGTCCCGCTGTGCTTCCGCGCAAAAAGGTAATTGTACAATGCCGTCCGCACGCCGCCGATGTGCAAGGGTCCCGTGGGGGACGGGGCGAACCTGACGCGTACCTGCCGTTTCTTCATGTCGTTCTGATTTGGGTGCAAATGTAGGGAAAAAAGTGGCAGTCAGGGTCATGCTGAGCCTGTCGAAGCATGGCGGTTGGCGGTTGGCAGGGGCGGTAGCAGTAGCAGAGGGCTGGGGGAAAAGGAGGGGCATAACCCTGAGCTTGTCGAAGGGTGGCAGGAGGGAAAACGGAATAAAAAATGGGAAAGTCACCACAACATTCCCATTTTCACTGAGCGGCCCTCCGGGCCGGTTTTGCATTTTCAATATCCTAAGGCTCCAGCTTGACAAACTTCTCTGTGAACTGCCGGTCGCCCTGGGTCACCCGGAGGAAATAGGTTCCGGGGTTGAGACCGTGGGTGTCGAGTTCGAGCTGGCTCTCGATATGGCCGGCCGATTCCACCAGCGTACCATCCAGTGAATAGATGGCCAGGGTGTAGGGCTCTGTTCCCGACTGCCGTTCAAATTTCAGGTTGAGGCTGTTCCGCACCGGATTGGGTGCGATATTGAAAGCTACCGGGTTCAGCGTTTCCTTCACGGTGGTGGTGATCGTACCTACTTTATTCAATAGCCAGTTGTTTGGGTCGACCTGGATCAGCCCCACCTCCTGGGCAATGGGCAGCATGAAGGAGTTCACGTTGTCGGTCTGTTGGAGCCGCACGGTGGTATCGCCGCCGGCATAGAAAAAGAACTTGTATTCCACCGGCATCTTGAACACCGGGGTCACGCCGGGCATGGAAGATTCCTGCGTGACCTCCATGTAAAGATAGGCGTCGTCCTGGCTCCAGGTGATGTCGAAGGTGGGATACCCCTCGCCGAAATACCACTGGTCGAAGAACTGGGTGAAGTCCATGCCGGAGGTCTCGTTCAGCACGCCCATGAAATCGAGGCCGGTGGCGGTGCTGTCGGCAAACTGCTCCTGGAAGTTTTGAAGCGTGGCGAAGAACACCGAATCGTCGTCCAGCTCGTACCGGATCATGTGGAGTATGACCGATCCCTTGTTATAGGAGAGGCGTCCGTCGAAGATGCGCCAGACGTTGTCGTAGGTGACCTCGTCCTCCGGCACATACACGCTGCCTCCCGGTTGGGACATGACGGAATTGTGAAGGTTGTTCATCTCGCCGTTGGCGGCCGACTGGCCCTGGATATACTGCAGGGCCAGGTATTCGGAATAGGTGGCGAAGCCCTCGTTGATCCAGATGTCGCTCCAGGTGGCGCAGGTCACGTTGTCGCCGAACCACA
>CAYLTG010000308.1:0-2693 GCA_964386225.1 uncultured Bacteroidales bacterium
GCCCGCTTTTTAGGTTGAACCAACGGGTCAAATATGGAGGTATCAAGGATCTTTGATCTTTTGCCCAGGTACAAGCAGTCTTTCCGGCCGAAGGACGATGCCCTGGCAGGAAAGGAAAATGGTGCATGGGTCAAGTACACCATTGATCAATACATCGAATATGCCAACCACATCAGTTATGCCCTGCTGAAGCTGGGCATCAGGAAAGGCGACAAGGTCGCGACGATCACAGCCAGCCGGCCGGAATGGAACTTCATGGACATGGGCATCCTGCAGGCAGGGGCCGTGCATGTACCCATCTATCCCACCATCAGCGAGTCGGACTACAAATACATCCTGAACCATGCGGAGATCAAGCTGGTGTTCGTCTCGGGCAGGGACATCCTGCAGAAGATCCAGCATTTCCTCCCGGAGATCCCCTCCATGATGGGGTTTTACAGTTTCAATCCCGTGGAGGGCGTGAAGCATTTCAACGAATTCGTGAACATCGGCCGGGAAAACCCCGATCCGGAGAAGCTCGAGGCCATCAAGCGGGATGTCAGTCCCGAGGATGTGGCCACGCTGATCTACACATCCGGCACCACAGGCAACCCGAAAGGGGTGATGCTCACCCACCACAACATCATGAGCAACGTCATGGCGCTCTACCACATCTTCCCGGTGGACGACACGAGCAAATGCCTGAGCTATCTGCCGGTAAGCCATGTTTATGAAAGGACCAACCTTTACATATACCAGTACCTCGGCGTATCGATCTATTATGCCGAGAACATGGGCACCATCGCCGACAACCTCAAGGAGGTGAGGCCCGATATGTTCACCACCGTGCCGCGTCTCCTCGAGAAGGTCTACGACAAGATCATCGCCCGCGGACGCAAGCTGGAAGGGCTGAAAAAGACCCTTTTCTTCTGGGCCGTCAACCTCGGCCTCGAATACGAGGAGACCGGAAAGGGCCCCTGGTACAGGCTGCAGCTCGCGCTGGCCAACAAGCTTATTTTCAGCAAATGGCGTGAAGGGCTTGGGAATAACATCCGGGTGATCGTATCCGGGGGTGCCGCCTTGCAGCCGAGGCTGGCCCGCATCTTCACCGCCGGCAGGATCGAGATCCTCGAAGGGTACGGCCTGACGGAGACCTCGCCGGTGATCGCGGTCAACACCCTGGAAAAGGGCGGCCGGAAATTCGGAACGGTGGGCAAGCCGCTGAAAGGAGTCACCGTCAGCATCGCCTCCGACGAGGAGATCCTGGTGAAAGGCCCCAACGTGATGCAGGGCTATTACAAGGACCCGGAAATGACAAAAGAGGCCATCGACGAGGACGGGTGGTTCCATACCGGCGACCTGGGGATGATCGAGAAGGAAGGCCACCTCCGGATCACAGGACGGAAAAAAGCCCTCTTCAAGACGGCCATGGGCAAATACATCAGCCCCGAGCACATCGAGAACAAGCTGACCGAATCGCCTTTCATCGATGCCGCCCTGGTGGTGGGGGAGAACCAGAAATTCGCAGCCGCCCTCATCGTGCCCGACTTCACCCACCTGAAAGCCTGGTGCGCCATCAAGAAGATCGGCTACACAAAAGATGCTGAAATGGTCCACAACCCCGAAGTGCAGAAACGCTATAAACGCGAGGTGGAAGAGGCCAACCGGAACTTCGGCAGCTTTGAACAGGTGAAGAAGTTCCACCTCATGGACACCGAATGGACCATACAGACCAGGGAACTGACCGCGAACCTGAAGCTGCGCCGGAAGTATATCTTCGAAAAATACAAGGATGTGATCGAAAATCTCTTCAATTAACACCCCGGACGCATATCCGGGCAGGAGCAGATCACCTCACAACAGATACCGCCTATGAAGATCACCAGGATTTTTGACCTGCTGGAACAGAATTTCGAGAAATTCTCAGCAGACGCCACCGTCCTTGCCGGCAAAAACCAGGGCAAGTGGGATACCTATACCGCTGCACAGTTCAGGGAAAATGCCGATCTTCTGAGCAAAGGGCTGCTGGCCATGGGGGTCCGCCGCGACGACAAGATCGCCACCATCATCCAGAACTGCCCGGAATGGAACTTCTTCGACATGGCCCTGATGCAGATCGGGGCCGTACAGGTGCCCATATACCCGACCATCAGCGAGGCCAACTACAGGTATATTCTCAAGGAGGCGGAGGTCAAATACATCATCGTCCACGACCGGGAGGTGCATGACCGCATCCAGGGCATCCTGGAGGAGGTCCCCACCCTGCTCGACGTCTTCTCGATTCAGCCAACGGAAGGCATCCGGCACTGGACCGAGATCCGTGACAAAAGCAACGACGTGTCGGATGAGGAGCTGCGATCACAAAAGGATGGCATCGCCACCGGCGACCTGGCCACCATCATCTACACCTCCGGTACCACCGGCAATCCCAAAGGGGTGATGCTGACCCACAGCAACTTCATCCACAATTTCACCGGGGCCAGCAACATCCTCAGCGTGAACCCGCTGAACAAGGCGCTCAGCTTCCTTCCGCTCTGTCATGTGTACGAGCGGATGATCAATTACATGTACCTCAACATGGGGGTCTCCATCTATTATTGCGACAGCATCGACAGGCTGCGCGATTTCATGAAGGAGGTGAGTCCCGAGATCTTCGGCGCCGTGCCGCGGGTCATCGAAAAGACCTATGACAAGCTGGTGAGGACCGGCCGCGG
>CAYLTG010000309.1:0-1217 GCA_964386225.1 uncultured Bacteroidales bacterium
TCGTTGGTGATGATGAACAGGAGGTTGGCGCCACGCCTCACAAAATTGGCGCAGAACTCGCCATACACCGACTCATAGCAGATCAGGGGCGCCACGACAATGGTGTCACGGACGATAAAGGGAATCTGTTCCTTGTCAATGGCCAGGGACCCGACGGTGCCGCCCAGGTCGATGGCCATGTTCTCCAGGAAAGCCAGCGGGCCCCATGACGGCATGTATTCCACACCGGGGGTCAGCTTCGACTTGTGGTGGCGCTGGTAGGTCTTCGTGGTATCGACGAGGAAGGCCGTGTTGTACCTGTCGTAGAAGAACCTGCCCGATTCGTGGTAACGTGCCGACCCGGTCACTTTTTCCTCCTCGCCAAGCCGCCGGTATGTCGAGGCCCCGATCACCAGGCGGAGCCAGGGCTTCTGCTCCAGGTAGGCCTGCAACAGCGAAAGGCTGGAAGACCATCCCAGGTTGTCCTCCCAGATATCCTCCTGCAGCGCCGATTCAGGCGCCACCACGAACAGGGTGGTAGCGTCCATCTTTTGCTCGGCCAGATCCATGTTCCTCCTGATCACCTCGGCGGGAGGAAGGGAGTACTGTTCCGAATAGGGGTCGATGTTGGGCTGGGTCACCACCACATTCACGGGGTTCTGCTTCTCCTCGTAGGAAAAATAGAGGATGTAGGAAACGAGGATGGGGACCAGCAGGATGATAAGGGGAAGGACCGCCCCGACCCATACCGGAGATTTCCCTTTCCGAGCGAAATAGTGGTTATAGATCAGCTTGAAGAACAGGATATTGGCGGAGAGGACCCAAAGGGTACCGCCCATCGCGCCGGTGTATTCGTACCATTGCACCCAGCCGGTGTACATGGAGAATCCGTTGCCCAGGTTGAGCCAGGTCCAGGTCAGCTTCCAGTTGAGATGGATGTATTCGAACGTGATCCAGAGAAAGACCAGCAGGAAGTAGCCCTGGTCCCTTCCATAGACGTTCCTTCTGACCAGGTGGAAAGCGTTCATCACGATCGACATGAACATGGAGTTCAGCAGCCAGGCCAGGGAGGCCGCCGGCGTGGAGTTCCAGATCCAGTAGGTGGTGGCGACGTTCCATATGAAAAAGGCGGGATAGGTGTAGAAGAACACGCTGAACCTGTTGAAGTCCTTCCGGTTCTCGGCGATGTACTGTTCGATGAACAGCAACGGGATG
Source organism: uncultured Bacteroidales bacterium (assembly GCA_964386225.1). Taxonomy (GTDB): domain Bacteria; phylum Bacteroidota; class Bacteroidia; order Bacteroidales; family JAADJA01; genus JAADJA01. Next base: position 1,195 of record CAYLTG010000309.1, read on the forward strand.
AACGCCGTGAACAGGAAGGCCGG
>CAYLTG010000309.1:1317-2693 GCA_964386225.1 uncultured Bacteroidales bacterium
ATGTGTATCTTCTTCACCTGTTCATAGAGGGTGCGCCGCAACTCTTCAATGTTCTCCTTCTCGATGGCCGAGATGAACAGGGAGGGTGAATCCGATCTTGCCATCCAGGTCTGCCTGAGATCTTCCAGGCTGAGGTTTTCGCGCGTGGGCGGGGAAAGGTCGTCCTCGTCCTTCTTCACATACGTATAGGCGTCGATCTTGTTGAACAGGAGGATGGTGGGCTTGTCGGCGGCACCGATCTCCAGGAGGGTCTGGCGCACGACCGTGATGTGCTCTTCAAAATCGGGGTGTGCGATGTCGACGACATGGATCAGGAGGTCGGACTCACGCACTTCGTCGAGGGTCGACTTGAACGATTCCACCAGGTCGTGCGGCAGCTTGCGGATGAACCCCACCGTATCGGAGAGCAGGAACGGCAGGTTGCCGACCACCACCTTTCTCACCGTGGTGTCGAGGGTGGCGAACAGCTTGTTCTCGGCGAACACGTCTGACTTGCTGAGGAGGTTCATGACGGTGGATTTCCCGACGTTGGTATACCCCACCAGGGCCACCTGGACCATGCTGCCCCTGTTGCCGCGCTGGGTGGCCTTCTGTTTGTCGATCTTCTCCAGCTTTTTCTTCAGGAGGGCGATGCGGTCGCGGATGATCCTGCGGTCCGTTTCGATCTCCGTTTCTCCGGGGCCACGCAGCCCGATGCCGCCCCGCTGCCTTTCGAGGTGTGTCCACATGCGGGTCAGGCGTGGCAGCAGGTACTGGTACTGCGCCAGTTCCACCTGGGTCTTGGCATGTGCCGTGCGGGCCCTGCGTGCGAAGATGTCGAGGATCAGGTTGTTCCGGTCGAGGATCCTGCATTTGAGCTCTCTTTCGATGTTGCGGAGCTGGGATGGGCTGAGCTCGTCGTCGAAGATCACGATGTCGATCTTGTGTTCCTGCACATAATCCCTGATCTCCATCAGCTTGCCGGAGCCCACGAAGGTCCGGGAATCGATGGAAGGGAGTTTCTGCACGAACCGTTTCACCGTCAGCGCCCCGGCCGTATCGGCCAGAAAGGCGAGCTCGTCGAGGTACTCGAGGATCCGTTCCTCGGTGTCGACGCCGGCGATGACACCGACCAGCACGGCGGTCTCCTGGCGAGCGGATGTTTTAACGGGTTCTATCAAAACAGGTCAGTTGACGGTGGATTTGTGGCGAATTCAGGGTCTGAAACCAATGATCTCGCGGACTTCGCGGATCGTTTTGGCACCGCTGACATGGGCCTTCTCCTTGCCCAGGTCGAGGACTTTCCGGATATAGGCCTCGTCGGCCGAGATCTCCTTGATGCGGTCCCTGATGGGTCCGGTATAATTGATGATGTCCTCGGCAAGCTGTTTCTTCAT
>CAYLTG010000310.1:0-2691 GCA_964386225.1 uncultured Bacteroidales bacterium
TGGCACTGCTGAAAGACCTCGTATGACTGTTTTCCGCAGCAACAAAGGGATCTATGTCCAGCTGATCGACGACCTGGCCGGGCACACCTTGCTCTCAGCTGCTTCGGTGGCGGATGAGAAATCCAACAAGATCGAGCAGGCTGCAAAAGTGGGCAAGCAGATCGCCGAGAAGGCCAGGGAAGCCGGGATCGAAACGGTGGTCTTCGACCGGAACGGTTATTTATATCATGGCAGGGTTAAGGCACTGGCTGACGCTGCAAGGGAAAGCGGACTTAAATTTTAACGACTATGGCAAACGCAAACATAAAAAGAGTTAAATCAAGCGATATTGAATTCAAGGACAGGCTGGTGAGCATCCAGCGTGTGACCAAGGTCACCAAAGGGGGCCGGACCTTCAGTTTCTCCGCCATCGTGGTGGTCGGTAACGAGCAGGGTGTGGTCGGCTACGGCCTGGGCAAGGCCAAAGAGGTGACCTCAGCCATTGCCAAAGGGATCGACGATGCCAAGAAGAACCTCATCAAGGTGCCCATCCTTCATGGTACGCTCCCGCACGAGCAGGAAGGCAAGTACAGCGGAGCCCGTGTCTTTATCAAACCCGCTGCCCCCGGTACCGGTGTCATCGCCGGCGGTGCCATGCGTGCCGTGCTGGAGAGCGTGGGCGTGAAGGACGTGCTCGCCAAGTCGAAAGGCTCCTCCAATCCCCACAGCGTGGTGAAAGCAACCATCGATGCCCTGGTGCAGCTCCGTGACCCCCATACGGTCGCACAGCTCAGGGGCGTGGAACTGGATAAAGTGTTTAACGGATAAACCAGCACCAACACATGAAAAAGTACAGGATCAAACAAGTAAAGAGCAAGATCGGCCGCCACAAGCGTCAGAAAGCCACGCTGGAGGCGCTCGGCCTGACGAAAATGCACCAGGTGAGGGAAGTGGAAGGAACACCCCAGATCATGGGCATGATCAGCAAGGTAAGTCACCTGATTACTGTTGAAGAGATTTAATAACGCATCATATAACGAATAGGTAACATGGATTTAAGCAATCTTAAACCGGCAAAGGGATCCACGAAAGGAAGGAAAAGGATCGGGCGCGGACAGGGTTCCGGGCATGGTGGTACCTCCACCCGCGGACACAAGGGTGCCAAGTCAAGGTCTGGATACAGCCAGAAAATTGGTTTCGAGGGTGGACAGATGCCCCTTTACCGCAGGGTCCCCAAATTTGGTTTTAAAAATATCAACCGTGTGGAATACAGGGGTATCAATATCGATGCACTGCAGAAACTGGCCGACGAGAAGAAGGTTACGGCTGTGGATCCCAATACCCTCATTGAAAATGGGCTCGCTTCCAAGAATGACCTGGTGAAGATCCTGGGCCGCGGTGAACTGACCGCCAAACTGGAAGTGAAAGCGCACGCATTTTCAAAATCAGCAATCGAAGCCATTGAGAAACAGGGCGGTGTTGCAACAAAAATCTAATCTGAATGAAACGATTAATAGATACAATCCGAAATATCTCTAAGATCGAGGACCTCAGGAACCGCATCCTCTACACGCTTGGGATCATCCTCATTTACCGGCTGGGCTCCTATGTGACCCTGCCCGGCGTGGATCCGCACATGCTCAGCGCATTGCAGAACCAGACGCAGGATGGGCTCCTCGGCCTGCTGAACATGTTTTCGGGAGGTGCCTTCTCCAATGCGAGCGTGTTCGCACTGGGGATCATGCCTTACATCTCGGCCTCCATCGTGGTCCAGCTGCTGGGCATGGCCATCCCGTATTTCCAGAAGCTGCAGAAAGAAGGGGAGAGCGGCAGGCGCAAGATCAACCAGATCACCCGTTACCTGACGGTGGTCATCCTGGTCTTCCAGTCGCCCGCATACATCGGCAACCTGGTCCGCCAGCTGCCGGCTGAGGCGATCTATCCCTTCGACCCCAACACCACGGGTGTCAGCATGTTCTCGTTCTTCGGAATATCTTCCATCATCACTCTCACCGCCGGTTCGCTGTTCATCATGTGGCTGGGTGAGCGGATCACCGACAAAGGCATCGGCAACGGTATCTCCCTCATCATCATGATCGGGATCATCGCGCGCCTGCCGTTCGCCCTCTTCGGGGAATTTGTCGCAAGAATGGAAGAGCAGGGCGGCGGACTCGTCTACTTCGTGCTTGAGATCGCGATCCTGGTGATGGTCATCCTCCTCTCCATCCTGCTGGTGCAGGGGACCCGGAGGATCCCGGTGCAATATGCCAAGCGGATCGTGGGGAACAAGCAATATGGCGGAGTGCGGCAATATATCCCGCTCAAGGTGAATGCCGCCGGGGTAATGCCCATCATCTTCGCCCAGGCCATCATGTTCCTGCCCATCACGCTGGCCGGCTTCACCTCGTCGGAGAGCATGTCGGGTTTTGTAACGGCCTTTGCGGATATCAACGGGTTCTGGTATAACCTCACCTTTTTCATCATGATCATCCTGTTCACCTACTTCTATACGGCCATCACCATCAATCCAAGTCAGATGGCCGATGACATGAAGAAGAACGGGGGATTCATTCCGGGGGTCAAGCCCGGCAGGAAAACGGCCGAGTTCATTGACAACGTGATGTCGAGGATCACCCTCCCGGGATCCATTTTCCTGGGATTCGTGGCCATCATGCCGGCCATCGTGGCGCAGTTCGGCGTCAGCACGACCTT
>CAYLTG010000311.1:0-2656 GCA_964386225.1 uncultured Bacteroidales bacterium
CGTCGGTGCTCACGTCGTCGATGATCCGCTTGGTCTGGTCGAGGACGATCTTGTAAAGGATCGGCAGGTACCGCGAATAATAGGCGGGGGAGTCCTCCACCACCAGGATGTAGCGCACCAGGGCGATCCGCGTGTCGTTCTCCAGGTTGATGCGGTCCTCCACGTATTTGATCATGGCGAAGAATATCCTTGATTCACCGTTCCAGACAAAGATCCGGTCGTAGGCAAAGGGCTTCTGCGCACGCTCGAAGAAGGCGATCTCGCGGTTGTTGTTCAGCAGCAGGAATACCGGAATGTAGGGGAATGTCTTCTTGATTCGCTCCGAGATCTGCAGGGGGAATTTCTTGTCGACCCCCACCATGATGATCACCAGGTCGAAGTGTTTGGCGTGCAGGTGCTCGATGGCCTCTTCGAGCGACGACACACCGGTCACGCGCGGCAGCGAGGTGAGGTTGAGCTTGGCATATTCGTCCATCATGTGCTCCGAGAAGCGTCCTTCCTTCTCGATGCTGTAGGCATCGTAGAGGTTGGAGATGATGAGGATCTCACGCACTTTGAACGGCATGAGGTCGTGGTACAGGTCGCGGTTGTAGTTGTTCTTGTTCAGGAAGCGCTGCAGCAGCTGGAGGTTGGTGATGGTGCACTGCTCCTTCTCCTTTTCCTCCTTGCTTTCCTTGTCGACGTAGCCGTACCGCTTGAGGACGGCGGCACCCTTGATGCTGTTCAGGTAGCCGGAAATGATGTTGGCCAGGTTCTCGATCAGGTCCCGTTCCTCCTTCAGGAAAGGCCCTTCATCAGCCGTCGGGAAGCTTTTCGTGTAAAAGATCTCGATGCTCCCCGTCACATTGTCGATGGTGCTGAATTCCTGCTTCTGCATCCAGCCGGTGGCCCTGAACTCTTTCGACCGGAACTCTTCCTGTCCATACCGGATCCGGGCCTTCGCGAATTCCGGGTACTGCCAGCCGTCGGGGAGGATATACGTGACGTTCTGAAGGGTTTCGTTGATAGATTTACCTTCCTTTAATATGAAAGTTGTCCTGTTTATCGTGGAGAGCTCCTTGAGCCGTTCGAGGCTCTCGATCTTCAGCTGCTGGTAGTTGTTGTCCCTTTTTCCTTCGGCACTCATGTCATATCTGTGTTTCGCCATTCACGGCAGATGCAAACTTATGATTATTAACGCAGAATTCGATCCTTTAAATATAGTAAATTTTGACCGGCCATATACCTTCCGATATTTATACTGTTATTAAATTAACAAAATTTGAGGTCTCTGGACTGGCTGCCAATTAGGTCATATGGAAAACATATATATTTATACATATAAAAAAATCGTGATGTATGTTAGGCGGGAATTGAAATTTTTCTTTAATATTGCTAAGTTTAACGCGAACGTTTCACTAAATCATTAATTAAAAGATAGTTATCATTATGGCAAACGATCAGTTATTAAAGGATTTCATGGCAAATGTAATTGCCAAGAACCCCGGTGAAGTCGAATACCATCAGGCCGTGGAGGAAGTGGCAGCGACCCTGCTTCCCTTCATCGAAGAGAACCCCAAGTACAAAGAGGCCAAGATCCTTGAGCGGATCGGCGAGCCGGAGCGGGTGATCCTGTTCAGGGTGCCCTGGGTGGATGACAAGGGCGAGGTTCAGATCAACAAGGGATACCGGATCGAGATGAACAGCGCCATCGGCCCATACAAAGGTGGTTTGCGTTTTCACCCGACGGTCAACCTGGGGGTATTGAAGTTCCTGGCCTACGAACAGGTTTTCAAGAATTCGCTCACCACGCTGCCCATGGGCGGTGGAAAGGGAGGATCTGATTTCGACCCCAAGGGTAAATCGGATGCCGAAGTGATGCGTTTCTGCCAGAGTTTCATGACCGAGTTGTTCCGGCACATCGGTCCGAATACGGACGTTCCGGCCGGCGACATCGGCGTCGGGGGCCGCGAGATCGGGTTCCTGTTCGGGCAGTACAAACGGCTCCGCAATGAGTTCACCGGTGTTCTTACCGGCAAGGGCATCGAATGGGGCGGTTCGCTGATCCGTCCGGAAGCCACCGGTTACGGCCAGGTCTATTTCGCCGAGGAGATGCTGAAAACCAAGGGCGACAGCATGAAGGGCAAGGTGTGCACGGTATCCGGATCAGGGAATGTGGCCCAGTTCTGCACCGAGAAGGCCACCCAGCTGGGTGCGAAGGTGGTCACCCTGTCCGATTCGGCCGGGTATATCTACGACCCCAACGGGATCGACAAGGAGAAGCTGCAGTATATCATGTGGCTGAAGAATGTGAAACGCGGAAGGATCAAGGAATATGCCGAGAAATACGGCGTAGAGTACATCGAGGGCAAGCGTCCCTGGGAAGTGAAATGCGACGTGGCGCTGCCATCGGCCACCCAAAACGAGATCAACGGTGAAGAAGCCAAAATGCTGATCGCCAACGGTTGCATGCTTGTTTCGGAAGGGGCCAACATGCCGTCAACTCCCGAAGCCATCGACGTCTACCTGGAGAGCAAGATCCTCTACGGACCCGGGAAAGCTGCCAACGCAGGCGGTGTTGCCGTATCCGGACTGGAGATGGCGCAGAACTCCATGCGTTTTGGCTGGACCCGCGAAGAGGTCGACGCCAAGCTGCACCAGATCATGAAGGACATCC
>CAYLTG010000312.1:0-2627 GCA_964386225.1 uncultured Bacteroidales bacterium
CCTGAATTCCAGAAAAGTTTTTCGATTTCGGCCGGGAACGTTATATTTGCAAGGGAGAAATTAACCAATGACTGAAATCCAACCGTCGTTCGCATCCCGATTCCGCCTGTGGGCCCTTTTGCTGATGGGCATCCCGTTTCTTCCTGCCGCTGCGGGGCCCGGCGGTGATGCCGACAGCCTCCGCCGGATCGCGGAGTCCCCCGGCCGTTCGGATGAGCCGGCCTCGCTGGCCTGTGCGGCCCTTTCGGAACTCTATAAAGGGAAGAATACGGATTCGTCCATTTATTATGCAGAAAGGGCGCTTGACCTGGCGAAGAAAAGCGGGTCGCCGCGGGCGCTGGTCCGCAGCTACCTGGCCCTGGGCAGCTGCTACCTGGCGATGGACAGCCTGGAACGGGCACAAACATTCCATCTGTCGGCAACGGAGCATTTCGGGCCCGGGGCCGACACCGCCGACCTGGTGGCTGCCTACAGGGGCCTGGGCACCATCAGCACCACCCGCTCCGACTACTACCCGGCGATGACCTACATGCTGAAGGCGGTGGCCCTGGCGGAACGGACCCGCGACAGCAGCGCCCTTGCCCGCACCTACAACAACATGGGCATCATCGAGGACAAGGTCGGGCTTGCCGACGAGGCCCTCGGCCACTACCGGCTCGCCCTTTCGTACCTGGGAACCGGGGAGGAGATGGCCCGGGGGTACGTGCTGGGCAACATCGGGATCATCCATTTTGGCAGGGAGGAGGCCGACAGCGCGATATACTACATGACACTGGCCCTGGAAATGGCGGAACGGACGAGTGACCAGTACAGCATCTCCAACCAGCTGGTCAACCTGGGCAATGTCGAGCTTGAGCTCCAGGACAACCCCCGGGCGGCCATGGAATATTACCGGAGGGCCCTTCAGGTCCTGGACCGGATGGACTCCACCGACACCCGCGGGTTCGGCAGGCACAACCGGGCGAAGGCCCTGTATAACATGGGAAGGGCGCTGGCCGCTGAAAAGAGGTACCGGGAGGCGATGGACCACTACAAGGAAAGCCTTGCACTGTCCTCCGCCATCGGGATGACAGAGATGGTCGCGGTACTTTATCAAAATATCGCAGCACTTTATGAAGCACAGGGGCGTGCCGACAGCGCCATGACCTGGTACCGGAAGCACATCGAACACAAAGAATCGATGACCGAACACCAGGCCGTGGGGACGATCCGGAAGCTGCTCTTCGAGGTGCAGCTCGAGAACGAGCGGGAGATGTATGGTCTCGGGCAGCAATTGGAGGAGGAGCGCACCCGGCGGCGGGAGCTCCGCTACCTGCTGGTGCTCGTGGTCATCGGCTCGCTGCTGGCCGGCGCGGCCACCCTGCTGCTGCTCTACCGCTCCCGCCTGATGCGCCAGGCGCTCGCCCGAAGGAACGCCGAACTGGAGCGGAAGAAGCTGGAAGATGAACTTTCCGTCAAGCTGCTCAGCCTGGTGCAGAAGAACAACCTCATCCGGCAAATGCTCGCGGGAATGCAGGATGTCCTTGGGGAGAACACGGAAGAACAACAGAAGGCCCTGAAGAACCTGTTCCGGGAACTGCGTGCGGAAGGGGAGAGGGACCTGTCGGAGGATTTCGAACACCGCTTCCGGGAGGTCAACCATGCCTTCTACGGGAAGCTGGTGGAGCTTTACCCCGCCCTGAGCCCCAACGAGCGGCGCCTCTGCACCTACCTCTACCTCGGCATGTCGACCAAGGAGATCGCCGCCATCACCATGCAGCGGCCCGACACCCTAAACACCGCCCGCCACCGCCTGCGGAAGAAACTGGGAATCGACGCCGATCAGGACATCCTTTCCTTCCTGCACGGGCTGTGATTGCTTCCTGTCATATCACCTGAAACCACTTGACACCCATCATCACCGAAGGCACACCATCCTTCGCAATCCGCTCCCATCAAGCGGTTCAACGCATGTCAATAAAATGTAAGGGCCTGGTCTGCCCCATGTCAAGCATTTGTAAGGGCGAAATTTTGCAACGTGCATTTATTTCGGTATACTTTTGCCGAAACCCTCGCTAAGGAACCAATAATTTTTATTTCGCCTTATCGCTTCACCCCTACGCAATGCCTCCGGGTCGCACCGGTAGCATTGACTTGTTGCAATGGGCGGCAGGCCGGCAAAACAACAGTATCAACCTTAAAATCTGTGTCGAATCAAAAAGTTTACAAAATGAAAGCAAAGAACGTTACAATGAAAACCGGACGGTTCCTGGCAGTCGCACTACTGACGGCCGTCCTTTATGCATTCCCTGCAAGGGTGAATGCCGAGATCACCATCACCGAAGTGAAGGTCTATGACGCCTGTTTTGGCAGTACAGGCGAAATGGAAGTCTCCTGGACCGGGACTTCAGCAACAGCTACTAAATATACCGTAGTCCTGACCGGTCCCGGTGCCACACAGATTGTGGAAGTCGCTTCAAATAGCAGTGGCACATATTATCACTACTTTACCGGCCTGGAAGTTGGTACTCATGCGGTTACCATCGGTGATGATGGTGGAAGCACGGCAGTTGGTCAAAATTTTGAAGTTGGAGAACTGCCTGCACTTGCCCTCGGGACTTTAAGCAAGGGCGACATTTGCTCTGGCG
>CAYLTG010000313.1:0-2601 GCA_964386225.1 uncultured Bacteroidales bacterium
TTCAGCGAGGAGATGAAGGAATTCATCTGGGTGGTCGGAGCGGAATACTGGTACGACAATCAGTTTGCCGTGCGTGCCGGCTATTTCCATGAGAGCGAGATGAAAGGCAACCGCAAGTTCTTCACCCTGGGCGCAGGCCTGAGGTACAATGTCTTCGGGCTTGACTTCTCTTACCTCATCCCCACGCAGCAGCAGAACCCGCTCGCCAACACCCTGCGGTTCACGCTCACCTTCAACTTCGACGCAGTGACCAATCAGTAACTGGAGCGGAAAATGAAAATTTAAAAGGCTGGCAACCATGCGGATGTCTGCCTTTTTTAGTATCATTGCCAAACCTTTTGACCCGAAGGCCGTACTATAGTTTTAGCAAGCAAATCAGGTAATTTTCATGGAGATCAAGGTAGGATTCGGATTTGATGTACACCGACTGGAAGAGGACGCGGAATTGTGGCTGGGCGGAGTCCGGGTGCCCTCGCCCAAAGGGGCTGTCGGCCACTCCGATGCGGACGTATTGATCCATTCCATCTGCGATGCGCTTCTGGGCGCCCTCAACATGCGCGACATCGGCTTTCATTTCCCCGACACGGACCCCCGTTACAAAGGCATCAGCAGCCTGAAGCTTCTAGAACAGGTGTGCGAGTTCGTGCGGGAACAGGGATACACGGTAAACAATGTAGATTGCACGGTAAGCCTTCAGGAGCCGAAGATATCGGGTCACATCCCCGACATGAAGAAAGCACTGGCGACGGTCTCCTGCCTGGCAGAGGAGGACATCTCCATCAAGGCGACCACCACAGAGAAACTGGGGTTCACAGGCCGCCAGGAGGGGGTGGCGGCCTACAGCGTCGTCCTAATCAAGAAGTCCCCGGCCTGATCATTTCACCCGGAAATCCAGCATTTTCCTGCCTTCGATATAACCGGCCAGGTGATCGCCGATCCTGACCGGGCCAACGCCTTTGGGTGTTCCCGTGAAGATCAGGTCGCCCATCTTGAGGGTGATGAACTGCGACACATAACTGATGATCCGGTCCACGGGGAAGATCATGAGGTCCGACTCCCCCTCCTGCACGGTCGTGCCGTTGAGGTCAAGGCGGAAACGGATGTTGCCCGGGTCTTCCAGGTCGGCGAGCGGGATGAACCCGCTCACGGGGGCGGATCCGTCGAAGGCCTTGGCCACCTCCCAGGGCAACCCCTTCGCCTTGGAGTCGCTCTGCAGGTCGCGGGCCGTGAAATCGATGCCCAGCCCCACCCGGTCGTAATACCCCGAAGCGAACTTCTCCCGGATCGACCTGCCGTTGCGGTTGATCTTGATGACCAGTTCCGCCTCGTAATGGATATCACTTGAAAAATCAGGGTAGAAAAAAGGGCGGTTCCGGGTGATGAGCGCCGTGTCGGGCTTCAGGAAGAAGACAGGCCGCTCGGGCAACGGGTTGTTGAGCTCACGGGCATGCTCAACATAGTTCCTGCCAATGCAGATGATCTTCATGGATAACGTTGATTTTGTTTATAACAATTGAATTGCAATAATAATAAAATTCTGAGAGGCAGGGTTTAATAAATGATGCTTCCACGATTGTTAATAAGCTATGGAAAACTTTGTTAACAAAAAAGATGATCGGCGCACCCTTCAGGAAGGGTGAAAAGTAGCTACTTTTGACCCATGGCAAACGAGGAGAAAAACACCACTAAAGGCACAGCAGCCCAGGACAGGACGAAGAAACGGTTTCCGCAGGCAGGGCTGCAGTCGCTCCATGCAGAGCACGGCCGGGTGCCCCCCCAGGCGACCGACCTGGAAGAGGCCATCCTCGGCGCCCTGATGCTGGAGCAGAATGCCCTGACGGCCGTGGTCGACATCCTCAAGCCGGAGGTGTTCTACAAGGAGGCCCACCAGCGCATCTATGCCGCCATCCACAGGCTCTTTGCCAAGTCGGAACCGGTCGACATACTCACCGTTACGAACGAACTAAAATCCAGCGGCGAGCTGGAGCTGGTGGGGGGTGCTTATTTCATCACCCAGCTGACCAACCGGGTGGCCTCCACCGCCAACATCGAATACCACGCGCGGATCGTCTCGCAGAAGTACATCCAGCGCGAGCTCATCAAGATCTCCTCGGAGATCATCCGCGATGCCTTCGAGGATACCACCGACGTGTTCGACCTGCTTGACAAGGCCGAGCAGAACCTTTTCTCGGTGAGCGAGAACAACTTCCGCCGCGACTATGACAGCATGCAGGCGCTGGTGCGGGAGGCCATCCGCGACATCGAGTCGGCCCGAGACCACGAAGGCAACCTGCGCGGCATCCCTTCGGGCTTCACCGACCTGGACCGGATCACCGCCGGCTGGCAGAAGTCCGACCTGGTGATCCTCGCCGCCCGCCCGGGTATGGGGAAAACGGCTTTCGTGCTCTCCATGGCCCGCAACATCGCCGTCGACTTCAACATTCCCCTGGCCATCTTCTCCCTGGAGATGTCTTCAATCCAGCTGGTCACCAGGCTCATCTCCAGCGAGACGCAGCTGTCGGCCGACAAGCTGAAGAAGGGCAACCTGGAGAACTACGAATGGGAGCAGCTCAACGCCAAGATCGGCAAGCTGGTGGATGC
>CAYLTG010000314.1:0-2597 GCA_964386225.1 uncultured Bacteroidales bacterium
GCTTGGTGGCCATCATCCCGCCGTCGGCGAACTGGCTCATGCCATAGACGTTGGGCACCATCACCCAGTCGTAGGCGTCGATGAACAACTCCATGAACCAGCGATAGACCTCATCGGGATCGAACTCACAGAGCAGCATGAAGTTGCCCAGCACCATGAGCCGTTCGATGTGATGGGCATACCCTGTTTTCAATACTTTCCGGATGGTGATGTCGACGGGCGCGATGCCCGTGGTGGCATCATAGAAGGATCGCGGGACCTTCCGTTCGAACCCCCAGAAATTGGCGGTCCTTTCCCGTCCCCCATGAAATTCATACATGCCGCGGATGAACTCCCGCCAGCCGACGACCTGCCGGATGAATCCCTCCAGGGAATTCAAAGGGACCGGGTTTTCCGAGGCATGGCGTAGTGCCCCGTCCACTACCTCCGCCGGGGTGAGGAGGCCCACATTCAGCAAGGGCGTCAGCACGCTGTGGTGCAGTACCGATTGGCCTGCCACGATGGCATCCTCGTAGGGGCCGAACCCGGCGAAACGGGTCTCCAGGAACTGGTGCAGCCAGGCTTGCGCGCCGGCATGATCCGACGGGTAAAGCGGATGCCCCTCCAGGGCGCCCGGATTGCTGGGAAAGTGCTTCGCCACATAGGCCACAGCCTCCTCATGATAGGAATTGTATCCCGGGTAGATCACGGGTGGTGGTACTTTGTTTTTTGGATAGCGCTTTCGGTTCTCGGCGTCGAAACTCCATTTCCCGCCGGCCGGTTTGCCCTGTTCAAGCAGGATGTCCCGCTGTTTCCGCTGCCGGATGTAAAACTCCGTTTGCGAGAATTTATTCCTGCCGGAAGTGAAGAACGGCTCGATCTCCTCCAGGGAGTTCAGGAATAGGGGGGAAGGGAGTTTTTCCCAGTGCATGCCGTGTCGTCGGGCCGTATAGGTGATCCTTTGCTCAAGCCAGTCGTCGGAGGGGTCCATGAACCGCAGGTTGACGAATCCCTCCAGGGCCAGGTGCGGAATGAGTTCCCTTACATCGGATGATGGGTCCGAACAATCCAGGTAGCGGACCTTCATCCCGGAATCTTCCAGGTACCGGGCATACGCTTTCATGGCCGCCCTGTGAAAGGCGAGCTTCTGCCTGTGAAAGCGGTACTGCCGGAAGAAGAGGAATTCCTCCGCCAGGATGATGGGCTCGCCCTTCCTGAGCAGCGGGCTCTCCCTGAAGAGCTGGTGGGGGAACAACAGGTTGGCTGTCATTTCAATTCGGTTGGTCACCATAAAGATAACAAGAGGTTGTCCCAAAAGTTCCCTTATGGGCCTCCGCAGTTTTGCCAGAACAACATGGCATACCCAAAAGTGATTGAATATCAGCCACAACTTTTTGTGTCCTTTGTGAAATCCTTTGTGTTCCTTCGTGGTAAAATACATTTTGGAAATTCTGATCTCTTTTATTCTCATCCCCCCGGAATTTCAGATCTATTTTAGACACAATTCTAAATTACACATTACCTCCTGCCGAGTTGTTTATTTCCCTAATATTGTATCTAATTTAACTATATGTGTTATGAAGATTGCAGTAGCATCCGATGACGGGAAATTCATCGCCAGCCATTTCGGGCGGACCCGCGGTTTCCTGGTTTACACCATCGAGGACGGGCGGGTCGCCGACAAGTCATACATCGAGAACAGGTTCACCCATCATGCCCAGGGGCATCACGAGCACGGCCATTCACACGACCACGGGCATGACCACCATCATTCCCACCACGGTATCCTGGAGGCCCTCAGCGGGGCGCGCGTCGTGATCTCCCGTGGCATGGGCCGGCGCCTTCTGGATGATTTCGAGCGGGTCGGGAAGGAGGTGTACGTCACCGGGGCAGAGAACGCCGACGAGGCGGTGGAACAATACCTGGCCGGATCGCTGGAACATGACCCTGAGAAGACCTGCAGGCATTGATGAGCGATTGTAGGGAGGTTCGTTCATGTAATCGGTCACCGCATGTCATTACCCGTCAGGAAATACCATCGCCGTCCCGACCTTGTCGGTGAACACCCCAATGGTGACCTTGTACAGGTGATCCTGATCGTGGTCTTCCTGGCTGCCTGGATTGGCGATTCATTTTTTTTTCACCTGACCGATTGCCTTCGCGACGATGTTCCGGCCGTAGCAAGGATAGTGGCGGCGGCAACGATCAGTTCGTTGGCCTCTCTTTTGGTCTGGCTGTCCTTCCGGGCAGTTTTCGGCACCGTCAGGGAGAAGCCCGAGATTTTGAGGACCGGCGTTTATTCCTTATCCAGGCATCCCCTCTACCTGGGTTCCATCCTCTTTATCCTTTCGCTTGCGGTTGTAACCTTTTCGCTGGTTTCCCTGCTGATCTGGTCCGTGATCGTGGCATACTATTATTTCATCTCCAGGTACGAGGAGAAACTGTTGAAGGAGCATTTCGGAGACGCATACGAGAATTACCGGCGGGATGTCCCCATGTTCTTCCCGCGGTTCCGAAGGAAATAGACCCCGGGCGTCAACCCGCATAGAGTGCGCTGAACGCCTCATACACGAGGAAGGCCGGCCACACGACAGCCTTCAGGAACCCGAGGACGCCGG
>CAYLTG010000315.1:0-2580 GCA_964386225.1 uncultured Bacteroidales bacterium
CGGTACTCGGCCTCTTCGAAATTGACATATTCATAGCCGTAATCCGACATGTAGCCGTTGGATCCCTCGCCATGCTGGGGAAAGCGGTAATAAAAGAGCACCTGGGCCATGGCCGTGGCCACGCAGCCGGCAAAGGCATGTCCGCCCGGGCCGTCGGGGTCGGAAGGGCAACTGTTGTTGTAGTAGTAGCGCTGGCCCCAGGAGGAGACCGTAAGCGGCCCCACGCCGGCTTCTTTCGCTTTCTGTTCCGGATGGAAGGCGACGGAACCATAGCGCGACCAGAGCTTCTCGATCGCTTCGTCGGCAGGCAGGTTCCTCTTTTTCACCGCCACCACCTGCTGCCCGTACCAGTCGAACCAGGCGGCGCAGGCGGCGGGCATCTCCCCGCCGTTCACAAGGGGCTCCGCCGACCAGGCCAGAATGGGTGTGCACCGGTCGTCCGCGGCCACGGCCACGAAGCCGGTACCGGGAAACTCGATGAGATAGTAGGCCAGGACCCCATCCTGCAGGTGGGGCGTGATGAGCGGATCAGGAAGGGCTTTCCTTATCCCGGGGGGTACAGCGTCCCTGGCCGACAGGAAATTGGTCGCGGTCCGCCGGGCAAGCTCAGGGCTGACCTCACCGGCAAAAAGGATGGCAGGGAGGATCAGGGGGACAAGAACGGCAATGATTTTCCTCAACATACTCTTGTTTTTACAGAATCAAGAAAATAAACCCTGCCAACAGGTCATGAACAAGCAGCATTTGAGCGGATAGAGTGAGAAACCTAAATGCTGACAGGGTTTAAGGTAATCATCCTTAAATCTATACAAATATAAACATATGACCAAGAGGGAACAAGTTAACGGTTAAGTTGAATCAGTATTCGGCAAGTTCGTTGCTGGTTACTGGTTCCTGGTCCCTGGTTTCTGGTTAGCCAAGCCCTTGAGTTAACTAAGCCCGTATACTAACGGCGCAGCAACCAGCAACGAGCAACTAGCAACCAGGAACACACATTCAGGGCGCCAGCCTCGATATCCTCCACTTCCCCTGCTTCAGCGAGTAAAGGATCCGGTCGTGCAGCCTGTTGGGCCGCCCCTGCCAGAACTCGATGCGGTCGGGGATCACGCGGTAGCCGCCCCAGTGGCCGGGACGGAGGAGCTTGCGGTCATTCAGTTCCTTGAGCTTGTTCACCCAGAGCTCCTCGAGGTACCGGCGGGAGGGCACCTCCTCGCTCTGGGGTGATATGGCGGCGGAGATGCGGCTTTCGAGCGACCTGGAGTCGAAGTATTTGTCCGATTCCTTCGCGGGCACAACCTCCACGCGGCCTTCGATGCGGACCTGCCGTTCGAGCTCCTTCCAGAACATCAGGAGGGCGGCCCTGGGATTCTCCTTCAGGTCCCTGCTCTTCCTCCCCTCATAATTGGTGAAGAAGGTGAACCCTTTTTTGTCGAACGACTTGAGCAGCACGATGCGTGCCGACGGCCGCCCTTCCCTGTCGGCCGTGGCCAGCGTGATGGCGTTCGCCTCGTCGATGTCGGCATGCATGGCCTCTTCGAACCAGGTCCGGAACTGGAGGAAGGGATCCGGATCGACGGTATCGTCGGCCAGCTCGCTGCGCTTGTATTCCTTGCGGAGGGACTCGATATTCATTAAAAAAGTCGTACGTTTGATGCTGCAATGTAAACATTTTTTTCATGGGCAGGTTCTCCCTGGTACAAAAAAAAGAGCGCTGGACCCCAACCTGGCGGGGCCGGCTGCTCATGCTCCTGGTCATCGCCTTCCTGGCCTATGCCTACACCGTGAACATCGTCCCCTTCCTCTCGCCCGAGGCACCTGAGAACGCCACACTCCTGGTGGTGGAGGGGTACATGCCCGATTATGCGCTTCAGGAGGCCATGGTCCTCTTCCGGGACCGCGGGTACGACCATATGGTCATTACCGGCAAGAAACGGGAGAAGGGCGCCCACCTTGACCAGTACGGCGACGACGGCCATTATTCGGCTGCCACCCTGGAGAAAATGGGCTTCGACCCGGACCGGATGACCGTTGTGGTCACAGGCGACGACATCAGCAAGGACCGCACCTACCATTCGGCCCTGGAAGTCCTCGACTGGTTAACGGAGCACAGGCCCGGCACCACGAAGGTCGACCTGGTCTCCATGGGAACCCACTCCAGGCGGAGCCGCCTGCTTTTCCAGAAAGCCATGGGACCTGGGATCAGGGTGGGCATCCACGCCATCCCCAACCAGAGCTTCGACCCGCGGCACTGGTGGCGGAGCAGCCACGGCTTCCGGGAGGTGAACAAGGAGACCATCGCGTGGATCTATGCCCGTTTCTTTTTCTGGCCCTAGGCGGTTCGGGTTTGTTGCTTACCTTTGCGCAAGAAAAGTTGGTGAATTGCTGAGTTGTTGATTTGGTGAATTGTGCTACCTGAATGTTTTGTCGGTGATGATTCATTTGCCGGGAGCGATGGCGATTGGCGCAGCAACCAGAAACCAGAAACCAGAAACTTATTTTGGAAAAACAAATCTCCATAAAGAACAAAAAAGCCTACTTCGAGTACTTCATCGACGAGAAGTACGTGGCGGGGATCCAGCT
>CAYLTG010000316.1:0-2572 GCA_964386225.1 uncultured Bacteroidales bacterium
AGGCCATCACCAGGTAGATGATCTCCTGCGACACCGTCTTGCCGCTGAACCGCACGGGGATCACGGCATGGGGGTGCATCATCCGCTTGAACTCCAGGGCGCTGTTCTTCAGCAGGACGATCTGGCGGGCGATCTTGATGCCGCCGCCGGTGGAGCCCGCGCTGCCACCGATGAACATGAGCAGGAAGATGAAGATCCAGATGTAGGCCGGCCATGCCAGGTAGTCGGCCGTGACGAAGCCGGTGGTGGTGACGATGGAGATGACCGTGAACAGGGCGTCGCGGAAGGCCTGCTCCACGGTGCCGCCGTGCAGCACCAGCAGGACCGTGATCAGCACCGCGAAACCCAGGGAGAACAGGAGGTAGTAGCGGAACTCCTCGTTCTTCCACACCGCCTTCACCCTGCCGTGCAGCCACAGGTAGTGGAGGGTGAAGTTGGTGCCGGCCAGGAACATGAAAAAGATGATGGTATACTGGATGAAAGGCGAATAGCCGGCGATGCTGTCATTCTGGGTGGAGAACCCGCCGGTGGCCATGGTGGCGAAGGCGTGGCAGAGGGCGTCGAAGAAGTTCATCCCGCCCAGCATGAGGACCAGGGTCTCGGCAAAGGTCAGCAACACGTAGATGCCCCACAGCCGCTTGGCGGTCTGCGTGATGCGGGGGTGCAGCTTGTCATGGGTGATGCCCGGCATCTCGGCCACGAACAGCTGCATGCCGCCGATGCCCAGGAGGGGCAGGATGGCGATGGAGAGGACGATGATGCCCATCCCGCCGATCCAGTGGGTCATGGCCCGCCAGTAGAGCAGGCCCTTGGGCATCGCCTCGATGTCGGTGAGGATCGACGCCCCGGTGGTGGTGAAGCCGGAGATGGTCTCGAAAAAGGCGTCGGTGAAGCCGGGGATGGCGCCGCTGACAAGGTACGGCAACGTCCCGAAGAGGGAGATGACCACCCAGGCCATCGAGACGATGATGTAGCCCTCCCGCTTGCTGATGGACCGGTCGGCACGCCGCGTGAACAGCCAGAACAGGGCGCCGACGGAACTGGTGATGCCCCCGCTGATGATCAGGCCGGGGCACCGGTCGGCACAGTAATAAACGGAAAAGGGAATGCCGGTGAGCATGAACAACCCTTCGATGATCAAGAGGATCCCCAGGATCTGGAATATGATCTTCCAGTTGATCTTTCTGAACTTGGACATGGCAACACAAAAGTAACGAAAGGTGCGATAGGCAATGTTAAAAAATCCTTATGTCAAAGGCTAGTTGAATAGCTTGTCGAGCTTGTGGATGGCATGCGGCAGGGCGAACACCACCACGTGGTCGCCCTCCCTGATCTCCAGGTCGCCCACGGCGATGAGGCTGGTCTTGTCCCTGACGATGCCGCCGATGATGGCGCCTTCGGGGATCTTCAGCTCGCGGATGGGGCCCCGGGTGATGTAGGAGCCGGGCTTGACGACGAACTCCAGCACCTCGGCGTCGATGCCGGAAAGGCACTTGATGGAGGTCACCTCGGCGTCCATGGTGAAGCGCGCGATGTAGCTGGCGGTGATCAGTTTCTTGTTGATGATGGTGTTGATGCCGATGTTCTGGGAGATGTCGATGTAGTCGATGTTCTCCACCAGGGCGATGGTCCGTTTCACCCCCAGCTTGGTGGCATGCAGGCACGTGATGATGTTGGTCTCGGAGTTGTCGGTCACGGCGATGAAAGCATCGGTCTCGGTGATCCCCTCCTCCTTGAGCAGCTCGATGTCGCGGGCGTCGCCGTTGATGACGAGGGTCTGCTCCAGGTCGTTGGCCAGCGACTGGCTGCGCGCCCTGTCGAGCTCCACCAGCTTGATGTCCATCGACTTCTCCAGCCGGGCCGCCGTCTTCCGCCCGATGCGGCCGCCGCCGACGATCATGATGTCCTCGATCTCGATGCGCTGCTTGCCGCCCAGCTTCAGGAGGTTGGTGATGCCGTCGGGCTTGGTGATGACATAGGCCAGGTCGTCGAGCAGGAACACATCCTCCCCGGTGGGGATGATGGTCTGCGACTTGCGGTGAATGGCCACGGCGCGGAAGTCGAGGCCCGGGTTCTCCCGCGCCACCTGGTTGAGGGACTTGTTCAGGACCAGGGCGTTCTCATCCAGCTTGATGAGGAAGAGCGAGAGGCGACCGTGCGAGAAGTTGTAGATCTCCGTTGCGGCCGTCTGCTTCAGCAGGGCGATGATCTCGTCGGCGGCGATGCTCTCGGGGCACACCAGCTCGTCGATGCCCTGCTTCTTGAAGATCTCCCGGGTGCCGGGGTTGAGGTACTCGGTGTTGTTGATCCTGGCGATGGTGCGGCTGGCGCCGAGGCTCTTGGCCAGGATGCTGGCGATGATGTTGGTCTGCTCGTTGTGGAGCACCGCGATGAACAGGTCGGCCTTGTTGATGCGGGCCCGGTGCAGGTCCGACACGGAGGTGGAGTCGCCGGTGATGGTGAGGATGTCGGTGTGCGCCTCCAGCATCTTGAGCAGGTCCTCATGCGGGTCGACCACGGTGATGTCGTGACGCTCGTCGTGGAGCATCTTGGCCAGGTGGAACCCTACTTC
>CAYLTG010000317.1:0-2551 GCA_964386225.1 uncultured Bacteroidales bacterium
ATCTCCATTGGGGATCTCGATGATGCTGGTGGTCCCGTTGAAATAGGCCGCCTTGCCGGCATCCGCATTCCGCGAATCCACATAGGTGATGTCCACGATGCCGCTGGCGTCGGGATTCCAGTTGCCTACCTGGTCGTCGGCGTTATCCTCGAAATTCCAGTGGGCGATCACACCGGAAGGCGCGAAGGTGCCGACGGTGGTGAAGGTCCTGTCGAGCGGGGTGAGGTCCTGGCCGTCGGTCGACTTGATGCCCGCCTTGAAGCTCAGCTTGAAGAGGGCCCCGTTGCCGAGGCTTCCCACCGGCTCGATGGTGATGGCGGACCCCGATACGGTGATGTCCAGGTCGATCATGGCACCGTCGTAGTCGCGCACCATCGCGATGGTGTTGTTGTTGGCCGTATTGGCGTCCACAGCCACGGTGAAGGTGGCGGTGATGACCGGCTCGGCCGGCACGTTGTTGGGCGAGGTGGCACCGTTCATGTCAACGTCGCCCGCCTTAAGGGTCGACAGCGAGAAAGTGGTGGTATCGTCATCATCGTCTTTTTTACATCCGACAGCGATCACGATGAGCGCTGCCAGCATCAGCATGGAAGCTGAAAATAGGATTTTTCTGTTCATTGTTTTTTCATTTATTGGTTTGACAAATATATTTGATCATTTTGTTACCAGTTCTCATTCTGTGAGAGTGAGCCCTGGGAAATATCGATCTCGGTCTGCGGCACGGGCAGCACCTCGTGCTTGCCGGCCTCGAATCCCAGCGGGCCGAACACCTGCGGACCTTTTCCGGTCCGTACAACATCCCAGTAGCGGTGGCCTTCCAGTGCCAGTTCATGCCTTCTTTCCCGCATGATCAGGTCGCGCAGTTCCCCCTGGTCGGTGGTGGTGATGTCGGGCAGGATGGCGTCGTCACCGCCCCGGGCCCGTTCACGCACCATGTTCAGGTATATTAACGCGTCGCCGGGCTTATTGTTTTCATTGAGGGCCTCGGCGGCCATCAGCAGCACATCGGCATACCGGATGAGCCGGCGGTGGTGCCCGAACTGGGTGATCGTGTTCTCCCCGGGCACCCAGACCTTGCGGTTGTAACATTCCACTTCGATGAGGTTGCCTTGCTCGTCAAAGACTTCGTCGGGCGTGGTGCCGTCGCCCAGGATCTCCACGCCGTCGATCACATCGCCCAGGTCGATGATGGTCCCTTTCAGTCGGGGATCACCGGCCTCGAAGGAGTTCCTGAGGTCGAGCGAGGGCCTGTTGAAACCCCAGCCCCGGTTGGGGGTCCCGCGCACTCCCTGGGTGTTGGCATACTGGTTGCCGCCGCCGGAGTAGCTCTCCACCGGGAGGGCGCCGACCTCGAACACCGATTCCATGCCGTTGTTCCCGCCGATGCCGTTGGCGTCGATGAAATCAGGCTCCAGAACGTATTCGTTGGACTCGATCACCTTCATGGCGTATTCCTCGGCCTTGTCGAATTCGCCACGGAAGAGGTACACCCGTGCCAGCAGGGCATTGGCGGCGCCGGAGGTCGCACGCCCGGCATCGGACGCCGCATATTCGCTCTTTGCAGGCAGGTTGTTTGCTGCGAACTCGAGGTCGCCGAGGATGAGGTTGTAGGTTTCCTCGGCAGATGCCCGCGGCACATTCATTTCGGGTGTGGTGTTCTCTATCAGCGGCACGCCGCCCCAGGCGCGCACCATGTCGAAATAAACGAGCCCGCGGATGAAATGGGCCTCGGCGATGCAGCGTTTCTGGAGGTCAGCGTCCATGACGATCTCCGGCACTTTCTCGATGACCACGTTGGCCCGCTTGACACCCACATACAGGGTGTTCCACCAGCGGTCGAGGCCGTCCTGGGTGGGGTTGTGGTCGAAGGTGTCGTAGGGCCCCACGGTGGGCAGCTGGTCGTTGGGGTTGCTCCCCTTGTGGGCATCGTCCGACA
This sequence comes from uncultured Bacteroidales bacterium, assembly GCA_964386225.1. Lineage (GTDB taxonomy): Bacteria > Bacteroidota > Bacteroidia > Bacteroidales > JAADJA01 > JAADJA01. The sequence goes on from CAYLTG010000317.1 coordinate 1,937, forward strand.
TGATGTCGAGTATGGGATACCCGCCCGAATGGTATTGCCAGTCGCGCAGGGTCGCATAGGCGGCGTTGGTGGCCAGCACCGCATCCGAGGCATTCTCGGGGAAGTTCTCCTGTGTCAGCTGTCCCTGGGGGTCCTCCTCCAGGAATTTCTCGCATCCGGGCAGGATCAGCAGGGTGAACAGTGTTCCTATAACGAGTGGTAGTATGTTTGTCCGTTTCATAGCCGTCAGAATGTTAAGTTGATTCCAAATGAATAGACCGAGGGGATGGGGTACCTTCCGTTGTCGATGCCGTTGGAGAGCACGTCGCCGCTCCCGATCTCCGGGGTATAGCCGGTGAACTGCGTGAAGGTGTAGACATATTCGGCTTTGAAGTAGAGCCTGAACACATCCATGTAAATGGCATCGCTCAATCCGGCCGGCAGGGTATACCCGAGGATGACGTTCCTTATGCGCAGGAAGGAACCGTCCTGGATGAACCGGTCGGAGGGGGTGTAGTTGTATCCGCCGAACGAAACCCGCGGCTCGGTATCGCTGGTGCCGGGGCCGGTCCAGCGGTCGAGCACATGCTTCTCGAAGTTGTACGGGTCGGGCCGCACCACCTCCTTGCCGTTGAA
>CAYLTG010000318.1:0-2527 GCA_964386225.1 uncultured Bacteroidales bacterium
TGGGTACGCTGAAAATCAGGGTGTAGTCCTCGACCTCCCCGTAAGCGAACAGCTCACAGGGTGCGGGGATGGCATTGTATTTCATGGATACCCGCATGCGGGTATCGCCTGTGAGGCCTGCCGGGATCAAAACCGTCCCGGAAACGCTGCCCTTCTGCGCATTGGCTGCAAAAACCTCTTCACCGGCATCCGTGAAATCACCGTCCATGTTGTAATCGATCCAGACCCGCCAGTATTCGCTCCTCGATTTTCCAAGGAACCCGGGGCTCATCGTTAGGTCGACCGCGTTCCCGCTTGATAGTTCGATAGTGGAGCTTGTGAAATCCCCGTAACCGTTGTCGGAACCTGAAACTTTCGTGAATGAACCGAGGCTCACGCTGTTGATCCATTCTTTCAGGGTGCTGTTCCCGGCGGATGCGCAATAGGTTGCCACAAATTCGGTCACCGTGATATACGCCGTTTTCGTCAGCGAACTGCTCCCGGCACTGTTGGTAACCGTGAGGCTGACATCATAAGTGCCCGGCTGATCATACGTCACTACCGGGTTTTTAGCCGTGCTGGTGGCCGGTGTGCCGCCTGTGAATGTCCATGCCCAGGAGGTCGGGTTGTTGGACGAAAGGTCGGTGAACTGCACCTGCTGGGTGGCCATCACGGTCGTCGGGTCCCCGGAGAAGTTGGCAACCGGGGCCACGATCACCGGGGGTTCGAAACTGAAGGAGGCGATCTTCGTCATCCAGTTCCAGCCGCCGCTCGAATATTCATTGGTGTACCAGAAGGTCTGGTCGTCGGAGGGGTCTACCGACATCATGGAGTAGTCGCCCCACCGGTTGACGCCGGTCTGCGATGCGGCGCCCGCATGGATGGTGGTCTCCTCCACATCCAGGATGCCCGTTCCGGAATTGGCCGCCGATTGCCCGGCGAACCGGACCGACGGATAGGTGGAGGAGCTCGAAACGGAGTATCCGACCCCGATGTCGCCATTGCCGTTCATCGCCACGCTGCCCATCCAGCGGTCGATGCCGTCGGGAGGGGCGTAGGTCCCCTGTTGGTAGATGGACCAGCCGCTGCCATAATCCCTCAGTTCATACCAGCGCACGCCGGCCTGCCCGCTGCCGTTGGCGTTCACCGTGTGGTTGGTGACCATGGCCTCGTAGGTGCCGAAGTTCCGGTACTGGAGCCGGTACATCAGCCGGGTGGCCAGTGGGTCGAGGGTCTGGGAGGTGCCCGGCTGGTTGATGACGATCCCGCTGTAGGAAAACGACTGGGTGGTGAGTGTTTTCACAAGGGATATTGTCGAACTGGAAACATTGCTCCAGTTGACGTCGGCCTCCCAGATGCGGAGGGCATTGGAGCCGAGATTGGCCAGGTAGTTCGGGCTTTCCGCCGGCGGAGCAGTCCCGTCGGCATCCGCGGGGAGCAGGCTCCCGTAGGCGCTGCCCAGGTTGAAGAACACCATCTGGGCGGAAGCGCTGCCGCCGAGCATGGCCTCCCGGTCAAAGATGCAAACCGCACCACCGGCAAAACCCAAGGAAGGGGGTGCAAACTGGTTGATGGTCATATAATAGCCGTCGGGCCAGATCCCGAACTTGGGGTAGTCGGGCATGTTCGCAAACTCAAATGCATACCGGTACCAGGCACCCGTGGGGTCCCCCGTCTGGGAAACGGCGACCAGTTCATAGAAGGGTCCGGAAGGATAGTTGGGCAATGAAAACTGGCTGGCGATCCACCGGTCGGCTTGCTCATCGTAGAGCACGATGGGGTCGCCGTCGTTGGTCCCCGTCCATGGTCCGGTGAAACCGTCCCACAGGGTGCTGCTTAATGTCGGGCCGTAAAGCGTGTTTCCGCTCTTGTCCCAGATCTGGAGCGAGAGGTTCACCATCTGCATGTAATGGTTGGGACCCACATCCCCGTCGGTATCCGGGGGGGCCACCCCGCTGGTGTTGCTCATCCCGCTGAAATTCTGGTGAATGGTCGGTGTGGATAGGATGCCTTCGTAGGCCTGCTGGAGCACCGGGTCGGGGCCTTTCCATGCGGCCTCGGCCTTGAATTCCTCGAGGAAACCGTCCTTGTTGGGGACGACCTTCTCTTTCCAGGTCATGTCGACATAGCCCGGCGGTATAACAGGTATATCACTGAGCTTGGGAGAGACATCGAAACCGATGGGTTTGATGACTTGTTCGGGGCCCACGGCCTGCGAAAACGCGGCGGCAGAAAAAAGCATGAGCATCACTGCCAGGGCGGAATGGGTAATGATCTTTTTCATATTGTGAGGTGAAGTTAGAAAGGCTTGAGTTGGCTACTAAAAATATGCAATATCCTGGAGTTGTCAAAAAATATTTTCACTTCTTTCAGCAACCGGTCCGGAAGCCTGCTCCGCTTTCCGGACCGGATATGACAGTGGCCTGACCCATTTGGACAACTCGGGTCTTTTTCGTATCTTTATGATCGCATAAACAGAAGATAATGAAATGGTTGATCTTCCCAATTCTTCTGATCGGCATGGCAGTTAACCAGGACAACGACCCGT
>CAYLTG010000319.1:0-2523 GCA_964386225.1 uncultured Bacteroidales bacterium
GTGGCCATCAACATCTTCTTCGGCATCGTGGCTTTCTACCTGCTTTGGAAACTGGTCACGGCGTTGGAGATGACCTTGTTGAGCGAGATCTTCGGGGCCTTCATCAGTGTGGGGTTCATCGCCCTCATCGTGGTCTTCCAGCCGGAGATCAGGAAATTCCTTCTAATGCTGGGAACCCCGGGCTTTATGAGAAAGAAGCGGAGGCGTTTCCTTTTCTGGCGGATCGATCTGGGCAGCGGGCCGCAGCTGGAGGTGGACAAACTGATCATGGCAGCCATGAAAATGGCCGAGAAAAGGACGGGCGCGCTCATCATCATCGCCAACAGGAGCGAACTGGAGCAATTCGTGGAGACCGGGCAGGAGCTGAACGCCGCCCTGTCGGAGGACCTGATCATGAGCATTTTCCTCAAGGATGGCCCCCTTCACGACGGCGCCACCATCATCCATAACAACAGGGTCAAGGCCGCCAGGTGCATCCTTCCCGTATCGGACAATCCCAGCATCCCTGGCACGCTGGGGCTCCGGCACAGGGCTGCCGTCGGCATCACCGAAGTGTCCGACGCCCTGGCGGTCATCGTCTCGGAGGAGACGGGGGCGATCTCCTATGCCCACAACGGCAGCCTGGCCATGAACCTGCGGCCCAACGAATTGAAGCGCCGCATGATGGGCGACCTCGCCTGACCCCCGCGGCCTGGAAAGGCCGTAATCCGCTATAATCCCGGGAACTTCAAACTTTTTTTGCCAAAAAAGTTGTTTTTCTGAGATGTTTTCTATTTTTGAATCTTTAAAACGCAAAAATCATGGATCTCACCACCGTCAACGCCATCTCCCCCATCGACGGCCGTTACCGAAAGAACGTCGAGGGTCTCTCCTATTATTTTTCTGAGGCCGGCCTCATCAACTACAGGGTATTCGTGGAAGTGGAGTATTTCATCGCCCTCCTGGACCTCGGCCTCCCGCAGCTCAACGACTTTGACCGATCCAGGATCGACGACCTGCACGCCATCTGCAGGGATTTCACCTTCCGCGATGCCGAAGAGGTGAAAAAGATCGAAAAGACCACCAACCATGATGTGAAAGCGGTTGAATACTACCTGAAAAAGGAGTTTGAGAAACTGGGCCTTGGCAAGTACAAGGAGTTTATCCACTTCGGGCTCACCTCGCAGGACATCACCAACACGGCCCAGCCCTATGCACTGAATCTCGCCTGCAACGACAGCCTGTTCCCGCAGATGAACAAGGTGCTGAGCAAGCTGAATGCCCTGGCCCGGGAATGGAAGCACGTGCCCATGCTGGCCTTCACGCACGGACAGCCGGCCTCGCCCACACGGCTCGGAAAAGAGATCAATGTGTTTGCCGAGCGGATGAAGCATCAGATGAAGCTGCTCAGGGCGATCCCGTTCACCGCCAAGTTCGGCGGTGCCACCGGCAACTTCAACGCTCATTATGCCGCCTATCCCGACATCGACTGGCATGAGTTCGGAAACGAGTTCCTGAAGAAACTCGGGCTGGTGAGGCAAAAGGTCACCACCCAGATCGAGAACTACGACTACCTGGCCGCTTTCTTCGACGGGATCAAGCGCATCAACACCATCCTCATCGACCTCAACCGCGACATGTGGTTGTACATCTCCATGGATTATTTCAAGCAGCGGATCAAAGAGGGCGAGGTGGGCTCATCCACCATGCCCCACAAGGTGAACCCCATCGATTTTGAGAACTCCGAGGGGAACCTGGGCTTCGCCAACGCCATTTTCGAGCACCTCTCGTCCAAGCTGCCCGTTTCCAGGCTGCAGCGCGACCTCACCGACTCCACCGTATCGCGCAATATCGGCGTGCCCATCGCACACTCGCTGCTGGCCTACAAGTCGCTCATCAAGGGCCTCAACAAACTGGTGCTGAACAACGCCAGGCTGGAGCAGGACCTCCGCGACAACTGGGCCGTGGTGGCCGAGGCCATCCAGACCATCCTCAGGCGGGAAGGATTCCCCAAACCCTATGAGAAGCTGAAGGAACTGACCCGGACCAACGAGCGGATCGACGAGCGGGCCATCAAGGAATTCATCCGGAAGCTGAAGGTCTCCAAGGAGGTGAAGGCCGAACTGCTCAGCATCACGCCTCAAAACTATACGGGCAGGTCCGTATAATATCCGGGAGGGACCATGTTAAAAAAGCTCCTTCGGGTACTATCCTACATCAAACCCTACTGGGGTGCCGCATTGCTCAACGTCCTGTTCAACCTGCTGGTGATCGGTTTCTCCCTGGTGAGCTTCGTAATGCTGGTGCCGTTCCTAAACCTGCTCTTCGGAATGGAGAAGCTGGTGACCGTCAAGCCCGACCTGAGCCTGAGTCCCGACTCCCTTCTCGATTACCTGAACTATTATATCAGCCGGCTCATCGAGCAGCAGGGCAGCATGCAGGCATTGGTATTCATCTGCCTCTTCCTGCTGGCTTCCTTCTTCTTCCGGAACCTCTTCCGCTTCCTGGCCATGTTCTACCTGGCCAAGGTAAGGATCGGCGCGG
>CAYLTG010000320.1:0-2520 GCA_964386225.1 uncultured Bacteroidales bacterium
AACAAAAGGAAGTCGTATCACGATCAGGTTGTCGGTTTAGTTTGAAATTGATCAGAGACATACTGGAAGGGGCAGGTGTTATCTCCATCACCGGGGATGACGGGCTGGAGGTTCATTCCGTCGAGTTCGACTCGCGGAAGTGCGTTCCCGGCTCACTGTTCATCGCCGTGAAGGGAACCCGTGCCGACGGCCATGACTTCATCGGCCAGGCCCTGGAACATGGCGCCATTGCCGTGGCAGGCGAGCACCTGCCCGCCGGTTTTGAGGGCAGGACCCCGTTCATCCGGGTGGAGCATGCGGCCCGGGCCCTGGGCATCATCGCCTCCAACTTCTACGGCAACCCCTCCTCCCGCCTGAAACTGGTCGGCGTCACCGGCACCAATGGCAAGACCACCATCGTAAACCTGCTCTTCCGTCTGGCGAGCAGCCTGGGGTACAAAGCCGGCCTGCTATCGACCATCGAGAACAGGATCGGCGACCGCATGATCGGCGCCACCCACACCACCCCCGACCCGGTACAACTCAACCGGCTCATGCACGAAATGTCGGAGGAGGGATGCACCTACTGCTTCATGGAGGTGAGCTCCCACGCCGTCCACCAGCACCGCATCGCCGGACTGACCTTCGACGGCGGCATTTTCACCAACCTCACACAGGACCACCTCGACTACCACGGCACTTTCGAGGAATACCTGAAGGCCAAGAAGAGCTTCTTCGACACCCTGCCCGCGAACGCTTTCGCACTCGTCAACATCGACGACCGCAACGGACGCGTGATGGTGCAGAACACCAGGGCGCTTCAAAAGACCTATGCCCTGAAAAAGCCGGCCGACTTCAAGGGGAAGATCATCGAGAACCAGTTCGAGGGGCTGGAGCTCAACATCGACGGGCAGGAGCTGTGGTGCAAGCTGGTGGGCGCCTTCAACGCCTACAACGTGCTGGCCGTCTATGCCGCCGCCGTGCTGCTCGGCGAAGCGCGCGAGGAGGTGCTCACCCACCTGAGCACCCTGGACACCGTCGAAGGGCGGTTCGACTATGTGCGGGGCGGCGGCAATGTCACCGGCATCGTCGATTATGCCCACACGCCCGATGCCCTCAAGAACGTGCTGGACACCATCAACTCCATCCGCACCCGCAACGAGCAGCTCATCACCGTGGTGGGGGCCGGCGGCGACAGGGACAAGGGGAAACGGCCGCAGATGGGCCGCATCGCCGCAAGCCTCTCCGACCGGGTGATCGTCACCTCCGACAATCCCCGATCCGAAGACCCGGAGGAGATCATCCGGCAGATCCGGTCGGGCATGGACCCCGCCCAGGCAGCGCGGACCATCGCCATCACCGACCGGCGCGAGGCCATCAAAACGGCCTGCCTGCTGGCCAAACCCAACGACATCATCCTGGTGGCCGGCAAAGGCCATGAGAAATACCAGGAGATCGCAGGGGTGAAGCATCCCTTCGACGACAAGAAGATACTCAACGAATTCCTGATGATGAAACCCATATACAACTAGGCATGTTCTACTACCTGTTCACATACCTCGACGAAGCGTTCAATGTCCCCGGTGCCGGTGTGTTCCAGTACATCACCTTCAGGGCGGCGGCGGCGGTGATCACCTCCCTGGTGATCTCCCTGCTCTTCGGCAAGCGGCTCATCCGTGTGCTGGTGCGGAAACAGGTGGGGGAATCCATCCGTGACCTGGGGCTCGAAGGACAGTCGGAGAAAAAAGGGACCCCCACCATGGGAGGGCTCATCATCCTGGGCGCGATCCTGTTGCCCGTGTTGCTGTTCACCCGGCTCGACAACGTCTACATCATCCTCATGATCTTCACCACCGTGTGGCTCGGGCTCATCGGCTTCATCGACGATTACATCAAGGTGTTCAGGAAAGACAAGAAAGGGCTGGCAGGCAAGTTCAAGGTGGCCGGGCAGCTCATCCTGGGCCTGGTCGTGGGCCTTACCATCTTCTTCAACGAGGGGGTGGTCATCCGCGAGAAGATCAGCGCCGAAGAGCTCATCCAGACCACCGACGACGGCGAGATCATCCGGGTGTCCGACCCTTCGCAGAAATTCTCGAAGGAGAGCGTGAAGTCGACCAAGACCACCCTCCCCTTCTTCAAGAACAACGAGGTTGACTACAGCCGGATCCTGGCCTTCCTGGGCAAAGGGTACGAACAGTGGGCCTTCCTGGTCTATATCCCCATCGTGATCTTCATCATCGTGGCCGTTTCCAACGGGGCCAACCTCACCGACGGCATCGACGGGCTGGCCACCGGCACCTCGGCCATCATCGGGGCCACCCTGGGGATCCTGGCGTGGGTGTCGGGCAACATCGTGTTCGCCGACTACCTGAACATCATGTATATCCCCAACACGGGCGAGCTGACCATCTTCATCAGCGCCTTCGTGGGGGCCTGCATCGGCTTCCTGTGGTACAACACCTACCCCGCCCAGGTCTTCATGGGCGACACGGGCAGCCTGGCCATCGGCGGCATCGTCGCCGTGTTCGCCATCATCATCCG
>CAYLTG010000321.1:0-2506 GCA_964386225.1 uncultured Bacteroidales bacterium
ACCGATACCGACATCATCTACATCGGCACGGGCGACCGCGATGCCTCCAACACTTACAGCATCGGCGTCCTGAAATCCTACGACGGAGGGCAGACCTGGGAAGAGACCGGCATGGTCCATTCCATCTACCAGAACCTCACCGTGGAGAAGCTGCTGATCCATCCCGATGACCCGAACACGATTTTCTGCGCCGTCAACAACGGCCTCTACCGCTCGTATGACGGAGCCGATACCTGGGAGCAGATCCTCACAGGCCACATCGACGACATCGAATTCAAGCCCGGCGATCCGGAGACCATCTATGCCATCACCAACAAGCTCTTCAAGTCGACCGACGGCGGCGACTCCTTCACACAGATCACGGCCGGTCTTCCCTCCGCCAACGGCAGGGCGCAGATCGCCGTCACGGAGGCGGCACCGGAGTACCTCTATTTCATGTGCGCCGGCACCAATAACCTGTTTGGCGGCATCTACCGGTCGACCGACAGCGGCACCACCTTCGAGTTGCGCGCCAATTCTCCGCAGATGCTGGGCTACGACCCGCTGGGCGGCGACAACAGCAGCCAGGCGAGCTATGACCTGGCCCTGGCCGCCTCCCACACCGACCCCGAGGAGATCCACATCCTGGGCATCATCACCTGGCGGTCGTTCGAAGGAGGCAGCAGCGGCAGCTGGTTCTCCACGACCGAATGGTCGTTCCCCAACAGCACCGGCTATACCCACTGCGACATGCACTGGGCCCATTTTGAAGGCGGGACGCTCTACGTGGGCTCCGACGGCCTGGTCTGCAAGTCGGAGGACAGCGGTGAGAACTGGACCGACCTGACGACCGGCATCGGCGTCAGGCAGTTCTATCGCATCGGCGGCTCGAAGAACCATCCCTACAAGCTGATGGGCGGCTCCCAGGACAACGGCACCAGCGTCCACACCACCGACTACTGGCACGAGTGGCTGGGGGCCGACGGCATGGAGTGCCTCGTGAACTATGACAATCCCAACATCGTGTACGGCACGTCGCAGAATGGAAATTTCTACAAGTCCAACAACGGCGGCATGAACAACATCGGCCTCACCCAGCCCGGCGGCGGTGCCTGGGTCACCCCTTTCGTGATCCACCCCACCGACCCCAACACACTGTTCGTGGGGAACAGCCAGGGGGTGCGTAAAACGACCAACGGCATGCAGAGCTGGACCACCATCTCCGACTGGACGGCGACGGTGAGGCAGCTGGCCATTTCCGAATCGGATCCCGATTACATCTACGCTTCCTTCAACAGTTTCATCAAGCGTACAAAAGACGGCGGCATCACCTGGAATGACATCAACGCCGGACTGCCTTCCAACTCCATCAGCTACATCGCGGTGCACCCAGCCAACCCCGAACTGATCGCCGTCTCCCTTTCGGGATACAACGAAGGGGAAAAGGTCTACATCTCCTACGATGCAGGCGACAACTGGACCAACCACTCCTTCAACCTGCCCAATCTGCCGGCCAACTGCGTCACCTTCTACAATGATCCTTCCGAAGCGCTTTATGTGGGCATGGATGTGGGCATCTATTACATCGACAATACGCTCGAGGAATACGAAACCTTCTGGGACGGCCTGCCCAACGTCATCGTGAATGAACTGGAGATCAACTACCAGATCAACAAGATCAGGGCAGGCACCTACGGCCGCGGGCTTTGGGAGTCGGATGTCCACATGATGGAACCGGTCGCGGAATTCGAGGTGGATTACACCCTCATCCCGGTGGGGGCTTCCGTCAACTTCACCTCCCTCTCGCTGGGACCGCCCTCGGAATTCCAGTGGACCTTTGAGGGGGGAACCCCGTCCACATCCCAGGAAATGAACCCTTCGGGCATAGTCTATGAAGACGAAGGTACGTTCGATGTCACGCTGACCGTCACCAATGCGATGGGAATCCACACCATCACCAAGGAGGACTTCATCACCTCCAGCACCACCCTGCTGCCCGAGGTGGAGTTCGCCGCAGAACCCAATGCCGTCTGTTCCGGCGAATTGATCCAGCTTGTGGACCAGACCCTGCATTTCCCGGTCAGCTGGCAGTGGGAGATCACCCCAAACACGTTCAATTTCATCCAGGGGACCAATGCCAGCACACAGAACCCCAAGGTACTGCTCAACGGTTACGGGAACTACACGGTAACGCTCACCGCCACCAACGTGAACGGGCAGAACACCGTGACCAAGGAGGACTTCCTGAACCTTGGCGGCTACAACCTCCCCTTTACGGAAGATTTTGAATCCATCGTGCTGGATGAGGCCTGGACCGTCGAGAATCCCGACAACAACAAGACCTGGGAACTGAAGCAGGTGGGCGGCATTGCCCCCGGAACCCTGGCCGCCAGGGTCAATTTCAGGGAGATCTTCGCCATCGGCGAGACCGACAACCTCATCAGTCCGCCTGTAGACCTGACAGATTTCACCGAGGCCTACCTCGATTTCGACCACGCCTATGCCCAGTATTTTGCCACGGCAACCG
>CAYLTG010000322.1:0-2497 GCA_964386225.1 uncultured Bacteroidales bacterium
CAGGTAGGGGATCAGGGTGGCGTTGAGCCAGGTGACGAAGCCGAAGATAAAGAACAGGACACCGATGATGGTGATGGGGATCAGGTAATCATTCTTCCGGTTGCTCATAGATCATAGATGGATAACTGGCAGGCAAATATAAAGGAAAAATCATACGGAGGCGGCAGGATGCTCCTTCCCCGGCAATAAATACTGCATGGACACCGGCAAGGGGATTACCAGGTCATTCGATGGTTTTCTCCTCCACCGAATTCACGAAAAGGGTCATGCCCAGCTTCTCATATCCCCTGAAGAGGCTGACCCCTTCGTGCTTGACAGCCTCCTCCCGCAGCCCGACGATGACCAGGCCGGCCTCGGCCGAACGCTCGCTGATCAGCTGTTTCACATTGGTGACCGCATCGGTGGCGATCACCTCGATGTTCTTGATGGTGATGGGGAGCCGGCCCGCCTGGAGCAACTCTTCCAGCCGTTTCTTGACCGACTCCTTCTCGTCGGGCTTGCAAACGTTGAAGATGCGGATGTTGGACTTGTGCCAGAACGGGTGCCCCCAGATGATATACCCCAGCATGATCATCAGGTTGGCATTATCGGTGTCGAAGACCCGGATCCAGATATGGATATCCTCCCCCTTTCTCAGTTTCCTGCCAGAACTTCCCAGGATGCAGATGTCGAAGTTGCCGGCATGGACCAGGGCAAAATTGTCCAGGATGGCCGGCAGGTTGTCGGGGTGGTCCTTGTCGTACTCGAAGATCACCATATTGTTTTCCATCCCTGCGATCCCCGGGATCTGGATGGCCTGGGCGATGGCCGAGGTATAGGAAGGACTGATGAGGGTGTCGACATAGACGTTGTTCTCCTCGCGGTCGAACCGGGCGATGAGTTTCTTCAGTATATCTGCTGCTTCCATGCTGGTCTTGCGGGAGAAGTACCCTTCGATGAGGTGCAGGTAGGTCCCGAAACCATATTTATAGGAGATCCAGTTGAGCATTTCGAAGGCCGCCGACCGCTGGAACGAATCCCTGCTGATGCAGATGGCGCTGGGCCTCCATTCGCGGACGGTCTTCCGGCCCTTGGAACGCTGCAGGTAGACCTGCAGGGAGCGGCTCACCTGGAAGATGGCGTTGGCAAAGATCGATTCCAGCCCGTCGCGCCGTTTCTGGTAAGAGCGGACGTAAAAATAGATGATCACCATCAGGGAGATGGCCATCAGGGCATAGGGCGTGCTGATCTTGAACATGACCCAGAGGGCCACGAGGAAGCCTGCCAGCGAGAGGTACCAGCGCGACTGGAACGAGGGCCTGTAGGATGGTGAGGACCCGAAATGATTGAGGAAGGAGATCAGGCAGAGGCTACCATAGGTCACCATGAAGAACATGGAGATGATGCTGGCCACGGCGTTCACATTACCGAGCAGGACCACCACCAGGGCGATCGCACAGGTGATCATGGAGGCGTTGATGGGCTCGTAATCGGCCTTGCGACCGCGGCCGAGCCAGCGGTTCAATCCGCGGAAGGGAAACGACCGGTCGCGGGCCAGGGCCTGGAGGGTGCGCGGTGCCACCATCACCGACCCCAGGGCGGAAGAGATCGTGGAAGCGGCCAGCCCGAGAGGTACCACGATAACGCCCGCAAGGGCGATCCGTGCCATCACCATCTGGTCGTCCACAAGCTCCTCCACCGTTGCCGAAGCCGCCAGTTTGAAGGTGATGAAAAAATAGATGACCATGCCGATCAGGGTAGCCGAAATGGTGCCTATGGGGATGGATTTGGAAGGCTTGCGCAGGTCGCCCGAGAGCCCCACCCCTGCCGTCATACCGGTGAAGGCGGGGAAGATGATCGCAAAAACAAGGAAGAATTGGTCCATATTCCGGAACTGGGCCGTCGAGAGCGAGTACTCCGAACTGCTGGCATGCTCGGTGCCGCCCAGGAAGAACATCACCAGCGACACCACCAGGACGCCCACGACAAAATAGAGTGCCTTGACGCCCAGGTTGGCACCTTTGCGAAGGATGAGCAGCGACAGCAAAAGCATCACCGGCACACTCACCACCTGCCTTGGGAGCACCAGGCCATAGCTTTCGGCCATCCAGTCGAAGAAGAAGTGGAACGCCTCCGTAAATGCGATGACGTAGAAGGCCACGCTGATGGCCTGCGAGAGGAAGAGGGCGATGCCGATGGTGGCCCCGACGTCGAGCCCGAACGATCGGCTTATGATGAAATACTCGCCCCCGCCCTCGACCCGTTTGTTGGTGGCCAGCTCGGAGATCGCGAGCGCGGTGGGGATGGTCACCAGGTGGCCCAGGAGGATGATGAGCACCACGCCCCAGAACCCCAGCGTGCCCGTGGCAAACCCGAAACGAAGAAAGAGGATGGCGCCCAGGATGGTGGAAATGGCCGTGAAGAACACAGGGGCTGTTCCGAAGCCATGCTCCCTCGGCCGCTTGATGCCTGCAGTTTTCGGATCCATGAATGAATCGATTTCAGTAAAATTAACATT
>CAYLTG010000323.1:0-2494 GCA_964386225.1 uncultured Bacteroidales bacterium
GTCATCATCATCGGGGGCATCATCCTGGTGGGGCATGCCGACCTTACCCGGTTGTCGCTGGAACTGGTCCTGGGCATCCTGGCGATGCTCTTCGGCACCCTCAATGTGGCCGGCGGTTTCGCCGTCACCGACAGGATGCTGGAGATGTTCCGGAAGAAGAAGGGGAGGTAGGTTAATACGTGAATAGGGTCAATACGTGAATATGACACTGAGACGACATACTACTTCAGAATTGAGTGAAAAGATTGGCGATCCCTCAAGCGTATTTACGTATTTACACCTTTACCCTATCAAACCCTTTCAGGAATCTATACTGGTTAATCTAATTACCACCTCAAACAGAATCCTTCCATGGACAAAATAATGAATACCTTCAACGGAGCGGAGTTCACTCTCGGGCATGCCATCCTGGAGTTCAGTTACCTGCTGGCGGCCATATTCTTCGTCTGGGGCCTCAAGCTCCTGAGCCACCCCGAAAGTGCGCGGCGGGGCAACGTCTGGGCAGCCTCAGGCATGGTGCTGGCCATGGTCACCACCCTTTTCCTGCATGAGGATGAAACCGGAAGCCGCATCGGGATCATGAACCTGGTGGTCATTGTCCTTACGATCGGCATCGGTGGTCTCGCGGGCTTTTACATTTCGAAAAAAGTGAAAATGACGGCCATGCCGGAGCTGGTCTCCTTCTTCAACGCCACCGGAGGTGCCGCATCGGCACTTGTGGGCCTCCTTGAATTCGGGAACCCCGAGAACGAGTCGCTGCTGGTCACCCTGCTGGGCCTCACCATCGGGGCCATTGCTTTCAGTGGCAGCATGGTCGCGTATGGAAAACTGAGCGGCAAGATCGGGAACATGTCGGCCGGTTTCATGAAGTATGTGAACATGGTCATGCTGGCGGTGATCATCATCCTTTCGGCCTACATCCTGCTGCAGCCCTCTCCCCACCAGCTGATGGGGCTGATCTACCTCCTGCTGGGGCTGACCCTTCTTTACGGGGTGCTGTTCGTCATGCCCATCGGCGGCGCCGACATGCCGGTCGTGATCTCGCTCCTCAATTCCCTCACCGGGATCGCGGCGGCCATGGCAGGGTTCATCTACCATAACCTGGCCATGATCCTGGGCGGCATCTTCGTGGGCGCTGCAGGGTCGATCCTCACGCTGCTCATGTGCAAGGCCATGAACCGGTCGCTGCTCAGCGTCATCCTTGGCGGTTTTGGCGGCGGCGGCGGTCTGGCCGGTGAAGAAGGGGGTACCATCAAGGAGATCCCCGTCAGCGATGCGGCCGTGTTGCTGGCCTATTCCCAGAAAGTGGTGATCGTGCCCGGGTACGGACTTGCCGTGGCCCAGGCCCAGCATACCGCCCACGAGCTTGAGAAAGTTCTTGAGGGAAAGGGGGTGCAGGTCAAATACGGCATCCACCCCGTGGCAGGCCGTATGCCGGGGCACATGAACGTGCTCCTTGCCGAAGCGGATGTGTCCTATGACAAGCTGGTGGAGATGGACGAGATCAACAAGGAGATCGCCGCCACCGACGTGGTGATCGTGGTGGGCGCCAACGATGTGGTCAACCCGGCGGCCAACGACACCCCGGGCAGCCCCATTTACGGCATGCCCGTGATCAATGCCGTGGAGGCGAAGCACGTGATCGTCATGAAACGGGGCATGGGAAAAGGCTATGCCGGCATCGAGAACCCGCTTTTCTTCAAGGACAACACCAGGATGCTGTTCGGCAATGCGAAAGAATCCATCCAGAAACTGATCACCGAGGTCGGTACCCTGTAACGAACCATTCTCGGGGAATCCCCTGCACGATGATCACCGCCGGGATGCTCCTCCCGGGCCCGGGGACCTCCCGCGCCTGAACAATTCCCACCCGGCATTGTTTTAAAGTTCTACCCGGAGGTGCGACGGAACAGTTCGACTTCACGAGGTCAGGAAAATATTTTTGAACCATTTGAACTACACATGAAAAAACTTCAACTGCTTGTTATCACGCTCATCGCTGCCATCACCCTTCAGGGCCAGACCAACATGGAACTGCTGGGTCACCTGGATTACACGGACCAGCTCAGTGACATCTGGGGATATGTCGATTCCGAGGGGAACGAATATGCCCTGGTGGGCACATACAGCGGGTTTTCCGTTGTGGATGTCACCGACCCTGCCAACCCCGAGGAGGTATTCTTCGGCCCCGGTCCCAACTCCATCTGGAGGGACATCAAGACCTGGGGCGATCATGCCTATGTTTCAAACGAGACCGGCAGCGGTGTCTACATCGTCGACCTGTCGCCCCTGCCGGGCCCCATCACAACGACGACCAACTTCACCGGGTCCGCCTATCCGTTCTCTTCGATCCACAACCTGTACATCGACGAGACCGGCAAGCTCTACATTTTCGGTGCCAATAGCGGTGCCGGCGGAGCCATCATCTGCGACCTCACGGAGGATCCCATGAACCCGGTCGAGCTCGGACGCTTCAATGATTTCTACCTTCACG
>CAYLTG010000324.1:0-2491 GCA_964386225.1 uncultured Bacteroidales bacterium
ACGGCAAGGGCAGCCGGCAGATCATCCTGGAAAAGCCGGAGGTGAAGCCCGTCAATGCCATCAAGACGGAGCTGGAGAGCTTCGCGCAGGCCATCCGCGACAACACGACGCCCCTCGTCTCCATCAACGACGGGTATGCCGCCCTCGACGTGGCCTACCGCATCATGGAGAAGATGAACTTCGACATGGACCTGTAGGCCGCAGGCGACGGCCCGGGCATTTCTGAGAATTATCGGTCTGCAATTTTCGTTTATACCGTTCGTTTGCTTATTTTCGCAACGCATTTCCAAAAAGCAAATGGATGGGCAAGACCTCATTGATGAAGCAGATCCTGGTGGCCGCCGCCACGGTAGCGGTCCTTTCCTGCGAGCGTTTCGAAGGGGACCAGACGGTACCTTCCTACCTGCAGGTGGATACTGTCATCCTGGAAGGCAATCCGCTCCTGGAAGAGGGGTTCCTCACCCATAACTTCACCGATGTATGGGTCTACGTTGACGACCAGATCATCGGGGCTTTCGAACTGCCTGCCACCATCCCCATCCTGGCCTCGGGCAAGCACAAGGTGACCCTGTACGCCGGGGTCATCTACAACGGCATCTCGGGCACACGGGGGAATTACCTCTTCACACAGCCCCGGATCTACGACCAGATGGAGTTGTTCATCGACAGCGTCATCACGCGCAACCCGAGGGTCTCCTATTACGACAACACCAAGTTCCTGTGGATCGAGGATTTCGAAGGGGCCCTGTCCATGATAGTCACCTCCAGCAGCGATACCACACTCATGAAATACTACCACGACCAGGCCAACGATTTCCTGGGGCTCAGCTCGGGCATGGGCGTGCTCGACGCACAGCACCCGGTGTGGGAGGTGACCAGCTTCGACCCGGAGAAGCCCGGGTATGATTTCCCGACAGGCGGCCAGCCGGTCATCCTGGAGATGGACTACAATGCCGAGAACCGCATCGCCGTCGGGATATTCGTCACGGATATCGGCTCGGGCATCACCCAGCACCCGGTGGTCATCTTCCAGCCCACCGGCGGCGTGTGGAAGAAAGCCTACGTGAACCTCACACCCTCCATCACGGCCTTCAATACCAGCGATCATTTCAATGTCTTTATCCGCGCTGACAAGACGGATGATGTGGAAACTCCCCGGATCCTGATCGATAATCTCAAACTGATTAACCGAGTTGCCTTCTGATGAACAAGAATTTACAAGTTGCCAAGTATGTGATCGCCGACCTTGTCAGTGCAGCCCTTGCCTGGACCATTTTCTTCGCATACCGGAAGTGGGTGGTGGACCACGAGGTCCTTTACAACCTGCAGGACATCTTCCGTGACCGCAAGCTCTACCTGGGCATCGCCATCATCCCGTTCTTCTGGCTCATCCTGTACATCATCATCGGCACATACCGCAAGATCTACCGCAAGTCGAGGCTCAGGGAGCTCGGCCAGACCCTCTCCATCACCTTCATCGGTGTGATCTTCATCTTCTTTTCGCTGCTGCTCGACGACATCGTGATCTCATACCGTTCCTATTACAGGGCGTTCCTCATCCTGTTCCTGCTCCACTTCACCATCACATACGCCTTCCGGCTATTCATCACCTCCCGTACCATCCACAGGATCCACAGGCGCATCATCGGCTTCCCCACCATCATTGTGGGCAGCAGCACCAATGCGGTGAAGATCTACGAGGAGATCGAGTCGGAGGTGATCTCCTCGGGAAACAAGTTCGTGGGCTTTGTCAATGCCGACGAACATGACGAGTTCCTGATGAAGAAGTACCTGGCGCACCTGGGGGACATCCCCGACCTCAAGCGGATCGTCAGCGAGAACAGCATCGAGGAGGTGATCATCGCCGTGGAACGGTCGGAACAGAATATGGTGGAACGGATCATCTCCCAGCTGGAGGACACCGAGGTGGTGATCAAGGTGATCCCCAACCTGCAGGATTTCATCACCGGGGCGGTGCGGACCGAGGGGATCTGGCATGCCCCCCTCATCAAGGTGTCGCCCGACCTGATGCCCGCCTGGCAGATGTCGCTCAAACGCCTTATCGACATCATCGTGTCGCTGGTGGGTATGGCCATCCTGCTGCCGGTCTACATCTTCGTCGCCATCGGGGTGAAGATGTCGTCAAAGGGACCGGTCATCTATAAGCAGGAGCGGGTAGGCCTTCACGGCAAACCTTTTCTCATGTACAAGTTCCGGTCGATGTATGCCGATGCCGAACAGGGGACGCCGCAGCTCTCCAGCAAGAACGATTCCCGCATCACGCCCTTCGGGCTCTTCCTGCGAAAGGTGAGGCTCGATGAGATCCCGCAGTTCTATTCGGTCTTCAAGGGAGACATGTCGCTGGTGGGCCCCCGGCCTGAGCGGCAATATTTCATCGACCAGATCGTGAAAAGGGCACCCCACTACCGCCTTCTCCACAAGGTGAAGCCCGGCATCACCTCCTGGGGACAGGTGAAATACGGCTACGCAT
>CAYLTG010000325.1:0-2489 GCA_964386225.1 uncultured Bacteroidales bacterium
GGCAGGGCGGTCACCTGGACCACCGACGATGCCGACGGGCTCGATAAGCTTGTCAGGGAAAGTGACATGGTGATGGTGATGATCCCCCGATCCGGCCATTACATGGTGGCCGAAGCCTGCATCCGGCACGGCAAGCCCATGATCACCACCGACTTCATGCACGAGGGCATCCTGGCCTACGACGAACAGGCGAAGAAAGCCGGCACCCTCATCCTCACCGAGCTGGGCGAGGACCCCGGCCTCGACAACATGGGCGCCAAGCAGATGATCGACCGCATCCATGCGAAAGGGGGGAAGGTGCTCAGCCTCACCTCCTACGGCGCCGGCCTCCCCGCCTTTGAATGCAACAACAATCCCTTCGGCTACAAATTCAGCTGGGACCCGAAAGGGCTGATGCGCTCCGCCGTATCACCCGCCGCCACCTTCGTGGACGGCCGGAGGATTGAGATCCCCCAAAAGTTCAAGGCCCACCGTCTGGTCGATGTCCACGGCATCGGCACCTTCGAGACCTACCCCAGCAACGACAGCTCACGCTACATTTCATTGTTCGGGCTGGATGAGAACATCACGGTCTACAAAGGGCTCCTGCGCTTCATCGGCTGGTGCAACACCATCGTGAAGTTCCTCAAGCTCGGGCTGATCGAGAACACGGAGGTCAGGGATTACTCCGGCATGACCTACTGGCAGTTCATGGCTTCCCTGGTGGGGGCCGATCCCACCGTCAACGTGCGGAAAGCCGTGGCCAAAAAGATGGGCCTGATCCTCAGGGACGACATCATCAAGCGGATGGACTGGCTGGGCCTCTTCAGCGACGAGCCCGTGATCACAAAGAAAGGGACCCGCTCCGACGTGCTGGTCGACCTGATGCTCACGAAGATGTCCTACGCCCCGGGCGAGCAGGACATGATCATCGTTCATAACGAAATAGAGGCAGATTTTTCCGGCAAGAAAGAGCGCTGGATCGGCAGCATGCTGGTCAAAGGCATCCCCCACGGCGACAGTGCCATGGCCCGGGCTGTCTCCCTGCCGGCTGCCATCGCCGCCCGGATGGTACTGGAAGGGAAGATCAAAGAAACAGGCGTCCATATGCCGGCCACGCCGGAGATGTACGGGCCCATTCTGGAGGAGATGGCGGAGTATGGGTTTGGGTTCCGGGAGACGGTTTTCAACATATAGATGCTGGCGTAACCGGGGATATCAACCATCCATTATTCAGCTTCCAGTAAAAATTCTATAATGTTTTTACGGATTATACCCTGCCTTGTCTTTTCTCCAAAATCGTCCAGCGACAAAACCATCTTGGGGAAATTATCCCTAATGGTCATAAGGTTCCCAAATTCCCTGTTGATGGTTGATTCCTTATCCAGGAGGTAGGCAACCTGGATGTAAAGCCTTTCATCCTGTTTTTCCGCAATGAAATCGATTTCCTGGGTTCCTGTCTGACCTACGAAAACCTTGTAGCCGCGGTTCAGCAATTCCAGGTAGACAACCGCTTCGAGTACACCCGAAATGTCATCATCGGCATACCCGGCAACACCGAAGCGCAGCCCTATATCCGCCGGGTAATATTTTTCGGAATATTCAAGGATCTTCTTTCCTTTCAGATCGTATCTTTTTGCCTGGTGGACCATATACGCCTGACCGAGGTAAAATAAATAATTCTGAACGGTTTCGACAGCCACCTTTGTTCGCTGTGATTTAAGATAATCTGAGATCTTCTTAGCGGATGTGATGTTACCGATGTTACTCAAGACAAACCGGGAAATTCTTTCCAGTTGCTCAACATCCCGGATCTTGTTCCTGGATACCACATCCTTTAACAACACCGTATTGTAAATGGCATTCAGGTAGGGAAAAACAATTTCATCGGAAAACGGCAGGGTGTGAATCCCCGGAAGCCCCCCATAACGCAGGAAATGCCTGAACATATCCCTGACATGCTCTTCGGGTGCGTTTGTTTTTCTTATCTTCACAAAGTCGCGGAAAGTAAATGGGTAAAGCGGAAACTCAATGTACCGGCCGGAAAGCAATGTTGAAAGTTCGCTTGACAGCATCCTGGCATTCGAACCGGAAAGGGTGATATCAAAATCGCCCTCGGAAAGGCAGGAGTTAACAGTTTTTTCCCACTTTTCAATTTCCTGAACCTCGTCGATCAACAGGTACTTCTTCCCTTGTTGAGATGCAATTTTCTGCTGTATATAGTCATACAGGTCCCTGTAATCTTTGATGAAATCATATTCGAGCGATTCCATGTTGATGAGCAAGATGTTCTCTTCAGGAATGTTCTCTTCAAGGAGTGTGTCACGGAATTGCTTCAGCAAGGTGCTTTTTCCCGTCCGCCTCATTCCGGTAATGATCTTTACCAAGGGCTTGCCGGTATATGCCCTGAGTTTTTCAAGGCTGGATGTCCTCTTGATCATATTCAGTTATAACTTAATATTTTTACTAAAATACAAATATATTTCGATATAACTGAAAATATTGATAAA
>CAYLTG010000326.1:0-2487 GCA_964386225.1 uncultured Bacteroidales bacterium
TGGATGACCTGCGCTTGAAGCATCGTGGTGCAGATCATCAAAGTGAATAGAAGTAGCGTTTTTTGTTTCATGACTGAGTCCTCCTGTAGTTGGTGAGTTGGTGAATGGTGCTTTTGGTTAATAGATTTCGTTATGGGAAGCGGGGATTTGCTTCGAAGGGCCTGCACGGGCATAGTAAAACCAGTTCTCGATGCCAGATGTCATTTGTTTGAATTTGGTCTGTGGGTCGTGTGAGATTTCCGCCCGGTCAATAACCCCCTAATATACGAATAAAATCGCTGAATGTCAAGGGTTTTGACTAAAAACCGGACCCGCAGAAGGAAGGATGGGGCGTCACGGGCAAAGCGTAAGGGCCCGGGGCCATACCAAACGCATGAAGTATCCGTTCTTATAACCATCCGGGTGCGGCACGCAGAAGACTGCACCCTTTTTTCAGAGATTAAATCTTAACTTATGCGACTTTCCCGATCCCTTTTCCCGGGCCTGTCCATGCTCCTGCTGGCGGCCTGCTCGACGAAACCGTCGGTGGAGGACCTCAGGGCCTTCGCCGCCACCGAGACCTATGCCGAAGACCTGTTCCTGGATACGGTCTCCAACAAGAAGGCAATGATCGTTGTCGCCCACGACGACGACGATTGCGCCATGTCGGGCACCATTGCGAAGCTCACCGCCCGGGGATGGACCATCCGGCAGCTGAGCTTCACGGAGCATGTCGACCCCGCCACCGGGAAAAACGCCGCACATATCATCTGCGCCGGCAACGAAGCCATCCTGGACGACGGGATCTACCGGCACGGCCTGGACACCATGCAGGCACCCTACCTGCCCATCCCGCTGGAGGAGATCGAGAAACAGTTCCTCCGCGACAAGGTGGCCCGGGCGCTCATCGGAAAGATCAACGCCTTCGGGCCCTCCGTCCTGTTCACCCTGGACAATGTGAAAGGGGGCTACGGTCACCCCGAACACATCTTCCTCAGCCAGCTGGTGCTGGACCTGAAGAATGACAGCAGCATCCGGGTGCAGCGGATCTACCAGTCCGTTTACACAGATCATATGGAACACGCCATCGTGGACACCTGGCTGAAGGCCAGGATGGAGAAATGGGGTTATCCGCATGCAAGCACCCTCGCCAACGAGCTCTACGGCATCGACGGGATGCCGGAGCCGACGGTACAGGTGACCATTGCCGGGTTCGAGGAAACAAAAATGAGGTACCTGCGGGCCTACCCTGAAGAGGTCAGGAAAAACCTGAGGAAGTTTATCCCCTACTACGAGGAATTCGATGCCGGGACCTACTTCGGGATCTTCGACCGGGAGTTTTTCAGGGTGATGGAATAAGGATGTCCCCCTTCCCGGACCGGCCAACGGTCGCATCTTCTGCGTGCCCTGGACATGCAGGTTGGAGGACAGTTCAAAACCAGGAAGGGCGGATCCACATGCACGGTCCGGGACCTTACTCCCTCAGAAATCAAAGGCCGCAAAGAGCAGCATGCCCGACTGCCTGTACCCCACATTGCCCACCAGGCCGCCGAATATGCGGCCCGCGTCCTTCTCCTGGCGGATGTCGATGTTGAAGGAATTGAACCCAAACCCGACGCCAAGGCGAGGGATGGGCTTGTATTCCAGGTTGACGTACAGATCGGTCATCCTGCCTTCCACCTTGTCGATCCGCAGGTAAAAGATATGTATGCCCTGGTTCAGGGAGAACTTCCGGGAGAGGAGAAAATAGGAGTCGAGCCCGAAGGCGGGCAGGGGGGCCACGAAATCGGAGAAGGTCTCCTTGTTGTCGTCCGCCCTGAAGCTGAAGCGCATAGGCATGATGAATAACCCGAAGGATCCGCTGATCCTGACCCGTTCGTCCTGCAGGAAGGCGTAACTGTAGTCGGTGTTGATCACCCGCAGGGAGAACGAGGAGCCCATTTCCGTGCCCACCGTAAAGACAAGGTCCCTGATCTCGATGTCGGCCGCCAGGACCTTGGTGGCACTCCGCGTGATCTCAAAATACCGCACCCTGGCTCCATGCCTGCGGTTCTTCGAGAACCGGTAGGTGAAACTTCCGTAATAGGTCAGTGCAGTGGTCTCCAGTCCCAGTGCCTGCTCAAAATCGATGTCCAGGCCGAGGCCCAGTTCCTCGGCACCCAGCCGGATGTTGCTGCTGACGTTGGCCAGGTAGCCGCCGGCCTCGATAGAGAAGCGACTGACATCCAGGACGGGTCGTTCAGAAAGGGCCGGCCGTTGTCCGAGACCGGGGGCGGAGATGGTCATCACAAGGGAAACGACCAGCAAGGTCCGGAAAAGATCGAGATTGCTCATGCGTTGCGGATTGAAAAGTTAGACAGGAATCTTGTGTCTAAAATTAACAAAATATCCGGGATGTCCTCTCGAAATTCAGATCTTCCGGCGTTCTGACCGAGGGTGATGCGACCTTCAACATCAATCTAATTTCCTATCTTTACAGGTCTAAGACCGATCATGATCCTGAAGCAT
>CAYLTG010000327.1:0-2453 GCA_964386225.1 uncultured Bacteroidales bacterium
GGTCACAGGCGGAAGCGCCATGGCCATCCCCGAGATCGCTGAGATGGCCGACGCCCTTTTGTTCGCCTGGTACCCCGGGGAAGCAGGGGGAAAGGCCCTGGCCGGCATCCTGTTCGGCGAGGTGAACCCCTCCGGGAGATTGCCGGTCACCTTTTACCGGTCCAACGACGACCTCCCGCCATTCGAGGATTATGATATGGAGGGGCGGACCTACAAGTACTTCCGCGGTGAGCCCCTGTTCCCGTTCGGCTATGGGTTGAGCTATTCTGCGTTCGAGTATGCAACGCTCAATACGGACACCGACAGCTACATGTCCGGCGACACCATGCTGGTCAGCTGCGAGGTCTCCAACAGCGGCGTGGCCGGTGAGGAGGTCGTCCAGTTGTATGCCCTTCGGAAGGATGCCCCCCAAGGATCGCCCAATAAAGTGCTGATCGGTTTCGGCAGGATACGGCTGGAACCGGACCGGGGAGGCACGTTGACCTTCACAGTGCCTGTCGCACGGCTGGCAGGATGGGACAGCGAGCGGCATGAATATGTCGTCGATCCCGGCATCTATATCCTGGAGGCCTGTGCCTCCTCCGATGATGTCAGGCTGGAAAAACAAATAGAGATCAGATGAAATTGAGGTTATTCACATTTCTTACGGCAGCTTTGCTGATCACAGCCTGTGCCGATGAAAGAATCACACTGACGCCATCTCCCCACGACCTGGCGTTCGGTTCCCTGGCCGCCAGCTGGGATGAGGCCATCCCCCTGGGCAACGGCAACCTGGGTGCCCTGGTATGGCAGAAGGAGGGGAAGCTGCGCATCTCCCTCGACCGCTCCGACCTGTGGGACCTGCGGCCCATGGACAACATCGGGCGGCCGGAATGGAAGTTCAGCTGGGTGTACGAGCAGTGGAAGAACGACAATTACGGCGCCGTCCAGGAGTTCTTTGACCTGCCCACCGAACGTGACCCGGCCCCCTCCAAGATACCCGCCGCGGCATTGGAGTTCGATGTCACGGCCCTGGGTGCTGTGGACACCGTGCTGCTTTACCTGCGGGATGCCGTATGCGAGGTCAGGTGGCAGAACGGGGCTGAGCTGCAGGTCTATGTCCATGCGACGGAGCCGGTGGGGTGGTTCCGCTTCACTGGCCTTCCTGCTGAGATCAGCGGGACGCTGGTTCCCCCGGCATACAACCTCGAAGGGGAGGATAAAGGGGCTTCTACCGTTACCGGGCAGGACCTCAGGCGGCTGGGTTATCCAAAGGGTAAGATGGAGGAAAACGGCGGAACGGTCACCTACACCCAGGAGGGGTGGGGCGGGTTTTCCTACCAGGTCAGCGTGCGGTCCGAGCAAACAGGAAAGCAACTGGACGGCTGCTGGAGCATCAGCGCAACACATCCCGGCGAAGAAGCTGGCATGACTGCGGCAGCGGTGGTCCGCGAGCACACCCAGGCAGGGTTCAAGGCTGATCATGCCGCCCATCAGGCCTGGTGGGAGGACTACTGGAAGAGGTCATCGGTAAGCATCCCCGATCCGGTGCTCGTGAAGCAATATTACCTGGAGATGTACAAGTTCGGTTCGGCAGCCCGCAACGGCAGGCCGCCCATCTCCCTGCAGGCCGTATGGACGGCCGACAACGGCAGGCTCCCTCCCTGGAAAGGCGATTTCCACCACGACCTCAACACCCAGCTCAGCTACTGGCCTGCATACACCGGCAACCACCTCGACCTGGAGGCCGGGTTCCTGGAATGGCTCTGGAAGAACAGGCCGGCCTTCGAAAATTATACACGGCAGTATTACGGACAGTCCGGGATCAACGTCCCGGGTGTGACCACCCTCGCCGGGCAGCCCATGGGCGGCTGGATACAATACAGTTTCGGGCCGACGGTCAGCGCCTGGCTGGGTCATCATTTTTACATGCACTGGAACTTTTCCCGAGATACGGTATTCCTTAAGGAAAGGGCCTACCCCTGGATGAAGGATGCAGCCACTTTCCTCCTAGGGCTATCGGTGAAAGACGGTAACGGCATGCGGAAGCTGCCCCTCAGTTCCAGCCCCGAGATCAACGACAATAGCCGGCAGGCGTGGTTCGTGGAGACCACCAATTTCGACCTGGCCCTCATCCGCCATACATTCCTGCGGGCCGGCGAGATGGCGGCGGCGCTGGGCCTTGAAGAGGAGAGCAGGCGGTGGTATGGGGTCCTCGAGGAGTGGCCGGCCTTCGATGTCGACGATGAAAGCGGGCTGAACATTGCCCCCGGATACCCTTACCTTGCATCGCACCGGCATTTTTCGCACCTCATGGCCTTCCATCCGCTCGGCCTGATCGACTATTCCAACGGACCGGAAGATAGCGCGGTCATCGGGAATACCCTCCGGACCCTTGAGCGAAACGGCCCCGACTGGTGGACCGGCTACTCCTGGAGCTGGCTGGGAAGCCTGAAAGCCAGGGCTTTCGACGG
>CAYLTG010000328.1:0-2440 GCA_964386225.1 uncultured Bacteroidales bacterium
GGCGCTTCAGGAAAAAGAGAAGGAAGTTCTGGAGCTTAAGAAATTGAAAGAGATCAATGGGTACACGCCCACGTTGAACGGGACCAAGGCCATCACCGAAGGGATGCTGGCCCCTGTCAATGATCTCTGCGGGGATGCCGAGCCCATCGATTGTACTTCCGGTATCATCTCCGGGACGACCCTCGCCGCCACCCTTGACGTCGCCGGGTCCTGCGACGGAGTGGACATCACCGCACCCGGGGTTTGGTATCTCTTCACAGTGAACGACCCTGTCAATGCTCACCTTGACCTGTGCAATACATCTTCGATTTGGGATTCCAAACTTTCTGTCTACGAGGGGAGTTGCGGGTCCCTGTCATGCGTTACCGCCAATGATGACTATTGCGGGGTGCTGTCAGGGGGCGATTTCCTGGCGGAGCCCGGTAGCGACTATTACGTGCTTGTTCACGGATTCGGATCAGAGTCCGGTGACTTCCAGCTCGAGGTCGTCTGTGAGCCCCTGTATGTCGTGAGTGGCCATTTTACCTACAAGGAGGCCGGGGGCACGCCCATGGATAATTCCATGGTCCGGGTTTTTGACGCCCTGTCGGATCTCCTGGGTTCGGTCCCCACCGACGACGCCGGATTCTTTTCCTTTTACGGGGTTGCCGGTGATTATTCGATCGAGGGTAAGACCTATAAACCAAGAGGGGGGACGGGGCTTATTGATTATGTGAGGATCAGGCAGTTTCTGTTGGGTCAATTCGCTTTCACAGATTTACAGCAACAATCTGCCGATGTGGATGCTAGTGGATCTGTTGGATTAATTGACTACGTCAGGGTCCGGCAGTTCTTACTTGGGCAGATATCAAGCTGGGCAGCTCCTGATTGGCTCTATGAGAATCCGGCTCCTTTCTCCCTGAATTCGGATCTGGTATTGGATATCGCATGTCTCGCATCCGGAGATCCGGACGGCAGCTATGCCGTTCCCTACGGTGCATTCCTGCCGGATGGATCGAATTGTGATTACACTTACCTCGTCGATGCCCTGCCGTTAAACCTCGCGGGGCAGACCACCTGCGACTATGGCGATTATTACGGCAGCGACGATGCATGCACCAGCAGTTTCATGGAGGGAGAGGATTTCGTGTTCGAATTTACCCCGGGCGCGGACATCACGGTGGACATTGCCCTCAGCAATACGGCCCCCTGGGTGGGCATCTTTGTCATAGAAGGCTGCCCCGACGTCGGCTCGTGTGTGGCATCCGCCACGGAGGCCGGCGGGGATCCTGCGTTGACGGGTGTTTCCCTGACCGGAGGGGTGACCTACTATATCATCGTCGACACCTGGCCGGATCCGTTGTGCACGCCGTTTGACATCGATATCACGGAACAATAGAAGACATTGGCCTCCGGGTTGACTGGACCAGGGATGCATGCAATGCCAAGGAAATAGAAATAATGCTTTGATAATTCGCATAATGTTACTACTTTTGAAGGTTATTTACCAAATCACGATCAGTCATAAAGTATCTAATATCCCGAAACAATGATGAAAGGTAGATTCATAGTATTGCTGGCAGGTATCCTGGTGCTGGGTTCTGCCATGGCACAGACCCAGCTTTCATGGCGGTTTTCCAATGCAGCTGTGATCAATGCCGGGACGCAATTCCAGTTTGATGTGGAAGTCAAGGCTGATGCAGCAGGCACGTATCACCGCGACCTGCAGGTGTACTTCGATTACAGCACCTCCGCGTTTGGCAACGACATTGGCACCTCTGCGGCAGTTACGGTGACACCTCTGACACTGATGGAAACGCATTACTCCATTGTGAATGACGTGGACAATACAAGTTCAAAGTATGCCATCATCACAGAGGCAGACAACGAGATGACCCAGGTTGGTTCAGCAACCCACTTCAATGAGATGCCCACGGCATACACGGGCCTGTTAAGGGTTACCATCGACGTGTTGGACAACGAAGCCATCGCGGGCATCGCTTTCGATGAGGAATTGATGAACGGCGGGCAGTATTACCAATCGCTTGCCACTACTGACCCGGTCAAATATGTTGATCCGTGCCTGTATGACAATGATCTTGCAACACTAAAGATGAGTTCCATTTATGGAACGATCACCTACAACAACACGGCGAGCACACCATTGCCAAGCTGTACGGTGACACTCAAGCAAGGTACAACGACCATTGGAACAGCAACGACCGATGAAAATGGTGTTTATGGGTTTACCGGGATTGCCGATGGTGATTACACCCTGGAGACAGACTGTTCCTTACCACGAGGTGGAACCGGACTTATTGATTATGTGAGGATAAGACAGTTCTTATTGGGTCAGTTCACATTTACAACCTTGCAACAAATGTCAGCAGATGTTGATGCCGGAGGATCAGTTGGCCTTATTGATTACGTTAGAATAAGACAGTTTTTACTTGGGCAGATA
>CAYLTG010000329.1:0-2432 GCA_964386225.1 uncultured Bacteroidales bacterium
AATTGCTTTAATTGACACATCTTATTCCTATAATTAACAGTGTCATAGCTTACCGATTGTATGATGAAGATCTCCTGTTGGCCGGGTTTCTGAAGGTAGTAGACCATGTTGAAGATGCCCGGGATCATTTCGAACAGGACCCAGGGGTTCGCCCGGCCTGCGAAGGTGCTGCTGCCCCGTTCCATTACCCGGATGTTCTCATCGCGGATCAGGTCCGCGAGATCGGCCCGCATGTATGCTGCGAGTTCCCCTTCGTGGTTGTAGCCGGTCACTGACAGGGCGAGCCGTGCGTCAAGGGGAATGGGGATGCTCAGAAAGTTGGAGGCGAACACCCCGTAGAGGCTGTCGCCGTAGCTTTCCCGGATGTCCCAGGCATAGGGCAGCTGGATGGCGAACTTCCTGTTCGGGTCGGCCACCGACACCATGTCGCCGAAATCATGCAGCACATCGGGGCAATTGTCGATAAAGCTGCTTTCGGGGACCTGTTCAAGCAGGCGTGCCTCATTGGTGCACCGGGAGCCGGTGAGCAGGATGAAGGCGGCCAGGGCCAAAAACTCGATTTTGTTTCTAATAGCCATATTTTTTGTTCCAAAGGTTCTTGAGGTACCTGCGCATCTCATTCTCCCGCGCATTGTTCCCCGGTTCATAGAACCTGGTGCCGCTGAGGCGGTCGGGGAGGAATTCCAGGTCGGCAAAATTCCCGTCGAAATCGTGGGCATACTTGTATCCTTTGCCATACCCGATCTCTTTCATAAGCCCCGTGGGTGCGTTGCGGATGGCCAGGGGGACCGGCAGGTCGCCGGTTTTGGATACGGTCTGCTGGGCCTTGCCGATGGCCAGGTAGGACGCATTGCTTTTGGGCGAGGAGGCCAGGTAAATGGCGGCCTGGGAGAGGATGATCCTGCATTCGGGGTACCCGATCACGTTGACCGCCTCGAAACAACTCTGCGCCAGCACCAGGGCGGTGGGATTGGCATTCCCGATGTCTTCCGAAGCCAGGATGAGCATCCGGCGTGCGATGAACTTCGGGTCCTCGCCGGCCTCCACCATCCGGGCCAGCCAGTATACGGCCGCGTTGGGGTCGCTTCCCCGGATGGACTTGATGAAGGCGGAGATGATGTCGTAGTGCATCTCCCCCGATTTGTCATAGATGGCCAGGTTCTGCTGGATGACCTTTTGAACGCGGTCGTTGCTGATGACGATCTCCTTTTGTCCCGATGCGGATTTGACCACCAGTTCCAGTGCGTTGAAAAGCTTCCTCGCATCGCCGCCGCTCACGCGGAGCAGCGCCTCGTATTCCTCGATGCGGATGGCGACACCGGCATTGCGCTCCAGCGCGCCCTTGCCATTTTCGAGCAGGTGAAGGAGGCTGTTCTTGTCGAGGTCTTTGAGTATATAGACCTGGCATCGGGAGAGGAGGGGGGAGATCACCTCGAAGGAGGGGTTCTCCGTGGTGGCACCGATCAGGGTGATGGTGCCGCGCTCCACGGCCCCCAGCAGGGAGTCCTGTTGCGATTTGTTGAACCGGTGGATCTCATCGATGAAGAGGATGGCGCCGGAGGCGCTCTCCGATGCCCGGGCGATCACGTTCCGCACGTCCTTCACGCCGGAACTCACCGCGCTGAGGGTGTAGAAGGGACGGTGCAACTGGTCCGCGATGATGAGCGCCAATGTGGTCTTTCCCACGCCCGGCGGACCCCAGAGGATCATGGAAGGGATGTTGCCCGATTCGATCGCATTGCGCAGGATGGCGCCCGGGCCCACCAGGTGCTCCTGCCCGATATAGGCATCAAGGGTGGCAGGCCTCAACAGCTCGGCCAGCGGTTTTTGCTGCTCTTTCACGCCTTCTCCTCCTTTTGAGCGGGATAGCCGAAAAGTCCCCTGCCCTTGATCTGCTCCTCGATGTAGCGGGGTACCATCTTCTCCCATCCCGGCTGGTTTTGCCGGATCAAATGCAGAACATACCTCGAGTTGATGTAGAGCCAGTCCTTCTTGGCATGCTTGATGTCGATGATCTTCCTGTTCTTTTTCAGGTAGGCGTAAAGGTCGCGAAGGTCCTCGGGAAGCGGCAGGTTGTCGGTGGTGAGGAGCTCGTCGCCATGGCTGGGATCGTCTACCGCCACCGACGAGATCGTCGGGTACACGTACAGCTTCATGTTTTCGGTGAAGAGCTTGCCGAGGGCCTCCAGGATGCCGCCGCGCAGGTTCTGGTAGTAGGCCTTGTTGAGCACATGCAGGAAACTGGGGATCCCCATGACGATCCTGAGGTTCTTGATGTTGAAATTGGAGAAATACGACACCAGGTTGTAGTATTCCCGGATGGAGGATACCATCACATTCTGTCCCATGCCGTTGAGAAGGTCGACGCGTGCCAGGAAATCACGCTCATCCAGTTCCCCGTCGTCCAGCAGGTTGTTGATGGTCATCTCGCA
>CAYLTG010000330.1:0-2425 GCA_964386225.1 uncultured Bacteroidales bacterium
ATGCCCGCCGCAAGGGGGTGGATGTGGAAACGGTGGAGCGGTGGTTGAATGTGAATTTGAACTATAAGTAGGATGGATGTTCGTTGGTGGATAGTTCGTTGTTATTCGTTATACGTTAATTGTTGGCCAAGCCCCTGGAAAATCATTTGTCAAACACGATGGATAAAGACATGCGTTGGAGCAAGGGCTCGGCAACAATTAACAAATAACATATAACGAATAACCTTCAGGCTCATTATTATAACAACAGAAACCCACAAAAAAAAATCGAAAGAATGCGAATCCCATTCCTAGACTTTGCAAAGAAAAACCTGGTGCTCTTCGACGGGGCCATGGGCACGGAGCTTTACAACCGGGGGGTGTTCATCAACAGCTGTTATGATGAGCTAAACCTGACCCGGCCGCAGCTGATCACGGAGATCCACAGGGCCTATGCGGAGGCGGGTGCCGATGTGATCGAGACCAACACTTTCGGGGCCAACCGGCTCAAGTTGCAGAAACACGGGCTGGAGGACAAGACCCATGCCATCAACCTGAAAGGGGCGCAACTTGCGCGGAAGGCCGCGGGCGATGACCTTTACGTGGCCGGTTCCATCGGGCCGCTCAACGAGCGGCTCGAGCCGTGGGGGCCGCTGTCAGAGGAAGAGGCCCGCGAGATCTTCCGGGAGCAGGCCGCCGCACTGGTCGAAGGCGGCGTCGACCTGATCATCCTCGAGACCTTCTCCGACCTCCATACCATCCAGCAGGCGATCCTGGCCGTAAAGGGGCAATTCGACATACCCCTCATCGCACAGATGACCATCGGCAACGACGGCAACTCACTCTTCGGCACCCCGCCGGAACTGTTCGCCACCAAGATGCAGCAATGGGGCGCCGACATCGTCGGCATCAACTGCAGCGTCGGGCCCAAGCCCATGCTAGACGCCCTGGAGAAGATGAACGAGGTGGTGGACATCCCCATCAGCATCATGCCCAATGCAGGGACGCCCGTGAACGTCGAAGGCAGGAACATCTACCTTTCCACGGCCGATTATTTCGCCGAGTACACCCGGCGGTTCATCCATACCGGCGCCACCTTGGTGGGAGGCTGCTGCGGGACCACGCCGGCCTTCATCCACGAGATGCGCAAGGCCATCCAGTCGATCCAGCCGAGGAAGTCCATGCGCAAGCAGGTGCGGGTGGTGGAAGAGGAAAAGCTTGTTCAGGCCATCCCGGGCTGCGAAAAGTCAAGCTTCGCCCGGAAGGTCTGCGCAAAAGAGTTCGTCACCTCCGTGGAGATCGTGCCTCCCCGCGGCGCCGATGCGGCCGAGGCCATCGAACAGGCCCGCGCGATGAAAGCCCATGGCGTGGATGCCATCAACATCCCCGACGGGCCACGTGCCCTGTCCCGCATGGGGGCCAGCTACCTCTCGCTGATGATCCAGCAGCAGGCGGGCATCGAGGTGATCCTCCATTATGCCTGCCGCGACCGCAACCTGCTGGGCATGGTGGGCGACCTGCTGGGGGCCTATGCCGCCGGCATCCGGAACATCCTTCTCATCACCGGCGACCCCCCAAAAATGGGTACCTACCCCGATGCCACCGCCGTCTTCGACGTCGACTCCATCGGACTCACCAACGTGGTGAACTACCTCAACTCGGGACAGGACCTGGGCGGCAATCCCATCCCCAACCCCACAGGCTTCTTCTCGGGCGTGGGGGTCAACCCCGGCGCCATCGACCTGGACTACGAGATCCGCAGGTTCGAATGGAAAGTGAAGGCCGGTGCCGAATACGCCATCACGCAACCGGTATTCGATAACGACCTCTTCTTCCGGTTCATCGAACGGGTCAGGCAATACAACATCCCCATCATCGCCGGCGTGTGGCCCCTGGTGAGCGTCCGGAACGCCGAGTTCATGAACAACGAGGTGCCCGGGGCTGCCGTGCCCGACCGCATCATGCAGCGGATGTACAAGACAAAATCGAAAGAGGAGGCAAGGGAAACGGGGCTGGAGATCGCCCGGGAGACGATACGGGAGATCAGGAAAGAGATCGCAGGCGTGCAGGTGAGCATGCCCTTCGGAAATATTAAATACCCCCTCGAAGTGCTCGAGGAGGTATTATAAAGAGAATTATGAAAAAGAAGAAGTTCTCTGTGCTTTCTCCGGGGCCGCCACCTACATGTAGATGTCGGTTATGTTGATGTTGTCGAGGTACAGGTTCAGCACCTCGTTGGAATTCACCGCCAGTATCTGGTCGATCTCATCCGATCCAGGCAGGTAATAAACTTCTACGAAAAAACCATAAACTGCATAGAGCTGGATGCTGTAAATCCCGTAATTGCGCTCCGCTACGTGTGACCCGTTGTTCAATAAGACGTAACTTTTCAAGTCTTCGGTCAGGTTCTGAAAGTCTAACGATGTAATCACTTTGTCCAGGTTTT
>CAYLTG010000331.1:0-2396 GCA_964386225.1 uncultured Bacteroidales bacterium
AGTTGGCGCCGGGCTGTGGCTGCATGGCAATGCCGATCATGGGGATGACCCCGTTCCCGCGCAGGAGGCTCCGTTCGTTCTCGGCTCCCAGCCTGGTCCTTCCCACATCGCCCAGGCGGATCAGGGCCGTTCCGCGGCGGGCCAGGATCAGCTCGTCAAACTCCTCGGGCGTGTTCAGGCGTCCCAGCGTCCTGACCGTCAGTTCCGTTTCGCTTCCCTCGATGCGTCCCGCGGGCAGTTCCACGTTTTGATTCTGCAGGGCCGCCCGGACGTCGGCAGGGGTCAGTTTATATGCTTCCAGCCTGAACGGGTCAAGCTCGATCCGCATGGCGTACTTCTTCTCACCCCATATCCTGATGCTGCTGACTCCCGGTATCGTCTGCAGCCTTTCCTTGAACATGTCGTTGCCGATCTTGCTCAGCTCCAACAGGTCGCGTTTATCGCTCTGGACCGTGATCGAAAGGATGGTCTGGGCATTGGCATCGGCTTTCGAGACGATGGGCGGGTCACAATCGGGCGGCAGGTTGCGGACCGCCTGGGAGACCTTGTCGCGGACATCATTGGCCACGTTGTCGAGGTCCAGGCCGGCGTAGAACTCGATGGTCACCGTGCTCCGCCCGTCGGTGCTGATGGAGCTGAGCGACTTGATGCCTGCCACGCTGTTGATGGACTCTTCCAGCGGCTCCGTGATCTGGGATTCGATGATGGCCGCATTGGCACCGCTGTAGTTGGTGGAGACGGTGACGACGGGAGGGTCGACACTGGGGTATTCCCTCACCCCCAGCGAAAGAAAGCCCACGACGCCCAGCAGGACGATGGCTATGGCGAACACGGTAGCCAGCACCGGCCGTTTTATGCTCAATTCGGAGAGTGTCATGGGGAGGGGCCCTTTATGATTTCGCGGATGACAACAGGCATGTTGTCCTTGATCTCCAGGAGTCCGGTCATGATGATGGTATCCCCCGGGGTCAGCCCCTTTTCGACCCGGACCTGCAGGTCCGTGCGCGGGCCCAGTTCCACCTCTTTCCTCAGGGCGCGGCCGTTGCGGAATACATACACCGTTTGCGAATTCAGGGAGGGGATGATGGCGGCCGTGGGAACGACAAGGGCCTCGTCGTCCGAGCTGACGGGGATGATCACCTCCACGAAGATCCCGGGCACATAGCGCTCACCCGGGTTGGGCATTACGCAACGCACACGGAAGGTGCGGGAATTCATGTCGATCCGGGGATCCACGGCATAAACGGTGGCCTCCAGGGTGTCGGCCCGGTAGATGAGTTCCACCTTTTGTCCCGACCGGATGTAGTCGAGGTACCGCCCAGGCACGTTAAAATCCACTTTCAGCCTGTCGGATTGAACGATGGTGGTGATCGTCGCCCCCTGCGACAGGTAGGCCCCCACGCTGAAGTCCCGCATGCCCACACGGCCTGAAAAGGGAGCCTTGACATTGGCGAGGCTGACGTTGACCTCCATCTCTTCGATCTGGGCCTGCAGTTCCTTGATCTGGGCGTTCGATTTGTCAAGGGTCTCCTGGCTTACGCCCTGCACATCGATCAGTGCCTCATTCCTGGCGGAGTCGCTCTTGGCGATTTCAAGCTGGGCCTTCAATCCTTTCAGCCGCGCCTTCCAGATCCGATCGTCGATCTGCACGAGGGGCTGGCCCTGCCGTACCTTTTCACCCTCCATGAAATGGATGCCCAGCACATTGCCCGGGACCGGGGCCTTCAGATCCGTTTCCTCGAAAGGGATCACATTGGCATTGACTATGAAACGGTCCCTGAACAGCTGGGGGTTGAGGACAAGAGCGTCCACCTTCAGGGTGGTCATGCCCGCCCCCGGGCCCGGTTTCTTCTGCTCTTTGCAGGAACCCAGAAGGACCAATGCGATGACCGGCACCAGGGAAAGCCTCGACAACATTTTTACAGGATCCATGACAATATGACGATTATCTTATGGACAGAAATCATTTCGCGTACCTAACAAATGTAGTATTTTTTAGTACAAATTGGATGTCCAAGTTCATTCGTCTGGTTTTTCTGCGAACAGAGCGCCTTTCAAGATCCCGTCCGACCGAATGTAGCGCGAAGGCGCAGAAACGCAAAGGTTGAAAAATACAGAATGCAGAACAGGATCCTGATCTTTTAGACCCTCTGCAGGAGCGGGGCCACATCCAGCAGGCCGAAGAGGTGAAGCACCGTCACCGCGATGATGACGATCATCACCCAGCGCACGAAGTTGGCGCCCCAGGCCACCGCAAAGTGCGACCCGACATAGGCGCCGATGACATTGCCGATGGCATGCACCAGGCCAAAATCCCACCTCACCTGGTCGTTGAGGATGAAGACCAGCAACGCCATG
This sequence comes from uncultured Bacteroidales bacterium, assembly GCA_964386225.1. GTDB lineage: Bacteria > Bacteroidota > Bacteroidia > Bacteroidales > JAADJA01 > JAADJA01. Next base: position 2,359 of record CAYLTG010000331.1, read on the forward strand.
GGTGTGTACAGCAGCACGACCCAGACCTTGATGGCATT
>CAYLTG010000332.1:0-2375 GCA_964386225.1 uncultured Bacteroidales bacterium
CTGATCAATTTCAAACTAAACCGACAACCTGATCGTGATACGACTTCCTTTTGTTATCCTGGTCCCGGGCAGTATCGACTGCTCGCGGACGAACCCTCTGCCCTGCACCTCCACCTTCATGCCCAGGTTCTCAAGCACGTACACCGCGTCGCGGGCTCCCATGCCCTTCACATTGGGCACCTGCCCCTCCCGGAAGACCCGGGTGTCGAGCACCACGGCGTTGTTTCCCTTCAGGGCGATGGCCCATTCGGCGTTGGTGCTCATGGAATCGAGGGGTATTTCGAAGGTCTCGTAGAGTTGTTTCAATTCGGCCTGGTACCCGGTGGCATACAGGGGATAGATCCTGCTGTCGGGCAGGGTGTCAGGCTTCTGCATCTCCAGGTTCGTGGCGTACACCTTGTCGGCGATCTCCTTGAACACAGGCACCGCGACGGAGCTGGCGTAGTACTTGCCGGTGGAGGGGTTGCTCACCACCACGATGCATGAGTATTTGGGGTCGTCGGCAGGGAAGTAGCCCACGAAGGAGGCATTGTAGTTGCGCTTGTTGTAGCCGCCTTTCCCTGCGATCTGGGCGGTGCCGGTCTTTCCGGCCACCCGGTAGGGGGCATCCTTCAGGGTGGTGGCCGTGCCGCGGAGGACTACGCCTTCCAGGATATCCTGGGCTTTTTCGAGGGATGCGTCGGAGCAGATCGACTTGTTGATGGTCACGGTCCCGAAACGTTCCTCCACCCGTCCCGCATCACGGATCTCCTTGACGAACATGGGCTTCACCATGCGGCCGTCGTTGGCGACGGCATTGTAGAACGTAAGGATCTGCAGGGGGGTGAGGCGAAGTTCATACCCGATGGACATGAAGGGGAGCGAGACCAGCGACCAGGAACCGTCCTTCGGATTCTTGACGTAGGGCGCGCCCTCGCCGGGGATCTCGAGCCCCAGCGGTTCGTTCAGCGACATGTCGTACAGGTGGTCAGTGAATTTCCTCGGCTGTGCCGAATATTTATCGTGCACCAGCATGGAGACCCCCACGTTGGACGATTTCTCGAAGATCTCGCGGATGGATACCCGGCCGTCGCGGATGCCGTGGACGTCACGGATGGTAAGGCCATGGTAGACGATGTAGCCCAGCCCGATGTCCACGGTGTCGTCCAGGTTGTCGAGCCCGTCCTCGAAGAGGGCGATCATGGACGGCAGCTTGAAGGTGGAGCCCGGCTCGATGCTCTGCCCCACGGCGTAGTTGTATACCTCCTTGTAATCACCCGATTGCTTGTCCAGCGTCAGGTTGGCAATGGCCTTCACATGGCCGGTCTGCACCTCCATGAGGATGGCGCACCCCCAGTCGGCGTTGTGTTCCACCAGGTGGTCGTGGAGCGACGACTCGGCCACGTCCTGCAGGTTGACGTCGATGGTGGTGATGATGTCCTTGCCGTTGACCGGTTCCACCTCGTTCTCGTCGAACACAGGCACCCAGTCGCCGTTGTTGATCCGGCGGCGCAGCTGCTTGCCGTTCTTGCCGGCCAGGATGTCGTTGTAGGCACCCTCCAGTCCCACGAATAGGTTCTCGGTGGCATTCTCATAGCCGATCGTCCTGAAGGCCAGACTGCCGAAGGGTTTTTGCCGCTTGGTCCTGGGCAGGATGATGAGCCCGCCCTTGTACTTGCCGCGGTCGAAGATGGGGAAGGTGCGCAATGCCTGCAACTGCTCGTAGGTAACGCCATTCTTGATGAGGAAATACCGGTTCCCTTTTTTGCGCTGACTGATGAGGTCGCTCTTGTACTGCCACTTGGACTTGTTGCCGAAAAGGCCTGCCAGTTTGCCGGCGAGGGCGTCGACGTTGTTGCCGAAATCCTGGTCGGAAATGAGGGGCGAGGCCACGTCCATCCGGACGTCGAATATGGGTACCGAGGTGGCCAGCAGGCTCTCGTCGGCGGCACAGATGTTTCCGCGGGTGGCCTCCACGTTGAAGAACTGCATCGTCAGCGAGTCCGCTTTGGCCAGCAGGTCGTGGCCCTCCGCCACCTGGATGTAGGCCACCTTGACGATGATGGCCAGGCCGAATATCACCATGGCCAGGTACACCAGGAAGACCCGCCACAATATGTCCGATTTGATATCCTTTGCCATCTTTTCTCTTCTTAATCCGTTTTTATCTTGCGGGGCGGTGTCCTCGATTCCTTGATCCCCTCCTCCGCCAGGCCGTCGGCCACTTCCGACTGCCTGCTCTTCGACATCAGTTTCGACCGGGTGTTGATGTGCTCGTACCGCAGCTCTTTCACCTCTTTCTGGAGCCGCTCGATCTTCCTGATGTTCTTTTCGGCGTAGAAGGAGTTGCCGATGTAGATCACCGCCAGCAACGCCAGGAACAGTAAAAAAGGAAG
>CAYLTG010000333.1:0-2351 GCA_964386225.1 uncultured Bacteroidales bacterium
GCAACTGCGGGAAGCCAGGTCAGGCTCACGTTCATCGAGTTCGACATCCAGTGGGCGGAAATGGAACTCTATGACGGTGAGAACACCAGCGCGCCTTCCTTTGGCATTTTCAACAATGGAACCGGTTCGCCCGGAGTCATCACAGCCTTCAACGGAACCGGCGCCCTCACCATGCGCTTCGAAGGTTCCGGCTGGGACTTCGGCGAGGGCTGGGTGGCTTTCATCTCCTGCTATGATCCGGTGGAAAATGATTTTGCCGTGCTCGACATCTCCCTTTCCAAGAACACCATCATCGGCGGTGATTTTGTCACGGCTTATGCCACCGTGCAGAACTACGGAACCCTGACCCAATCCAAGGATGTGACCTTTACCGCCAACGGGGAGGTGTTCGGGACGGTCAGCACCGGCGACCTGGAACAGTGGGAGATGGTTACCGTGGAGACAACCTGGAACCCCGAGACTCCCGGCATCTATGAAGTTATGGCCAGCGTGCCCGAGGATGACGGCACCGACGATAACAACTCGGCTTCCATGGAGCAGGAGGTCCTGGAACCTTCCTTCCTGATCGAAGGATTCGAGAACGAGGATTTCCCTCCCGAAGGATGGAGCCTCACCACAGGCGCATGGGTGAGGACCACAAACTGGCCCATGTTCGGCCTGGGGATGGCAAATGCCTTTACGACACCGGCCATGCCGGATACCCTCATCACCCCCATGCTTGAGATCGAGGAAGGCGACGTGATCGACTTCTACGCGAAGGGAAGCTGGTGGTGGCCGGGTGACCTGGAATTGGTGTACCGGACTGCTGAAGGCTCATGGACTTCCCTTGCATACTACGGGGGATTTTCGATCCCCGCATCACCCACGAACTATGTCGTGGACCTGTCAGACTATGCCGGCGAGATCGGTCAGATCGGATTCGTGGCCCATGGCAACGTTGCCTGGTGGGATATCGGCGATGTGTCCATCGACCAGATCCAGGGACCCAAGAAAGCAATTTATGCCAAGAACCTGTCGGCTTTTGATTTTACCGGAACGGCATCACCCAACGCCAACGAGGCCACAGTATACGATTTTGAGGTCAAGAATATAGGAACCGAGGCGCAGGCATCAGGAAGCTATACCATCAAGCTGATGGATGACATGGGCAATGAACTGGCCTTTGTCGACGGCCTTGACATCGAGCCCCTGGAGACCATCTCCTATGCACTGGAATGCTCTTTCCAGGAAACAGGCCCCCTCACCATATACGGGTACATCGATTTTCCAGACGATGAAATGCCTTCTGACAACAGTTCGGAAATGCATGTCGTTTACGTGCAGCAGGAGGGCACACAGCAGGTGCAGGTCGGCGAGGGAGAACTGGAGGAATGGTTCTATCCCCTTTCTACATCGGGAGGATATAATCTTTCTGAGATGCTCTACACGAACGATGAAATAGGACTTTCCGGCATCATGAACGGGATCTCTTTCTTTTACCGCTGCGACGATGCGCTTCCCATTGAAGATTATCCTGTTGACATTTATCTCGGTGAAACGCTTGAAGATGAACTGCCTGCCGGAACCGAGTGGGTGACAGCCAATGACCTTACCCTTGTGTTCTCGGGTACTTTGGACATGTTCCCGGGCGACAACATGATCTACATTCCTTTCGACGAACCTTATGTTTACGGAGGCGACAACCTTGTGGTGATGACCTACAAGACCACCACCGCCTACTTCGGCAACGTTTACTGGTATTGCCATACCACCGCTGAAATGCAAACCAAGTGGGTCAATGAATGGGATGTCGTCCCCAATCCCTATGATCCGTCGAATCTGTATCCCAATGACACCTACCTGCGGCCCAATGCCCGGATCTATGTTCTTCCGACCGTTGGCGAATATTGTGATCCCCAGACGATTGACGGCACCGCAAACGGATTCTTCATCGACGGGGTGTCGCTGAACACCATCTCCAATACCGGCACCGGGTCGCAGGGTGGTCCTGATTACAATGACTACACGAACATGACCACCAACCTCCAGCGCAGCAAATATTATGAGCTTTCCATTGATGTCAGCACAGACGGGAACGGGGGATCAGTGGCTGCCTGGATCGATTTCAACAACGACAGCGATTTTGATGATGATTACGAAAAGATCTGTCAGGTCAGCGGCGAGGGAGCATCATTCACGGCTGTGGTTCCGGTGGTGGTTCCGAACAATGTGCAACTGGGAATCAAGCGCATGCGTATTCGTGCAGGCGACTTTGATTACCACATCAATTCCTGCGAGACGATCACCAACGGGGAAGCTGAGGATTACCAGGTGAATGTGACCCAGACACAGCAGGTCCACAACCCGGTAAA
>CAYLTG010000334.1:0-2328 GCA_964386225.1 uncultured Bacteroidales bacterium
AACTGGATGTCCATGTTGTGCACGTTGGGCAGGTTGCCCACGCAGCCGGCGATGACGACGTAGCACTCGTTCTCGATGGCCCGGGCCTGGGAGCAGTTCCTTACCCGCGAGTAGCCGTTCTGGGTGTCGGTGAGGAAGGGGACGAACAGGATGTCCATGCCCTCGTCGGCCAGGATCCGGCTCAGCTCCGGGAACTCCGAATCGTAGCAGATCAGCACGCCGATCTTGCCGGCGTCGGTGTCGAACGCCTTCAGCTGGCTACCGCCCTGCATGCCCCATACCTTCACCTCGTCGGGGGTTACGTGCAGCTTCTCGTAGCGGTCCAGGGTACCGTTGCGCCGGCACAGGTAGCCCGCGTTATAAAGGATGCCGTCTCGTATCTCGGGCATGCTGCCGGTGATGATGTTGATGTTGTAGGAGATGGCCAGCTCAGAGAACTTCTGGACGATGGTGGGCGTGTGCCTTGCCAGCTCGCGGATGGCCTCCGGTTCGGTCAGGTGGTTGTTGTCTGCCATCAGCGGGGCATTGAAGAACTCGGGGAAGAGCATGAAGTCGCCCCTGTACCCCGACACCGCGTCGATGAAGTATTCGGCCTGCTGCATCACCTCGTCCAGGCTTTTGTAGGGGCGCATCTGCCACTGGACGAGCCCTATCCTGACCACCTTTTTTACGGTCAGGGGTTTCCTGGTGGGCTTTTCATAATAGATGTTGTCCCATTCGAGCAACACCGCATATTCGTTCGAGGCCTCGTCCCCCTCAAGGTATCCTTTCAGGATCTTGGCCGGATGGAAATCGTTGGATATCTGAAAGTTCAGCACCGGGTCATCGATCTCCCGCTTCCTTACCTTCTCGATGTAGGCTTTGGGTGTCAACTCACCGGCATACTTGTGGTAGTTGGGGATCCTGCCGCCGAAAGCGATCCCTTTCAGGTTGAGGCGTTCGCACAGGTCCTTGCGGTAGTCGTAGAGCCTCCTGCCCAGCCGCAGCCCGCGGAATTCGGGTTTGATGAACACATCGATGCCGTAAAGCATATCCCCCTCCGGGTCGTGGGTGTCGAAGGTGTAATTGCCGGTGATCAACCTGTAGGTGTGAACGTCCTCGTACTTGTCATAGTCGAGGATGATCGACAGGGCACACCCCGCGATCATGCCGTTCACTTTCACCACCACCTGCCCCTCCGGGAACCGGTCGATCAGCGACCGGATGTGCCCTTCGCGCCAATAAGCGTTGGGCATGGTGGTGTAGGATTCGATCATGGCTTCCTTCAATTCCTGGTAATCGTCGAATTTCAGGAAGCTCAGTTCAATGTTCTCGATGTCGCGCATAAATTCAGGTATATTGTAAATGATCCCGGATCCCGACGGAGGATCCCGCATGCAAAGATACGTGAGTGAATGGGAAGAAGGCAAGGGTTTCCTATATAGAACGGAATACCGGCACCCGGTGTTCACCTTCCTTCCTGAAACTCAGACTGAGCTTCTCCTCCAGTTCCCTTTTTTCAGGTAGAGGAAGGAGAAAAGGGCGAGCATGGCCGCATAGAGGCATTCGGAGATCCACACCACCACGATGTTGCTTTTCAGGACCATGACGACGAACCAGGTGTAGGTGAGGTAAAGCACCACCACCGCCACTTCGATCAGGAAGGAGATGTTGGTCTTTCCGGTCCCCGACACCCCGTTGAAGAAGATGAACGCGGTCGAGAGGAGCAGGGCCGCCGCATTGATCACATAAACCAGGGGCATGGCGCTCGACACCAGCACGGGGTCGTCGGTGTAGATCCTGATGGCGAAGGAGGGAAGGACCGACCCCAGCACCACCATGATCCCCACCCCGGAGAGGCACAGGACCATGATCTTGTACACCAGCGACATCACCTCCTCCTGCCGCTTCCCGCCGATCAGGAAGCTCACCAGCGTATTGGTGGCCGAAGCGAAACCCCACATGGGGATCATCAGCACCATGTAAAAGCTCCGGATGATGTTGGACACCGCCAGTTCCCGTTCGCCCATCTTCTCCACGAGCAGGAAGAAGGTGAGCCAGGCCCCCAGCGACAGGAAGTTCTGTGCCATGATGGGCAGGGATACCCTGACGATGCGCTGGTAGAGCCCCGGGTCGAACTTCCTGAAATGGAAGAGTGCATAGGGCTTGGTGTTGAAGAAGAAGCGGGTATAGATGATAAAGAACACCAGGGCCGAGGCTTCCGCGATGACCGAGGCGAGGGCCGCGCCTCCGATGCCCATCTCCGGGAAGCCGTGATTCCCAAAAATCAGCAGGTAGTCCATGACGATGTTGACCACCGCCATGACCGAGGTGGTGAAGGTGATCACC
>CAYLTG010000335.1:0-2318 GCA_964386225.1 uncultured Bacteroidales bacterium
CAGAATTATCACTACCGCATCCGCCTCACCGCAGTCGATTTCCTGGCCGGCTTCATCATCGCCATGGGCATCGCCCTGGCCACCACCACCTATCGGACGGTGCGCACCGCCAGGGTGAACCCGGCGCGGTCGCTGCGGTATGAATAAGTTGGTTCTAGGTTTAAGCCAAAACCTCTAAACTAATCCTTCAAAACTTTGTTTATACCTCCGAACCATCCATTACTCACCAAAAAAATCTTGCAATATGCGCTGGACAGGCAGGAGGCAAAGCTCCAACATCGAAGACCGCCGCGGCATGAGCGGACGTGGAAAGGCCGGGGTCGGCGGCGTCGGCATCATCATCGTCGCCATCATCATCTGGATCGCCGGGGGCGACCCGTCACAATTGTTCAATGCCATGGAGGCCGACATGGGACAGGCGGAAGCCTACCAGGCCCCGACGGAACATGAAAACGAACTGGCACAGTTCATCGCGGTGGTGCTGGCCGACACCGAGGATGTGTGGGACAGCATCTTCAGGGCCGGCGGCAGCACCTACCCGCAGCCCCACCTGGTCCTGTTCACGAACCAGGTGCAGTCGGCCTGCGGCCACAGCAGCGCCGCCACCGGGCCCTTCTACTGTCCGCGCGACTCCCGCGTCTACATCGACCTGGGCTTCCTGGAACAGCTTCAGCGCCGCCTCGGGGCCGAAGGCGACTTCGCACAGGCCTACATCGTGGCCCATGAGGTGGGGCACCATGTGCAGAACCTGCTGGGCATCACCGAAGAAATGGACCGGTACCGCGGTCAGGTGAGCGAGGAAGAGTACAACCAGCTCTCGGTCAAACTGGAGCTGCAGGCCGATTTCCTGGCAGGGGTCTGGGCCCACCACGCCGACCGCATGAAGAACATCCTGGAGGAAGGCGACATCGAAGAGGCCATGAATGCCGCCCAGGCAGTCGGCGACGACCGCATCCAGATGAAGATGCAGGGCTACGTCGTGCCCGACGCCTTCACCCATGGCACCGCCAAACAGCGCTTGCACTGGTTCATGAAAGGGTTCAGGACCGGCGACATTGAACAGGGTGACACGTTCGGGAGCCCGGAACTTTAGGATTGAATAACATTACCGCAATATTTCATTAGAACATTAGAACATTAGAATGAATAATGAAGAGGGGATCTGTGCAGGGTGTCAAATGTTGATGCATTCGTGTGATTTAAGCTGTTGCTGACAATTGAAATACCGTCAGCATATGGTTAGGATGCAAGTTCAGAAGTCCCCATCGGCTCACCATCGCTGCCGAGCTGCCCGGAGCTTGTTTTATTGTTATAATGTTTTAATGTTTTTCATTTAAAAACAACTTCCATCTCCCCGCCTCCCATCAATTCCCCGTGCCTGACAACCGATCCCTTCAGCACCTTCCCGTTCAAACGGACCTCCTTGACGACGAAATTCTCCGCGCCCTGGTTCTCGGTCCGGATCCGAAGGGTCTTCCCGTTCCCCAGGTCGATCTCGGCCGCCTTCACCAGCGGGCTGCCCAGGGCATACTCGTCCGAACCCGGACATAATGGGTAGAAGCCCAGCGCGCTGAAGACGTACCAGGCGCTCATCTGGCCGCAGTCGTCGTTGCCGCAAAGCCCGTCAGGCGCATTGGCATACATGGTGTTGCAGATCATGCGCACCCGCTCCTGGGTCTTCCCGGGGTGACCGGTCCAGTTGTACAGGTAAGGGATGTGGTGCCCCGGTTCGTTGCCGTGCACGTAAAGTCCGATGATGCCGTCGCGGGTGATGTCTTCGTTGGCCTCGATGTGCCTGTCGTCAAGCTGTCGGATGAAAAGCGCGTCCAGCATCTTTGTGAACTTGCTCTTCCCGCCATTGAGTTCCACCAGCGCTTCCGGATCATGGGGGATGTAAAGGCCATAGTTCCAGGCGTTGCCCTCGATGAATCCCTGCCCGTGGGTGTCGAGGGGGTCGAACTCGGGCCGGAAGCTGCCGTCGGACAGCTTCGGCCGCATGAAACCGCTTTCCGGGTCGAAGGTATTCCGGTAGTTCCGGGAGCGCTCCATGAACTGTGCCTGAACGTCATCCCGGCCGGCCATGCCGGCGACCTGCGCGACGGCCCAGTCGTCGTAGGCGTACTCGAGGGTCTTGCTCACCGAACTGCCACTGCGGTCCTCGGGCACATAACCCAGCTCCATGTAATGCTCCAACCCGTCATAGGGACCGTATTGCGCGGTTTGCACACAGGCCTCCAGCGCCCTGCCGGGGTCGCCCGCATAAACCCCTTTGACGATGGCGTCGGCGATCACCGACACGCTGTGGTAGCCGATCATGC
>CAYLTG010000336.1:0-2289 GCA_964386225.1 uncultured Bacteroidales bacterium
TTTCCATGGTATTCATCTTCATGTAGGGACAATCGTTGCAGGAGCAGGTCTCGTCGGTGGGCACGACGATGAATTCCTTGTGCGGCGAGTTCTTCTGCATCTGGTGAATGATCCCGGTCTCGGTGGCCACGATGTAGCGCCTGGCATCGTCCTTCATGGTATAGTTGAGCATGGCGGTGGTGGACCCCACGTAATCGGCCAGCTCAAGGACCGGGGCCTTGCATTCGGGATGGGCGATGAGCCTGGCATCGGGGTTCTCCACCTTGAGCCTGATGACCGCCTCGGTGGACAGCACGTCGTGCACCTCGCAGGTGCCGTCCCACAATACCATGTCCCTGCCGGTCACCCGGTTGATATACCCTCCCAGGTTCTTGTCCGGGGCGAAGATGATCTTCTGGTCACGGGGGAAGGACTCCACCAGCTGGACCGCATTGCCCGAGGTGCAGATCACGTCCGACATGGTCTTGATGTCGGCGGTGCAATTGATGTATGAGATGACCATGTGGTCGGGGTACCGGGCCTTGAATTCGGCGAAGCGGTCGGCAGGGCATGAATCGGCCAGCGAGCAGCCTGCATTGAGGTCGGGAAGCAACACTTTGCTCCCGGGGCTGAGGATCTTTGCCGTTTCGGCCATGAAATGGACGCCGGCAAAGACAATGATCTCACTGTCCGATACCGCCGCCTTCTGCGCCAGGCCCAGGCTGTCGCCCACATAATCGGCAATATCCTGTATCTCAGGCACCTGGTAATAATGTGCCAGCAACAAGGCATTTTTCCTTTTTTTCAGGTCCAGGATCATATCCGCCAGTTCCGCATCCGACTTTTTCATGATCATATCCTCCGAATAATAATAAATAAGTTTAAAGAATAATTATTGTAATATTAATTAGCCTGTTAATTGTGTTCAAAACAACCCGGGTTAAAAAGTTGACTTTTTCACTATCCTTGGTTTATTAACATGTGATCAACAAACTTTAGTGTTAGAAATGAGATTTTTAAACAGATTTTAACAATTGTTAGCAACATGGTGTATGAATAAATTCATTGCATATTCAAGCGAAAAATCTGTTCAAAATCTGGGCATAAGTCCTGAAATTTTCTGATAAAGGGCAGCCTTATTTTTACCCGGTTCCCCTTTTGTTGATAACGCAGGAAATTCTCAGCATTTCCGGACAAATTTACAACGATATTAACAGAAACCTTGTTGAAAAAACCAATATTTTGGATATGAAACACATACGATATGCTTAATTTCGGGCTGGGTCAATAAACCGTTAATTTTAAAACATATATGCTTTTAATCGTTATTTTTGCTTGAAACAAGATTTCAACATGTTCGACAAAAGCCAGGAGATCCCCATTGGTTCTGACCATGGTGGTTATGCGATGAAAGCCTACCTGATCGGGAAACTGACCGAAAAGGGATACCGGTTCAGGGATTTCGGGACCGGGTCGGAAGCCAGTGTGGATTACCCCGACTTCATCCATCCCGTAGCCCGGTCCGTCAACGACGGCCTTTATCCTTTCGGGGTGATCATCTGCGGCAGCGGACAGGGGGCGAGCATGACCGCCAACAAATACCCGCATGTGCGGTCGGGGTTGTGCTGGGACCTGGAACAGGCCCGCCTCACCCGGCAGCACAACAATGCCAACATCATTGCGCTGCCGGGCAGGTTCGTCGACTTTGACCTGGCCGTGGAGATGGTTGTCACGTTCCTCCACACCGGGTTCGAAGGGGGCAGGCATGTTCAGCGGGTCGAAAAAATTCCGGTGAAAGAATAAATCATACTGTGCGTATGAGCGAAGTGTACCAGAAATTTCTAAAGGATTCCGAACGGAAGGCGTTCGACCTCGAGCACCGGAGCAAAATACGGTTCAACATCTCCCGCTACGATGCCGCGGTGAGCAAGGGGATCACCCACTACCGCGACCTGGAGCTTGCCCGGAAGCGGGCCCATGTCATCAAGCAAAAGGTGGTGAACAACCTCGACAAGTACCTGATCGAGTTTGCGGCCAACTTCGAGAAGAACGGAGGGAAGATCATCTGGGCCACCGACACGGCGGAGGCGGTGCGCGAGATACTCTCCATCCTCCATTCGCGCCACTTCACCCGGGTGGTGAAATCCAAGTCCATGACCACCGAGGAGATCGGGCTCAACGAGGCACTGGAAGCCCATAACATTGAAAACCTGGAGACCGACCTGGGCGAGTACATCGTCCAGATCGCCGGGGAGAAACCCTACCACATCGTCACCCCGGCCATGCACAAGTCGCGCGACGACATTGCCG
>CAYLTG010000337.1:0-2283 GCA_964386225.1 uncultured Bacteroidales bacterium
TCTACCGCGAGAAACTCGTCATCCAATAATCACGACACCGTCTTGCGGATCAACCGGTCCTTCCACCTTTCGGGAAAAAAGCTGAAAAACGAGATCTTCCTGTTCCTGTTGATGGAATAGACCAGGCGCGGCTTCCGGGCTTGCAAGGCCCGCATGACCAGCTTCGCCACAGCAGCCGGGTCGGACTTCTTCCCCACGCTTTCGGCCGACATCCTGGCGAAATTGCCGAACCATTTTTCGTACCTGCTGTCCGTAATCTCGTTCCGGATCCCGGTCATGCTTTCCAGGAAAGGGGTGTCCATCGCCCCGGGCCTGATCATGACGAGCCGGATGCCATGGAGCTGCAGTTCGCGGCGCATGGAGACGCTGAAGGCCTCCAGGGCCATCTTGGAGGCGGGGTAGGTGTAAAAGGGGATGGGAAGCCGCACCGAATCGCTGCTCACCTGCACCACCCGGCCTTTCGTGGCGATGAGGTCGTCGAGGAAGGCGCTCACGGTCAGCACCTGGCCGTAGACATTCACCCGGACCATGCGGTCGAGCAATGTCTCGGTGGCCTCCGAAACGGGGAAGAATGCATGGGTGCCGGCGTTGTTCACCAGGTACCGGATGCGGATACCCTGCTCCTTCAATACCTCCCTCACTTCAAGGATGGAGGCGCCGGAGCCCACATCCATGATCGCCGGGATCACTTTTTGAAGACCTTTGAACCGCGACGTCACCGCTTCATCGATGTCGGCGGCCACCACCACATCGATGCCGGGGAGCCCGCAGGCCTGCGTCACGAGCCGTTCGCCCAGTCCGCCCGTGGCCCCGGTGATGAGAATGCCGGTCCGCGTGGTGCTGCTTTTCGCAATTGACATATGGAGCAGGTATTGATTTCGGAAAATAAAAATAGGCAAAGTTTTGCGATCACGGTGCCCGGTTGCGATGGCCCGCGTTAGGGATTGAAGCGGAAATCACCCCCGAAGGCATCGTCCTTCGGGGGTATTGCAGCGTAAAGCCCGGCCCTCCTTCGACAAAGGGTCTTTTGTTGTTGTAAGGCTCAGGAGGGCAACGCCCAAAAGAATATTCTGTTAATTTTGTTTTATCATCTTTCATACATGAGCAAAAAAGCACTCAGGAAATACCTCCGCTCGCTGGAGAAAGAGCAACTCGAGGAGCAGCTCCTGGATCTCTATGAGCGGTTCAAGGATGTGAAGGTCTATTACAACTTCGTGTTCGATCCGCAGGAGGACAAGCTCATTGAGGAATTCAAGTTCCGGGTGCAAAAGGAGTATTTCCCCCCGTCCCGGCGCAAGCCCAAAGCCCGCCGGTCGGTGGCCCAGCGGTCGATCCGCCACTTTATCACCCTGGGCATGGAGCCCCTGCTGGTGGCCGATGCCATGCTTTTCAACCTGGAGACAGCCCAGCAGTTCTCGGCACAGCGGACCATCCGGCAGGAATCATTCTACATCAGCATGCTCCGGTCGTACCGCGAGGCCCGCGACTACATCCGCGACCACAACCTGGAAATGCAGTTCCGCGGGCGGCTCCGGCATGTGGCCGAAAGGGCCTGGGAGCAGGAGTGGTTCAACCGGGGCGGGTTCGAGGTGGGGTAGGTGGTAAATACGTAAATAAGTTAATATGTAAATATGGAGTGGATGGCCGGTGGTAAATAAGCACCCCATTTTTATTTAGTGATCAGAGGATTAGATAAATACCGTATTCACGTATTAACTTATTTACGTATTTACCCTATACTCTCCGTCCGGATCGGAATTACACACAACCTGCCGCCCGTGTGCTGAACAATTACCGGTTTTGCCTGTTTTTTTGGTACATGCAGCAATTAAGATACATATATATAAGTATCCTGGTCATTTTCGTGTTTACCCTTCCCGGCTTGGCTGGTCCCGAAGATCCTGCCCCGGGGGATGACGGTCGCATCGAAGGCACCGTCTATGACCCTGACACGGAGGCCCCTGTGGAGTTTGCCAACATCATCCTGTTCAATCCCAAGGATTCCACCATGATCACCGGGGGGTTGACCGACATCAACGGGAAGTTCGACCTGAAGGACATTCCGCTGGGCAACTACTACATGACGGTGCATTTCATCGGCTACAACAAGCAGGTGATCAGCAACATCGAGATCACTTCGAAGCACAAGCACATCGACCTGGGCACCATCAACCTGTTGCTGACTGCGGTGGAGCTCACCGCCGCCACGGTCACGGCCGAGAAGATGGCGGTGGAGTACAAGCTCGACCGGAAGGTGATCAACGTGGACCAGGACCTGGATGC
>CAYLTG010000338.1:0-2268 GCA_964386225.1 uncultured Bacteroidales bacterium
CCTGGGGAGCATCCCCGGGGCTATGTCCTGGGAGACCTTCGCCGCGGAGACCGACAGCCCGCTCACCTTCGAGCAGCTGCCCTTCGACCACCCGCTCTACATCATGTTCTCCTCCGGCACCACCGGACTGCCAAAAAGCATCGTCCACTCCGCCGGAGGAACGCTGATCCAGCACCTCAAGGAGCTGGTGCTGCATTGCAATATCCAAAGGGGGCAAACGGTGTTCTATTTCACCACCTGCGGCTGGATGATGTGGAACTGGTTCGTCAGCGCCCTCGCCACCGGGGCCACCCTGGTGCTCTACGACGGCAATCCCTTCTACCCGGGGCCGGATGCCCTGCTGCGCATGGCCGACGAGCTCAACATCGCCTTCTTCGGCACCAGCGCCAAATACATCGCCTCCCTCGAGGCCGAGGGGGTCGTTCCGAAAGACATTTCCGCTTTCCCCGCCCTCAGGGTCATCGCCTCCACGGGCTCGCCCCTCACCGATGCCAGTTTCGATTACGTGTATGCACAATGGAAGAGGGACGTGCAGCTCTCCTCCATCGCCGGCGGCACCGACATCATCTCCTGCTTTATGCTGGGCAACCCCGTGCTGCCGGTGTACCGCGGCGAGATCCAGTGCATCGGGCTGGGCATGGACGTGGATTGCTTCGATGACGACGGCAGGTCGCTCACGGAAGAGCAAGGGGAGCTCGTATGCAAGCAGGCCTTCCCTTCCATGCCGATCGGGTTCTGGAACGACCACAACGGATCCCGCTATTACAATGCCTATTTCAGCCAGTACCCCGGCGTCTGGATGCACGGCGACAACATCGTCATCAGCAGGCATGGCGGGGTGACCGTCTACGGACGGTCGGACGCCACGCTGAACCCCCAGGGGGTGCGGATCGGGACCGCCGAGATCTATGCCGTGACCGAGACCATCGAAGAGATCGAGGATGCCGTGGTCGTAGGGAAGAAGGAGGACGGCGACGAGACCGTGGTGCTGTTCGTCAAGCTCAACCTGGGCAACAGGCTCGACGAGGCGCTGGAGAAAAAGATCCGGACCAGCATCCGCACCAGCTGCAGCCCCCGCCATGTGCCGGCCGTCATCCACGAGGTGCCCGACATCCCCTACACCATCAACGGCAAGAAGGTGGAGATCGCGGTGAAGAACATCATCAATGGCAAAGCCGTGAAAAACAGGGATGTGCTGGCCAATCCCGAGAGCCTCGAGTTCTTTTACGATATTTTGAATTGAAATAAATCAAATCAGCATACTATGGAATATCCAAAAAAAGTTGTTATCGGCGACATCACGGTGCGGGACGGGTTCCAGCACGAAGAGAAGTTCATCCCCACGGAGGCCAAGCTCTGGCTGTCCGAGCAGCTCATCCTGGCGGGGTTCAAACACATCGAGGTGACCAACTTCGGCAACCCGAAGGGGATGCCGCAGTTCAGGGATGCCGACGAGCTGTTCAAAGGGATCCGGACCAGCAAAAAGCTTGCAGGCAAACTCGACGACGTCATGCTGACGGCCATCACCATCCGTGAGCGGGCTGTGCAGCGGGCCATCGAAGCCAGGCAGGAGGGGTACGGCCCCGACAGGATCCTCCTCATGGTCTCCACCAGCGAGTCGCACCAGATCAAGAACTCAGGGCTCACCCTCGACGAGTACTGGAAGATGAGCGAGGAGTGGGTGAAGAAGGCCCGCGATGCCGGCCTCAAGGTGAACGGCACCGTCAGCACCATCTGGGGATGCCCCATCGAAGGGCCCACCGATCCGAAAAAGGCGCTGGAGTTCACCAAACGGTGGTTCGACATCGGCGCCACCGACGTGGAGCATGCCGACCACGACGGCTCGGCCTCCCCCGACAGGGTCTACGACTATTTCTCTCTGCTCCTCGACAACGTCGACAACCCCGAGAAACAGATCGCCCACTTCCACACCACCCGCGGCTGGGGCCTCGCCAACGTGCTGGCGGCCCTGCAGGCGGGGATCACCAACTACGAGTCGACCATGGGCGGCCTCGGCGGCCAGCCGGCCAACTTCGTCGATGGTGTGCCGGTGCCGGGAACAGGTGAATATTACTACAAGGACCCCTCCGACGTGGGCCTGGTCTCCACCGAGGACATGGTGGTGATGATGGACGAGATGGGCATCGACACCGGCGTCGACGTGGACAAGGTGCTGGAGGTCGGCAACATGGTGGAGCGGATCGTCGGGCGGCGGCTAAGATCGGAAGCCATCAAGAACGGCAGGATACCGAAGCATTTGAAGGGGTA
>CAYLTG010000339.1:0-2251 GCA_964386225.1 uncultured Bacteroidales bacterium
CCGGGAGGGCCTACGATCCCCGCCTGCTGTTCATGTGGCCCAACGCCCGCATCTCGGTGATGGGCGGCGAGCAGGCCTCGGGCGTGCTCATCCAGGTGAAGGAGGAGCAGCTGGCCAGGGCCGGCAAGACACTCGACCCCGCCGCCAGGGAGAAGCTGCGGAAGGAGATCCTGCAGAAATATGACGACGAGGGATCGCCCTACTACAGCACCTCCAGGCTCTGGGACGACGGCATCATCGACCCTGCAGACACCCGGAAGGTCGTCGCCATGGGCATCGCCATGTCGCTCAACATGCCGATCCCCGACATGAAGAACGGGGTGTTCAGGATGTGAAAAACAGGCATAGAATCAAGGAACATGAATGAGAAGTACCTGACCATCGAACTGGAAAGACAGGAGGCCCTGGTCACCCTCTGGCTGAACCGGCCGGAGAAGCACAATGCCTTCGACGACACCATGATCGCCGAACTGACGGCCGCTTTTCGGGAGGTCGCCGCCCTGGAGGCCATCCGGCTGGTGATCCTGAGGGGACGGGGAAAGTCATTCTGTGCCGGGGCCGACCTGAACTACATGAAAGGGGTCGCGGCTTTCGGCTACCAGGAGAATTTTGAGGACGCAAGAAAGCTGGCAGGCCTGTTTGAGGCCGTCTACTCCTGCCCGCTGCCCACCCTGGGCGTGGCGCATGGTGCCGTTTTCGGCGGTGCCAACGGCCTCCTGGCGGCCTGCGACGTCGTCGTCGCCGATGAAGGTACCACCTTCGCCTTCAGCGAGGTGAAAATAGGCGTTGCCCCGGCGACGATCGGGCCGTTCGTATTGAAAAGGACGGGTGAGTTCAGGGGGAAGGAACTGATGATGACAGGCCGCAGGTTCAAAGGGCGGGAGGCGGAACGATACGGACTGGTCAACAGGGCGGTGCCCGGTGAAGAACTGAAGGATGCCGTGGATAGCTTCGTCATGGAGTTCATGACGGCAGCCCCCGGAGCCGTCAGGTCCACAAAGGAAATGATCGTCGAAGTGATGAACGGGGAGGGGAATGACATTTCGGAATACACCGCCGACCTCATCGCCCGACTCCGGGCCTCGGAGGAGGGGCAGGAGGGGATGGCGGCGTTCCTGGGAAAGCGAAGACCAAATTGGAATATATAGAATGGCACGCAAAGACGCAAAGGCGCAAAGAAAGAATGAAGGAAAAAGCAGGAACGGATACTCGGTCTCAACCTCCAAGTTCTTTGCGTCTCCGCGCCTTTGCGTGAAAATTTAGTTTTTATGAAAATCTTCAAGAAGATACTCATCGCCAACCGCGGCGAGATCGCCGTACGGATCATCCGCTCGGCGCAGGAACTGGGAATACAGACCGTGGCCATCTATGCCCCGGCGGATGAAGAGGGACTGCACGTCGACATGGCCAACGAGGCCTATTGCCTTGGCGACACCAACGAGCTGAGCGAGACCTACCTCAACATCAGGAAGATCATCGACATCGCCCTTCAGTCGGGCAGCGAGGCCATCCATCCCGGCTATGGCTTCCTGGCCGAGAACCCTTCATTCGTGAAGGCATGCGAGAAGGCAGGCGTGGTTTTCATAGGCCCCAACAGCAAGGCCATCAAGCTCATGGGCAACAAGATCGAGTCGCGGGCCTTCGTGAAGAAGGTGGGCATCCCCATGACCGAAGGCATCACCGGCGACGCAAAGACCCTGCTCAGGGAGGCTGCCACCATCGCCCTGCCCATCCTGGTGAAGGCCGCAGCCGGCGGAGGCGGCAAAGGGATGCGCATCGTCCACGACCTGAAGGAACTGCCCGGCATCCTGGAGACCACCAGCCGGGAGGCAAAGTCCTATTTCGGGGATCCCACCGTATACATCGAGAAATACGTGGAGGAGCCGCGCCACATCGAGATCCAGGTGATCGGCGACAACCACGGCAACGCCGTCCACCTGTTCGAACGGGAATGCTCCATCCAGCGGAGGTACCAGAAGATCATCGAGGAGTCGCCCTCGCCCACCCTCACCCCGGAAGTACGGCACAAGATGGGAGATGCGGCCGTCAGGATCGCCAGGGCCATCGGCTACAGCAATGCCGGCACCGTGGAGTTCCTGGTCGACAACAAGCTGAACTTCTACTTCCTCGAGATGAACACCCGGGTGCAGGTGGAACACCCCGTGACCGAGATGGTCACCGGCGTCGACATCGTCCGGGAGCAGATCCTGATCGCTGCCGGCAACCCCCTGAGCCTGAAGCAGGAAGACCT
>CAYLTG010000340.1:0-2245 GCA_964386225.1 uncultured Bacteroidales bacterium
CCAGTTTTAGGACCTCCTCCGCGATCCGTTCGTCCGCGTCGGTGATGGCCAGTTTTTTCAGGTTCCCGCCCAGGGTTCTTTTCCTGGCTTCGTCGGCCAGCAGTTCCAGCGCTGCCGGGCCCAGTCTTCCGGCGGCCTCCCTGTCGGGGACGAGGATCGCGGCTCCCTTCTCCACCAGTGCCTGTGCGTTCCGGGTCTGATGGTCTTCGGCCGCCGCCGGGAATGGCACGAAGATGGGCGGTATGGCCACGGCGCAGATCTCGGAGATGGCCATGGCGCCGGCCCGGGAGATGATCACGTCGGCCATGGCATAGGCCAGGTCCATGCGGTCGATGAACTCCGTCACCACCACCGCCCGGCTGCCGCTCTGGAGCACCTGCGACCGGGCCTCTTCCAGGTAATGTTTTCCGGTCTGCCAGATCACCTGGTATCCTTTCGAAAGGAAGCCGTCCAGGCACCCCGAAATGCTTCGGTTCACCGACAGGGCGCCCTGGCTCCCGCCGACGATGAAGAGGGTGGGCATGTCGGCGCTAAGCCCGAAATAGCGGGCGGCCTCGTCTTTCTTGCCGGCGATGTCGATGACCTGCCTGCGCACCGGGTTCCCCGTCTTGATGATCTTCCGGGCCGGGAAGTACCTTTCCATGCCGTCGTAGGCCACGCAGATGGTGTTCACTTTGCCGGCCAGCAGCTTGTTGGTGATGCCCGGGTAGGAGTTCTGTTCCTGGATCAGGGTGGGGATGCCTTGCCGGGCGGCCATCCGCAGGGTGGGCCCGCTGGCATAACCGCCCACGCCGATCACGGCATCGGGCTTGAAGCGGCCAATCACCGACCGTGCTTTCAGGAGGCTGGAGACCAGCTTGAAGGGGAAGGCGAGGTTGCGGGCCGTGAGCTTGCGCTGGAGGCCGCTGATCCAGAGGCCTTCGATGGGGTAACCGGCCGCGGGGACCTTCTCCATCTCCATCCTGCCTTTGGCGCCGACGAACAGGATGTCGGCGTCGGGGTGCCGCTCCCGCAACGCATGTGCGATGGCGATGGCCGGGAAGATGTGTCCGCCCGTGCCACCCCCGCTGATGATGAACTTATATGGCCGCTGCCTGGTACTCACGTTGGTCGTCCGGGTTATTGTTGTCGATTTCCTTACTTACGCTTAAAATGATGCCGATGGCGATGCTGGTGAACCAGATGGAGGTCCCGCCCATGCTCACGAACGGCAGGGTCTGCCCCGTCACGGGCAGCAGGTTCACCGCCACCCCCATGTTGATCATGGCCTGGAACACCAGGCTGAAGGCCACCCCGATGGTGAGGAAGGCCCCGAAGTTCCTCGGTGTCTTTGTGACGATCTTCACCGCCCTGAAGAGCAGGATGAGGTAGAGAAAGACCACCAGGGTGCCGCCGAGCAGCCCGTACTCCTCGACGATGATGGCGAAGATGAAGTCGGAATAGGGGTGGGGCAGGAAGTTGCGCTGCTCGCTGTTGCCGGGCATCTTGCCCAGGAGCCCGCCCCTGGCGATGGCGATCTTGGCCTGTTCCACCTGGTAGTTCTCTTCACTCTCCTTGTCGCTGAAGCTCTCGATGCGGCTGATCCAGGTGTCGACGCGCGGCAAAAGCTTGGGGTAGGAGCTGGCGATCAGGAACATGGTCAGCATCATGACGACCCCGATGCCGATCATGGAGCCGATATGCCTGAGGCTCACGCGGCCGATGAACATCAGCACCAGGCTGGTCGTGAACAGGATGGCGGCCGTGGAGAAGTTGGCGGGCAGGATGAGGAAACAGACGATGAGCACGGGCAGCACGATGGGAACGAAGGCGGTCTTGAAATCTTTGATGCGCTCCTGCCGCCTGGTCAGCTCCCGGGCGAGGTACATGATGAGGGTGAGCTTGGCCAGGTCGGAGGTCTGGAAGGTGAGGCCGAAGGGGAGGGGCAGCACCCGCTTGGCCTCGTTGAGGTTCAGCCCGACAAAAAGGGTCAGCAGCAGCAAGGGTATGGCGATCCAGAGGGCAACCTGGAAGATACGCGAGAAATAGGTGTACTTCACCAGGTGGGCCAGGTACATCATGAACAGCCCCAGGACGAGGATGATGAAATGCTTGATCATGTAATATTCGGTGTTGCCGCCCTGATATTTGTAGGCCAGCGTGCCGGTGGAGCTGTAAACGGCCAGCAGCGAGACGACCGACAGCAGGATCACCACCAGCCAGATGATCTTGTCGCCCTTTATCCTGTTGAAGATCTGGTTCATGG
>CAYLTG010000341.1:0-2237 GCA_964386225.1 uncultured Bacteroidales bacterium
TGAACAAAACGCAGGACCTGATGCTGGAAATGGGCAAAGGTTTTGCTTTCGTATCACGTCAGAAAAGGATATCAACAGAAACGAAGGATTTTTATGTCGACCTGGTCTTTTACAATTATTTGCTGAAGTGTTTTGTTTTGGTCGACCTTAAGGTTGGAGCGCTGACACACCAGGATATCGGGCAGATGGACATGTATGTGCGGATATTTGAGGAAGCGGTGAAACCGGAATCGGAAAACCCGACCATTGGCATAATCCTGTGTTCTGACAAGGATGAGACGATCGTCCGTTATTCGGTGCTGCAGGAGAACCGGCAGCTTTTTGCATCCAGGTACAAGCTGCATCTGCCCACTGAAGGCGAGATCAGGAATGAATTGGAAAGGCAACTTCGGTTTTTGAGACCCCATGGGGTTTAGCGCTCAAGGGGTTTAAAAGGCCAGCCCGAAGCTGACATACACCGCATCGGGGAAGCCCACGCCGATGCGGAACACCGGCGGCGCACCGGGTTTCTGGTAGCGGTAGCCCAGGGATCCGGACGGGAGGAAGGACCGGTAGTCTTTCTTTTCCGGGCGCACCATGCTGGAAGGCTTGCCGTTCTGCTCCATGTATACCTGCGCTTCGTATTCCCATTCGTCGTACCGCCAGTTGTATTCCACGGTGTTATCGAAGAAGGAAGCACCGGCACAGAATTCAAAATGGTGTTTCCCTTTGCCTGTCATCGTCATCATCTCGAGGGAGGCCGTGAGGCCGCCGTTGCTATGGTCCCAATAGCTGTACCATCTGCCGCCGCCGGCCTTCAGCCAGATGCTGCTGAAGCTCCGGTCCGGGTTGTTCCAGATGGCATATTGCAGGTTCACGTTGCCGGCCATGTACAGGACCAGGTAGGAGCCCGTGAAGTAGACGGCGGCGCGGGACGGTCGGTGCACCGCGGTGTCGGATGGCTGTGCCCCGGCAGCGATGCCGGTTGCGAGCACCAGCGCGAGGATGACCGGGCGGATCACTTTATGAGCAGGACGCATGGGCTCTGGGTTTATGCGAAGATACGAAAAACCGATCCAATCGTGCGAGGGTAATTGACTGTCGAGTGCTGACTGTCGACTGCCGACTTGTGAAGTTTGGACACCGCCTTTTCCCGCAGCGAGTCCCCCACCGCGATCACCTCCTCCCACACCCGCAAAAAATTCCCCGACATGATCTTGCCGATCTCTTCCTCCGAATAGCCTCTTTTCAAAAGTTCCTCGATGAGCACCGGGTAGGCCGACACATCCGGCAGCCCTTTTGGCTGGGCGGGACCCATGCCGTCGAAGTCGGAGCCGATTCCCACATGGTCGATGCCGGCCACTGCGATGACGTGCTCGATGTGGTCGACCACCTTTGTGTAATCGGACCATAGCGGGTGGGTCTTGCCGTATTCCCGGATATATGGCCATGCCTCATCAGAATCGTATTCGATGCCGGTGCTGTCGGCCCATTCCAGGATGTGCTCCCAGCCGGGCAGGCAGTCGGCCTGGAGGAAGTCGGACAGGAATGCTATTTGCACCACGCCGCCTGTGGCTGCCACCGCCCGGATCAGCGTGTCGGGAATGTTGCGTTCGAAGCCCGGGTTGAAGGCACGGCAGGCCGAGTGCGTGGCCACAACAGGCGCCTGTGAGCAGGCCAGGATATCGAACGCGGTGCTGTCGGTGGCGTGGGAGATGTCGACGATGATCCCCAGCCGGTTCATCTCGGCCACCAGCTCCCGGCCCAGCGGGCTGAGCCCGTTCCAGGCACGGTCCTTGTCAAGCGCGCCGTCGCCGAACTGGTTGCAGCGGTTGTGGACCAGCGTGATGTACATGATGCCCTGCTCCTTCAGCCATCTCAGGTAGTCCAGGTCGTCGCCGATGGGTGCGCCGTTCTCCAGGCAGAGGGGAAGGGAGATCAGCCCTCTTTCAAAGTTCTCCCGCATCTCGGCGGGGGTCCGCGCCGGGGCCACCACGCCGGGGTAGGTCTGTAAGTAGTTATTGATGATATCAATGGTCTTCGATACTGCTTCCCGCCCTTCTTCCACATCCATTTTATAGGAAGGGTAGACCACCGAGCAGACGGCGTCCAGGCCGCCCTCGCGGGCCCTGACGAAGTCGAAGTCGCGCTCCGGAGTCAGTTTGCCAATATCCGCCGGATGCCGAAGCTGGTGCTCCGGCCAGTCGATGTGGGTGTCGAGGATGAGGAGGTTTTTGCTGAGGGTGAGGGCCTGGTGG
>CAYLTG010000342.1:0-2210 GCA_964386225.1 uncultured Bacteroidales bacterium
CACCTGAAGCAGGGATACCCCGACAGGGCCATCAAAATTTACGAACGATTAAGTTTGTTATATCCGGAAAAAAGTAGTTTCTTTGCAGCCCAAATTGAAAAAATAAAAAAAGATCAACATACTGATCGCTAAGTAAATCAACAAAATATACTGAGAAATGGGAGCTTATATCGTAGTAGCATCGCTCATCATCATCACCTGTGTGCTCCTGGCACTGATCGTCCTTGTGCAAAGTTCCAAAGGCGGCGGTCTGGCCTCGAACTTCTCCTCATCCAACCAGTTCATGGGTGTGAGGAAAACGGCCGACTTCCTTGAAAAGTCGACCTGGACGCTGGCCATTGCCCTGCTGTTCCTGAGCCTCTTCTCCATCTTCGTGATCCCGAGGGGAGGAAGTGTGCAGACCGGTGACCCCGAACTCCAGGAGCTTTACCAGGAGCTTCCCGACGTTCAACCCATGCAGGATTTCACCCCGCCCCCGACCGGTGATGGTTCCGGTGACGGTTCGGATGAGCCCGTTGAATAGGCAGGCAGGACAAAACATTAAAAAATGTCAGATTGTCACGGCAGTCTGACATTTTTTATTTCCCAAAGCACCCTTTTTGACCCGGCCAGGCAGTTACCGCCCCCTTCCAAAACAGATTTTTCCCAATCCCGGGCATGCTTATTCCGATGTTATCCATTGACTATCTGGCATTTAACTTCCATGTACCGGCAAAGGGGGCTGTCCGGACGGATCTATTTTGGCACAGATTGTGTCAAAGGCCGGATGATCGTAAACAACGAATTATCCTAAAATCTAATAAATCAGACAAATTATGGCAAAAGTGAAAATCAAACCTTTGGCAGATCGCGTTTTGGTTGAGCCTTCCTCGGCAGAACAAAAGACCGCCGGCGGACTCATCATCCCGGATACTGCAAAAGAGAAACCCCAGCGTGGTGTTGTCGTTGCAGTAGGCCCCGGAACCAGCGACCAGAAAATGACCGTGAAAGTGGGAGACCAGGTCATTTACGGAAAATACTCCGGCACGGAGATCAGCTATGACGGCCACGATTACCTGATTATGAAAGAATCGGACATCTACGCGATTGTTTAACCTCATCATCAATTGTAAATCAACAAAAAACAGATAAAAAATGGCAAAAGACATTATTTTCGATCTTAAAGCAAGAGAAGCTTTAAAGAAAGGCGTTGACGAACTGTCCAACGCGGTTAAAGTCACACTCGGCCCCAAGGGTCGCAATGTTATCATCGACAAATCATTCGGCGCACCGCAGATCACCAAGGACGGCGTTACTGTGGCCAAGGAGATCGAGCTGAGCGACACCATTGAGAACATGGGTGCCCAGATGGTGAAGGAAGTTGCTTCCAAGACCAACGACATTGCCGGCGACGGCACCACCACCGCCACCGTGCTTGCCCAGGCCATCGTCACCACCGGCCTGAAGAACGTAACTGCAGGTGCCAACCCGATGGACCTGAAACGCGGCATCGAAAAGGCTGTGGAGAAGGTGATCGAGTCGCTCAAGAAGCAGACCCACAAGATCAAGGACAGCGGCGAGAAAGTGGAGCAGGTCGCTTCCATCTCCGCCAACAACGACCACCGCATCGGAAGCCTCATCGCCGAGGCCATGGGCAAAGTGAAGAAGGACGGTGTCATCACCATCGAGGAGGCCAAAGGGATCGAGACCTATGTGGACGTTGTGGAGGGCATGCAGTTCGACCGCGGGTACATTTCCCCCTATTTTGTCACCGATACCGAGAAGATGGAAGCCGTTTACGAGAGCCCCTTCATCCTGATCCACGACAAGAAGATCAGCGTGATGAAGGACATGGTCTCCATCCTTGAGAAGGTCGCCCAGACCGGCCGTCCGCTGCTCATCGTAGCCGAGGATGTGGAAACCGAAGCGCTGGCCACCCTGGTGGTAAACAAGCTGCGCGGCGGGCTGAAGGTGGTTGCCGTCAAAGCCCCCGGGTTCGGCGACAGGCGGAAAGAGATGCTGGAGGACATTGCCATTCTCACCGGAGGCACCGTCATCTCAGAGGAGAAAGGATACAAGCTCGAGGACACTTCCCTCGACATGCTCGGGAAAGCCGAAAAGATCACCGTTGACAAGGAAAACACGACCATCGTGAGCGGGAAAGGCAAGAAAGAGGACATCCAGGGCAGGATCAACCAGATCAGGGCCCAGATCGAGACCACCACTTCCGA
>CAYLTG010000343.1:0-2194 GCA_964386225.1 uncultured Bacteroidales bacterium
CGATGATCACGTTGGTGAAGTTGGGCGGCACGGCCACTCCGGCAAAGGTCTGGCTGAAGTCGATGCGCACCTCCTTGGAGGAGTTCTGGGCGTCGAACTGGATCTGGGGGTTGTCCCCGTTGGGGTTCCAGAAATCGATGTAGAGGTTGTACTCCTTTGAGGGAGAAGGGGTGTTGTTATCATCATCGTCCTTGGAACAGGATGCCAGGAGGACGACAAAACCGAGCAGGAGGATCTTCAATGTTTTCATGTCGCGTAGTTTTTGATATGCGAAATGCATGAGCCAGCCGGTCCATGCATTTTCAGCCCAATAAAACTTCAAAGTTGCGGATTTATTATGCAGGGGGAAGGAATTTGCCGGGAAAGTGCTAACAGGGGGGTGTTAGTTTCGGGTTTCTGGTTTCTACATCTCCATATCCCCCCCGTCCATTTCACCGCCTCCTCCATTCTCGCCGCGCTCGATCTGCTTCTTGTAATTGTTGATGATGTAGCTGAGGCTGAGGGTAACGATGGGAGCTTCGCGGCGGAAGTTATCGTAGGAATAGAACCCTTCGCCTGAGGAGGTCATCTCGCGCCTGGCGGTGGCGAAGATATCCCTGACTGAAAGGGTTGCATTGAACTTCTTGTCAAAAAAGTCTTTCCGCACCGCCAGGTTCCCCATGAAGTATCCTTCCCTCCTGCCCTGGGCGGTGACGGTGGCGCCGTTGTAAATGCCCGTGGCCTGCACCCGGATGTCGTACTTCAGCTTGAAGGTGAGGTTGATGCGGCTGTCCCAGTTGGTGGAGCTCAGGCTTACATCCGAGGACTCCACGCTGCCCTCGAGGCGGTAGTCGAACACGTTGACGCTGCCATTGAAGTTGAACCATTCGGTGAAGTCGGAATTGACCATCAGCTCGGCGCCAAGGGAAAAGTCCCGGTTCAGGTTCTGGTAAGTGTGCAGGAAGGTGCCATCGTCCTGGAGCGTCCGGATGCGGGTGATCTTGTTCTTGTTGATACGGTAGTAGGTCTCCAGCGAGATGAAGGAATTCTTCAGACGCTTCTGGTATCCCAGTTCGTAGGAGTCGATGTATTCGGGTTCGAGGCCGGGGTTCCCCACCCGCACATTGAATTCATCCATGTAGCTGACGAAGGGGTCGAGCTCCCTTCCTCCCGGCCGGTCGATGCGCCGGCTATAGCTGGCCAGCACCTGGTGGTCGCCTTCAAACTGCTTGGAAAGGTGCACGCTGGGAAAATAATCGAAGCGGTCGATCACAAAGGGCTGGGGCGACCTGACGTTCTGTATCTCCCGGTCGGTATACTCGCCGCGCATCCCCAGCTGGGCGCCCCAGGTCCCCCACACGTTGGAATAGGTGGCATACACCGAATGGATGTTCTCCTTGAAATCGGCCGCACTGGTATACAACTCATTGTCGACCCATTCGCCAAGGGCATAGTCGTAATCCTGGAAGCGGTACTCCTCTTCCTCCAGCTCGAAGCGGCTCTGGTAGCCGGCCTCGAACCGGCCTTCCTCCCCGAAGGGCAGGGTATAATCGGCCCTGACCCTGAACTCGTCCTCGTGGTCAGCTTCGGTGGTGCGGATGTAATCCGGGGAATCGTCGATGGTCTCCCCGGCCGCGTCGGTGTCGTAGTCCTTTTGTTCCTGCAGGTCGTCGCCGCCCCGGTTGGAGTAAAAGCCCAGCAGCTCGAGCTGGTGGCCCTTGTCATCCAGCTTCAGGACATAGTTCAGGTTCACATTGTAATAGAGCCCGTCCCGCTCCGATTCGCTGACCGATTTCGTGTATTCGGCGAAGCTGGCGGGAGTGGTGTAGAGGGCATTCGTCGAGGTGAAGTCCCGGCCGAAGCCGTATCCGCCATACCGGCCCGACAGGGTAAGGGTGGACCTGTCGGAGATGAAGTAATCGACACCCCCTTTCAGGCCGTAGCCCATGCGGGTCATGCTACCCTCCCGCTCCGAATCGCGGTTGTCGATGGTGTCGCCCCGGTAGGTCTCGTTCCGTGATTTACCCTGCATGAAGAACTGGCGGTAGTTGGCATCCACGCCCCCGAACACGTTGATGTGCTTCGTCCTGTGGTTGAGCAGCACATCCAGTTCGTACTTGTTGCGCGAGCCGATGGAGGCATTGACCACCCCGTTGAGCCCTTTCTGCCGCTGCTTTTTCAGCACCACGTTGATGATGCCGCCCACCCCGTCGGG
>CAYLTG010000344.1:0-1711 GCA_964386225.1 uncultured Bacteroidales bacterium
ATGCCCGCGGCCACAACGGCGAGTGGATCGAGATCATCCGCTACATCACCCCCTATGGAGTCCCCTGTTCGCATGTCATCGACCTGACCGATTACATGTCGGTGTTGCAGGGAAAGGTATCCTTCAGGCTCAACTGCTTCACACTGGACAACGGGTACTATTACGATTTGACGTTCAACTACAGCGAAGGGACCCCGGCCTACAACTTCAGCAACATCGACACCATCTGGTGGCAGACCTTCCAGTTCGGCGATTATGCCAACCTGCAACCTGTGCCGGATGTTGACTATACCTTCAACGACAATGCGCAGGCCGCCACCCTCAAGCTGGTCTCCTCCGGCCATGGCTGGGGCGACCTCAACACAGGAAATGCCGCCGAGTTCCATGAGGACACCCACCACATCTGGGTGAACGGCGAGGAGACCTTCGAGCAGCACAACTGGGCTGTCTGCAACCCCAACCCCGACGGTTGCTCGCCCCAGAACGGCACCTGGTTCTACAACCGCGCCGGCTGGTGCCCGGGGTCCATCGCACCCTGGTTCGACTACGACATGACAGAGTACATCGAAGAAGGCGATATTGTCCTTGACTATATCTTCAACCCCGATTATGTGGACCTCTGCCACCCCAACCATCCCGACTGCGTCACGGGTGTCACCTGTTCAAATTGTGACGACGGGTTCAATCCCCACCTCATCGTGGCCTGCAACCTGGTGGTGTTCTCCGACAGTCCGGTCGACAACGGGAATGTCGTTTCGGTCAAGAACAACGAATACGACTCCCATGTGGCCGTCAGCCTGCTGCCCAATCCGTCCAACGGCATCATGCAGCTCGCGTCCATGGGCAAGTCGGCCCGCGACCGCTTCAGCGTCTCCATCCTGGATGTGACCGGCACCACCATCGACCAATTCGAGTGGGATGGCGAAGCCAGGACGATCGACATGAC
The DNA here is from genome assembly GCA_964386225.1 of uncultured Bacteroidales bacterium. GTDB lineage: Bacteria > Bacteroidota > Bacteroidia > Bacteroidales > JAADJA01 > JAADJA01. Next base: position 947 of record CAYLTG010000344.1, read on the forward strand.
CGCCTACCCGGCCGGTCTCTATTTCTTTGATGTGCGCATCAACGAAAGGAAAGAGATGTTCAAGGTGGTATTGCATTAACGATCCACCATGTCATATGCCGGCTCGTCATGCATTCAACATGACAGCCGGCATATGGCTTATTTTTCGCCCCCTTAAACCCAACGTATATGAAAAAGCTAAGCCTGGTCTTTTGTTTCGCATTTTCTGTCCTGCTCTTACCGGGGCAGGTGATCGAATATTCCTATGATTTCAACGATCTTGACCTCGGGAACCTCGACGGCCAGGACGGCTGGAGCACGGTTGTGAACTCCGGCGGGTCGCCCAACGAGATGGACGTCGCCTACGAGTACCAGGGCGTGGTCTCCTACGATGGCACCAAGGCGGTCATGTACGGCCAGTCGGGTGGCAATTACGGCCGCACCGGCTCCAGGGGATCGGAGGAGGACTTCCCGTTCGATTTCACCCTGGGAGGTACCGTGGAGGTGGAGCTGGATATCCATACCGGATGGTGGGGGACCCTCTTCGGCTTTGGCTATGATGCCAACAACAACGGCTACTTGATGCCGGCCATCGAAACCATCGTCAATATCGAACCCAACGAGGGCGGCTTCGGCATCCACATTGCCAACCAATCCTCTCCGGCGATGATCTTTTTCATGCCTGACGGGTCCAAGGTGAACTTCAACTTCCCCTTTGGCAGCAGCAACGGCTGGTTCAGGTACAAGTTCTTTCTCGACCTCGACGCCAGCGGGGGTGCCGGCAGC
>CAYLTG010000344.1:1747-2182 GCA_964386225.1 uncultured Bacteroidales bacterium
GTCCCGGTGCCCGAGATCTCCGATCTTGACCTGGGCCTGACCCCCGGGACGGGGACCAGCGAGGACCCCGCCACCTGGTCGAAGATCTTTCTCCATGCCACCGGGGGCACCAGCGCATTCGACAACCTGGTCCTGCGGCTGCCCGACACCGGTGGCTTGCTGTACCAATACATCACCTTCAACCCGCTGCCCGACCGGCTAACCACTGCCGCCCCCTTCACCGTGACCGCCACGACAAACCAGAACCTCCCCGTACAATTCGCCGTGACCTCAGGTCCCGCGACGATCCAGGGCAACGTCGTGACCCTTACCAGCGAAACCGGCATCGTCACCATTACGGCCAGCCAACCCGGAAATGCCACGGTAGCGCCTGCCGAGGATGTCTCCCAGTCGTTCGAGGTGATCGATCCCCTCAGTGTGATCCCTGATATGGAG
>CAYLTG010000345.1:0-2154 GCA_964386225.1 uncultured Bacteroidales bacterium
ACGGAGGAGGCCAGGTTGGAGACGATGCCGGCGATGACGATGATGAAGGTGAGCATCCGCTGGGGTGAGTTCAGGACGAGGGCCCGGATGAGGACGGCGATCAGGCCCGAGTTCTCGGCGATGCCGATCCCCAGCATGGCGACGATCACGATGCCCAGGGGGGCGAAGGAGGTGAAGTTGGTGACCATTTTGGTGAGGATGTCATACAGCCCCTCCTTCGTCAGCAGGTTGACGGCCTCGAAGGTCTCCCCGCTGATGGGGTGAACCGCGCTGAGCCCCAGGTTGCCGAACACGGCCGACAGCACCAGCACGGCGAGGGCGAAGATGCCGAACAGGGCCGCAGGGTGGGGCAGCGCATTGCCTCCTTTTTCAACGATCTTCAGAAAGGTATTGATCACATTCCCTTTTATCATGGCAGCTACGATTGATTAAGGACTACTTCAAAAAAGACGGGGTGGCCTCTTCCCGAGGGGCCATCCCGGCGCCTGAAGGCAGACTGTCAGGCCGGGCCCGGCGTCTGCCTGTGCAAATATAATGGTTTGATCGCAAATAAGGGGCGTGGTCCGAACTTATTCCCGGGCAAGGACCTTGTAACCCCAGCCGGCAAGGGATAGCGCGGCCTCCCGGCAGAGGGTTTCAACCTTGCCGGAGATGATGTCGTGGTAAGCACCGGCCGCCTCTTCGCCGGGGCTGAGTATGACCTCCTGCGGCTGGCTGCTGAAATTGACCGCCACGACTACCCGGTGCCCGTTCTTCTCGCGGGTGAATGAGATCACCCGGTTGGGACGGTCGTTCGCTATCCTGACCATCTCCCCGCCCCATTGACCGTTCCAGAGTGCCTCGTTCCGGTGTTTCAGCCCGAAGAGTTTTTTAAGGAGGATGCCGTTGGGATGCTCCCTCCATTCGATCAGGTCCTTCTCGAAGAAGGAAAGTTGCCTGTCGAGCCCGGCCTCCTGTCCGCTGTAGACCATGGGGATCCCTTTCGCGGTGGCGGCGAACACCATGGCGGCCTCCAGGCCGGCCCCGAAAGCGGCATACTGCCCGCCTTCCCACGAGTTCTTGTCGTGGTTGTCGGTGAAGGTGAGGCGCATGCCGCCGGCGGGGAATGCGCTTACATCGTGGGCGATATATTCCAGCAACCCGGCGGTGCCTATGGCGCGGCCTGCGGCATCCCGCAGGCGGTCGTACAGGCTCCAGGAATAGGTGGCGTCGAAAGCGGCCCGGTGCAGGTCGCGCGACTCCCATTCGGCCAGCATGAAAACGGGCTTGATGGTCACCAGGTCGGCCCGCACCGTTTCCCAGAAGTCAATGGGCACGAACCCCGCCACGTCGCAGCGGAAGCCGTCGATGTCGAATTCCTCCACCCAGTGCCGCATGGCCTGGGCCATGTATTGCCGGATCCCCGGCTGGCGGTAGTCGAAGTCGATGACATCGTCCCAGTCGTACCAGGGGGTCGGCTGAAACCCCCCGCTTGCACTCTTGCTGTACCATTCGGGGCGCTCAAGGGTGAGGGGGTTGTCCCAGGCCGAATGGTTGGCCACCCAGTCGAGGATGACGTGCATGCCCAGGTCATGGATCATGCCGATGAGCCTTTTGAGGTCGCCGGCGGTGCCGAACTCCGGGTTCACGCCGTAATAGTCGCTGACGGAGTAATAGCTGCCCAGGGTGCCCTTCCGGTTGATCTTTCCGATGGGGTGGACGGGCATGAGCCAGAGGATGTCGGCGCCCAGGTCCTTCAGGCGGGGCAGGTGGGCCTCAAGGGCCCGGAAGGTGCCTTCGGGGGTGTATTGCCTGATGTTCACCTCGTAGATTACCGCATTCCTGCTCCAGGCAGGGTGTTCCAGCTCCACATAGGGCCGGGGGGTATGCTGTGCCGTACCCGCTTTTTCAACCTTGTTGTTCATCTCTTTCATGCCGTGCTGCAGGGATTAAACCAAGAAAAAGCGCGAAAATCTGAAATTTATTGGGTCGAAAAAAGGAATTAAGGATTTCTTAATCTCGCCAGTCGAACCGGAAGGAGAGACCGCCGTCGATGAACCAATCGGAGCCCCGGCCATCATCCGCCCCGTCGGGGTGGGGAGGGTAGCCTAGCCAGCCGACTGAAACATCGAGGAGGAGGTTTCGGCCGATCAGGTAGGAGATCCCGCCGTCGAA
>CAYLTG010000346.1:0-2123 GCA_964386225.1 uncultured Bacteroidales bacterium
GGGGCATACCACTCGATGAAGTCCTTCACCTCCTCCACGATGCCCGATTTCAGCAGGGCCGAGGAGGTAAGCGACCCGTCGCGGATCCAGCTCCGCTCGTACGACCTGGAGCCGGGCTGGATGCCGGAATTGTCGCGGTTGATGAGGATATAGGCCAGGTTGGCCTTCCAGGTGTCGATGATGGGGTCGGCCGACGGGGGAAGGTTGAACTGAATGTGGCTTGTCATGTCCTGCCAAAATTCCCGGTCCTGCGCATGTGCGCTGAAAAGAGCATCACAGGACAGCGTACTTTCATAATAGGGGACCATCACATTGATCTGTCTTTCCTCGTCGGGATCGAGTCTCATAGCATAGGCCATCACGCCATGTGCAAATGCGTGCGGGTCTTCGGCGAAACCGGCTTCCGGCAGCTCGCCCCGGCGCAGCAGCCCGGCGGGATCACCCTGATCGGCGCTGCCAGCGCCAAAGCGGTCCATTTTCTGGAGGGAGAGAATGCGCTTGTCATCCACGAGGACCTCCTGTCCTCCTCCCCGGATGGAGTGTATCTTTCCTGCGCCACCAGTCAGGTTCAGCCACTGGTAATAGGGATTGACCTGGAAGGGTCGGACCAGCAGGTAAAGGTCGGCGTCAACGGCCATCCCTGAGCGGTTATGCAGCGTATAATCGATATTGAGCACGGAACGGGCGTTGGCTTCCCCGCCGGATGAAACTTCGATCACCAGGTCCAGGGGCCCGAACTCCCAGGTGACGGTGGGAAGGAACCGGAAGTCCTCCCCGGCATCAAAGCCCAGCGACTGTGACGAACGGACGTTATTCCAGTTGAACAGGGAATCCCCGACCCTGACCATGGGCTCGATCGAGAACTTTCCCTTTTCGACCTCCACCATCCCGTCCTCGTTGACAAGAGCTTCTTTCACATCGTAGTTCACGCCTGTGACGGTCCAGTAGGAGGCCTGCTCCAGGAAATAGCGGGGATAGTCACCCACCGGGGAGCGGGTGGCCGCATAGATGAAGAAATCGTTGGGGGTCATGGACTGGCCGATGTCCAGGAACCTGATCCCGCGGATCCCGAAGCCCTCACTGCCCCTGCTGTCGGAAAGGAAGATCCTGAGGTACCGTGCCTGCGCCTCGGGCAGGCGGATGAAGCTCTCCTCTCCCCTGAATCCCGTTACCGAGTATATTTTCTCCCAGGTTGTGGCATCGTCGGAAGCCATGATGTCGATGCGTCCGGGGGCCAGGTCCTCCTGCCACAGGATGTGAAGCCCGCCGAATTCCCTGCGGACGGTGAAATCGACCTCGATTTGCTGGTCCTTCGGTCCCTTGCTTTGCCAGAAGGTCCCGTCCTTCCCGTCGGTCATCATGGATTCGGGATGGCCTTTCAGCGAGGAGGTGGCCGAGAGCACCGGGGGCGGGTAGTCGCCGGTCTCCGGGGGCAGCGGCTCGAAACGCAGGTCGTCGATCCAGACCGTCCCTTTTCCGCCCACGTAGGAGGCGATGGTGAACTCGATGCGGTCGATGCGCTTCAGCGACCTGTCTTCGGCAGGCCCCCAGGCAAATTCGATGTGCCGCTTTTTGACCCGGATCTTCGTCCAGTCGCGCGGGAAATCATAGTTCCTGTTGTTGACCCACCACACGTTGTTGCCCGTGCTGTCGATGAATTTGATCTCGAAATTGTTTGCCGGAGAATCGGCCCGGAGGTAGAAGGTGAACTCGAAATTTTCGGGGAGGTCGACGGGAAACAGTTTCTGCATGCCCCCGTACCCGGTACCCGTGGTGAATTCATATCCGAACCTGGCGGCCTTGCCCGTATGGCCCGGCTCGGCGGTGAGCTCGAGCGTCACCCCGTCGGAACGGATGAAATCCCAGCCTTCCGTCGATTCGAAGGCATCCATCACCACCGGCTGCGCAGTGGCCGCCAGGGTGTTGAAGAGGAGGAGGATAATGGCAGTTCGTTTCATGATTCCAATGAATTCGGTCGTTCGATCAGACCTTTGACGGTCTTCAATCAAGATATTCAAATCCCAGCCGCGCCAGGCCTTTCTGGATGACAGGGTCCTTCATGGTGTGTTCCCACACCAGCCCGGTCCTGAAGTTCTCGATCATGATCACCAGCGGCCCCTGGT
>CAYLTG010000347.1:0-2121 GCA_964386225.1 uncultured Bacteroidales bacterium
TCTCCTTGACGGCCTCGTAGACCGTGGCGTTGCTGAGGTCGAGGTCGACCAGGTCATTCTGCGGGTAAACGGCCGCGGAGGCATTCACCACACAGAGCAGGGTCAGGAATAGAAATAGTTTCATACGGATCAACAAACTGCGGAACATGCCCCTGTTGGGGGGGGATCCCATTGGTAATAATTTATTCATACTTTTGTAACTAAGTTGTTTAATTGATGCCTGTATTCCCATATTCACAGGTGTCGTTGAATCACCAAGCCGGAAAATGTTGCCGCATTTTCCGGTATTTTATTTCACCAGTATCCGGTTTCCTTCCACCTCGAAGGTCACGTCAGCGGTCTGCTCGATCAGGTCGAGCAGGAAGGTGATGTCCCGGCTGTTCTCCATGGCCCCGCTGTACATCAGTTGCCGTGCTTCCGGGTCGGTGAATTGGATCTCCACGTCGTACCAGCGCTCCAGCTTCACGGCAAGCTCTTCCAGCGTCACCCTGTTGAAGTGCAGGATGCCGTCCTTCCAGGAGGTGAAGAACCGGGTGTCGACCGCTTCTACCGTCGAGGTCTGGTCAGCATTGTTGATGGTTATGGCCTGCCCGGGTTCCAGCATCATGCTTTCGCCGTTGCGCTTTCCCACCTCCACGCTCCCCGCCACCAGGGTGGTCTGCATGAAGGCATCCGCGCCATAGGAAGAGACGTTGAAGGAGGTCCCCAGGACCCGCACCTCGTAGCCATTGGTCTCGATGACAAAAGGCCTTGCCGGGTCGGTGCTGACCTCGAAATAGGCTTCGCCCGACAGGGTGACGCGGCGTTCCGGGCCATTGAAAGCAACCGGGTATTCGAGGGTGGAGACCGAATTGACCCACACCCGGGTGCTGTCGGAAAGCAGGACCTGGTATCGGGCGCCGGCCGGCACCAGGAGGCTGTTCATCACCTTGCCGGCGGCAGGCTTGCCGGGCCGGTCATAGGCCAGCACCTCGCCGGGGGTGTTGCGGATGGTGATGTTCCCCTCCTCCTCCATCACCGTCTTGCCGGGCTGGTCGAGGATCAGCTGCTCCCCGTTGGAGAGGATGAGGATCGCCTTATTGTGCCTTTCCGGGATGACGGTCTCCTGGGTGAACCGGTCCTGGCGGCGGGATACCATGTTCACCAGGTACCAGCCCAGGGCCGCGAAAAAGAGGATCGCAGCTGCATACCCGAGCACGTACTGGTAAAGCTTCCTTTTTGGGGGCGGTGAGTTGAGTTTTGCGAGGAACTTGAGCCTGGCTGCTTCGGGATCGAAGCGGCCGGCACGCTGCAGGAGCCGGTATTTTTTTATCATCGACCGGAACTCGACAGATTCATCCTCCAGCATGGGGTGGGCCGCCAGCCAGTCGGCGAGCTCCTGCTCCCGGCTTTTGGGCAGCTGGCCCAGGGCCTTGCGGGCCAGCAGGTCCAGGATCTCATCGGGGATCCTGTGCGATTGATCTTTGCCTTCCATAGTATAGAGACAGAAAAAAGAAAGAACCGGGTGAGTCAGGATTGGATTCTTTCGCGGAAATATTGCTTTATCAGCGCATTTTCCTTCAGGTGGCGCAGGGCATTCCTCAGGTGCGACTTGATGGTGTTCACCGAGACGTTCATGGTGCCGGCTGCGCTGTTGTAGCTCTTCCCGGAGAAATAGACGAGTTCCAGGGCCTTCCTGCCCTGGGCGGGCAGGCTGTCCAGGGCTTCCTGGAAAACGGCCCGTTCTTCCTCATCCAGGAGGAAATCGAGGGCCTGGGTCACATCCTCCTCGGTGACCATCTGCTGCATCTTTCTTTTCAGGGTGCTCCTCCTGCTGAGGTAATTGAGGCAATGGTTGCGGATGCTCTGCCTGAGGTAGCCCTTTACCGAGGCGTAGACCTGGAAAATGTGCTTCTCCTCCCACAGCTTGATGAGCAGCTGCTGGACGATGTCCTCGGCCTCGTCGGGATCGTCCACGTAGAACATGGCGATGGCACAGAGGCTCGGATAATACTGGTCGAATACCCTTCTGAGGGCCTCTTCCTCATTGCCCGAGAGCAACAGATCAATTTCCGCTTTTTCCTTGCCTGACATGCTTCGCTGCGTGGTCCTGAACGGGACCAGAAACAAATATAGAAAGAA
>CAYLTG010000348.1:0-2120 GCA_964386225.1 uncultured Bacteroidales bacterium
TGCGGGTGGTGGCCGCCACCAACGTGGACATCCCGCAGGCCATCAGCAACGGGAAGTTCAGGGAGGACCTCTATTACCGCCTGAACACCGTACCCATCAAGGTGCCGCCGCTGAGGAACCGCAAGGAGGACATCCATCTGCTCTTCCGGAAATTTGCGGCCGATTTTGCCGAGAAATACCGGATGCCGGCCCTGCAGCTGACGGATGACGCCATCCGCCTGCTGGTGAATTACCGCTGGCAGGGGAACGTGCGCCAGCTGAAGAACATCACCGAGCAGATCTCCATCATCGAGCAGCAGAGGGAGGTCACGGCGGAAACCCTCTCCCGGTACCTGCCCGACACGCATGAGCGGGAACTGCCGGTACTTTACAAAAGGGATAACGGCGGAAAGGAGATCTCAGAGCGGGACCTGCTCTACAAGGTGCTTTTCGACATGAAGAAGGACATCCACGACCTGAAGCAGGTGGTGGCGGAGATCCTGCAGAACGAGGACATGGCCAAGAACATCCAGAAGAACAATACCCAGCTGATCGAGAAGCTCTACCACAACATCGAAGCGGCGGAGCACAGGGGCAGCGGCTATTCGCACGACAAGGACCTTGACGACCCGGTGTACGAGCCCATCCAGGAATCGGAGGTGGTGGAGGAATCGCTTTCCATCCAGGACAAGGAGATCGACCTCATCAAACGGGCGCTGGCCAAGCACGGCGGCAAGCGGAAGAACGCCGCCAGGGAGCTGGGGATCTCCGAGCGCACCCTCTACCGTAAGATCAAGGAATACGATATCATTTAGGAGAAGTTGATGACACACCGCACACCTACCGGGTTCCTGGCCAGCCTGCTGATGTTGGCCCTGCTGAGCGGCTGCTCGATGAACTATTCGTTCACGGGCGCCTCCATCCCGCCCGAAGTGAAAACCATCAATGTCAAGTTCTTCCCCAACAACGCCTCGCTGGTGGAACCCACCCTCAGCCAGAAGCTGACCGACGCATTGCGCGACAAGTTCATGAACGAGACCAACCTCATCCTGGTGAACGATGGCGGAGACCTTGTCCTGGAAGGGTCCATCACGGGCTACTCCACCTCCCCGGTGGCCATACAGGGGGATGACCAGGCCGCCCTCAACAGGCTCACCATCACGCTGGACGTGGTGTACACCAACAACTTCGACGACAAGATGAGTTTCGATTCAAAATTCGTCCGGTTTTCCGATTATTCGAGCGACCAGAACCTGTCCGACGTGCAGGATGCCCTCATCGAGGAGATCAACACCATGCTGGTACAGGACATCTTCAACAAGGCGGTCATCAACTGGTAAAAACAGCGTCAATGAACAGGGATCAATTCATCGGCTTCGTCAGGTCACCCGGCAGCATGGATTCCGGGTCGACCGCACTGCTTGAGAAGCTGGTGAAAGAATACCCTTACTGCCAGACGGCCGAGATCCTTTATGCCCTCAACCTGAACAAGGAGAACAACTTCCGGTTCAACGCCCAGCTCAGGATGGCTGCGGCCTACGCCCCCGACCGCGGGCTCCTCAAGCACCTGCTGGAGGCGCAGCGGCACCCCCGCTACACAGCCGGGGAGAAAGCCCCGGAAAGCGAGCATGACAGGCCGCCCGGGATGGAGACCCACAAGGAGCCCGCCCGGCGGGAACTGCCTGTGCAGGAGGCGACACCAAAGAAAGGACGCGACAGGAAGCAGGAGCTGGTCAGGCTGATCGACCAGCTGAAGCAGGAGGTGGAAGCCATTCTTACGGAGGAGAAGCACGATGCCGACACATTCCTGGTCGACCTGGCAGGCCGGCTGGAGGAGGTGGTGCATGCACACGAACAGCAGGAGCCGGAGATCGTGCCCGACATCAAGGATTACAACTTCAGCCACCTGTCGGACCTTACGAAAGAAGAAAATGCCCTCAGCAACGAGGCCCTGATCGATAAGTTCATCCGTGATGAGCCCCGGATCGAGGCAGGTCCCAAAGCGGAGTTCTTCGACCCCGTGGACTTTGCAAGGCATGGCCTGGAGGACAGGCAGGACATCGTTTCGGAGACCCTGGCACGGGTCCACCTGAAGCAGGGATACCCCGACAGGGCCATCAAAATTTACGAACGATTAAGTT
>CAYLTG010000349.1:0-2118 GCA_964386225.1 uncultured Bacteroidales bacterium
TTCTCGAGGGTGACCACGAGGCTGTCGTAGATCGATTCCCGCCTGATCTTGAAAGGCTGGTCAGGGGCATTGGCCGCACTGGTGAGGTAGGGCGCATCCCCGTAGTTGTCCATCAATAAATAATAGTAGAAGGAGCGCATCACCTCCACTTCGGCCATCTTGGCCATCAGCTCGTCACTCTCCGGGAGGGCGCGCATCATGTCCAGGATCTGGTTGGAGGTGGTGATCCCCTGCCAGAAGACGTCCCACATGCGATTCACGCTCTCGTCGTCGTTGGACCAGTCGTGGCGGTGCACGTTCAGCCACTTGCCGCCGTCGAACCAGTCGGCATCGCGGGTGGGACCGCACAGGCCGTCGCCGGCGATCTCCTGGGCCAGGAACCACCAGCCCTCATCATCGCAGAGGGGGCGCAACTTGGCATAGGCATCCACGCTCAGGTTGGCGATCTGGTTTTCGTTCTCAGGGTACAGGTCACCGGGTATCTTGTCGTACAATTCCTCGTCGAGTTTCGTACACCCGAAACCTGTCATTATGATTAGTGCAAAAAGGATCGTTTTTCTCATCGTCGTAACTTTTAGAAGGTTGCGTTCAATCCGAAGGTCAAAGTCCGTGTCTTGGGGTACACGTTGTACTGGTCAATTCCGAAGGAGAGTCCGTCAACCGAGGTCTCCGGGTCGATCCCCGAATAACCGGTGATGGTGAACAGGTTGTTGGAAGCGACATACAGCCGCAGTTTCTGGATCATCCTGACATTGCTCATGTTGAAGTCATAACCCAGGGAGACAAAATCGAGCCTCAGGAACGATGCGTCCTCCACGTAGAAATCGGCAATGGTGGACCCTGTCTCACGCCCGTCGGCATACCATTCGATGGCTTCCGGAACGGCATTGAGCGAGGGCAGGTTGCCGGGATAGTCGAAGAACATCTGGGTGGCATTGTACACATCGTTGCCGATCATGGCCCTGAAGGCGAAGTCGAGCGTCCAGTTCTTCATGAAGTTGATGGAGTTGGACCAACCCAGTTCCAAATCCGGAGCAGCTGTCCCCACGATGTACCGCTGTGCGTCCACCAGTTTGTCGGTGAAGCCGCCGGTCTTGGATTCGTAGATGAATTTGCCGTCCTTGATGGTGACGAATCTGGGCAGATAGAAGGAACCGACCTCCTCGCCTTCGATGATCCCGGTCACATAATACTCTTCGCCGACCATGCCGCGCCCCGAAATGAAGCCTTCCTTCCTGACGCCGCTCTCTTCGTTGAAATACTCGCCGAGGTCGATCATTTCAGACTGGTTGTGGCTGACGTTCAGCATGGTCTTCCACTTGAAGTTGGATTTATCCACCACATAGGTCTGCAGGAAGAGCTCGACCCCCCGGTTCTGCAATTCGCCCGAGTTGGCGAAGGTCCTCCTGGCCAGGTTGGGCGGCACGGGCACATCGTACGAACCCAGCAGGTCGGTGGTGTTCTTTTGGTATACGTCGAGGCTACCGCTGAGCCTGCTGTTGAAGAAGGCAAAATCAAAACCGAGGTTGATCTCGGAGGTTTCTTCCCATTTCAGGTCGGGGTTCTCGTTCCATGCAGGCCTGAAGGTGACGACCTCCTGTCCTGTCTCCGGGTTGATGGCCTTCCCGCTGGTCTCCCAGGCCACCAGGCTGCGGTATTCACCGATCTCCTGGTTACCCGAGACGCCGTAGCTGACCCTGAACTTCAGCTGGTCGATCCACATGGCGCCATCCATGAACCCTTCTTCACTGAGTGTCCAGCCCGCCGCAACGGTGGGGAACCAACCCCATTTGTTGTTCGCCCCGAACTTGGAGGAACCGTCGCGCCGGATGGATCCCGAGAGGTAGTATTTGCTTTTGAAGTTGTACTGGGCCCTTGCAAAGAAGCCGATGAGGTTCCATTTTCCCTTCCAGGAATCGATGTCACCGTATTGCACATCGTTGAGGATGCCGAGGTCGTTGCTGCCGATGTAATCGGACTGCGCATCGCGTCCGCGTGCCCAGAATCCCTCGTATACCGATTCCTGCCATGAATAACCGCCCAGCAGGCTCAGGTTGTGAACGTCGTTGAAGGTCTTGTTGTAGTTGAAGGTGATCTCGATCAGCTTCTGCGCATTGT
>CAYLTG010000350.1:0-2114 GCA_964386225.1 uncultured Bacteroidales bacterium
CCATCACGATGTCGATCCCCTCGATGGTGACGTCCTGCCTGCTGGAGGTCGTCTGGGGACGGGCCAGGGCGACGATGAGCAGCCCGATGGCCAGGGCCCGCAGCAGGTAGGTGCTGAAGAACAGGTACTGCTTGAGGCTGCGTGGCGTCCGGTCAAAGCTCTCCATGCCGGAGACCTGTATGTCGGCCTGGTCCTTCACATGCCGGTACCAGTACCACAGGCCGAGCAAGGGGACGATCACCAGCAGGTACAGGAAATGGGGGCTTGCGAATTCCAGGTTACTCCACATCCTTCACCTCCTTTCTTTCTTCAGGAACAGCTTCTTTCACTTCATCCTCCCCTGATCCCCCTTCTGCCACTGCCACTGCCACTGCTACTGCTCCTGTTCCCTCGCTTCCCGGCTGTCCATCCAAATGCCTTGTCTCCCGTACGAAATCGATGGCGTTGTTCAGGCTGGCATCGTGTTCGAGGGGCAAGGGTTGCATCTTGGCAAACTTCACCAGGTCGGCGAGCACCAGGGTCTGGTGCAGTTTGTCGCGGGCCTGCCGGTTGATGGCCGTCCCGCTGACGGCGTCCATGATCTCGTCGGAAGTGTATTCATGGGCATGGATGGTGAACTGTGCCCAGAGGTATTCCCGGATGATGTCGGTGAGTTCGGTATGGTATTGCTTGATTTCGCCCATCTGCCACAATTTCTTGTAGCGCAGCTCCTCCAGCGCGTCGAGGGCGGCCTGTCCGGCCGGGACCTTGCGCGGCGCCGGGGCGGCGAACATAGGTTCCTCCTTCCTTCGTTTCCGGATGTAATGGTACACCAGGAAGGCGACCAGGGCCGCACCCAGGGCGGCCAGGAGGTATGGCAGGGCCTCCCGGAAGGTGAAGGGAGCCCTCAGGGGCCCTTTGATGTCTTTGATGTCGGCCTCCATGTTCACAGGAACGGTGTTCACCTGCAGGAGCAGGGCTTCGGTCTCCGCCAGGTGAAGGGTTGTGTCGCCGGGGATCCGGTAGCCGATCAGGATGGGGGGGATGGCGAAATAGCCGGAATCAAAGCTGGTGACTGTATAGCTTTGGCGGTACATCATCCGGCGCTGGTCAGCGCCGGGCACCGATTCGAGCTGGGAATGGCTCAGTACCTCTACCTCCTTGATGATGGTGTCGGCGATCATGGGCCAGTGCACCGTATAATCGGACGGGCAGGTGAAGGTCAGCTCGAGGCGGGTCTGGTCGCCGATTGTCAGCACATTGGTGTCGAGCCTCGCCGTGGCCTGCGTCTGGGCGGTGAGGGTGCCGCCCCAGAGGAGCAGCAGCATGGTCGCTATTCTACTGATCGTATTCATCCTAAAATCGTGCTTCCCTTCTTTTGAACAGGTTCACCAGTGGTCTTACATAATCCTGGTCGGTGCTGAAATGGGCCGCATCGACGCCACTTTTGAGGAACAGCCTGTTCAGGCGGGCATTGTGATCAGCCCACCATTCCTTGTAGTTGCTCCTGACGGCGCGGCTGGAGGTGTCCACCCACCTGCGGGTGCCCGTTTCCTTGCTGTAGACCCGGGTCAGGCCGATGTTGGGGAGCTCCTCTTCCCGCTTGTCATAGACCCTCAGGGCCACCAGGTCATGCTTGCGGCCTGCGATCTTGAGGGCATTTTCGAATCCCGTGTCCATGAAATCGGAGATCAGGAAGGCGGTGCAGCGTTTCTTGATGGCGTTGGTCAGGTAACGGAGCCCTTCGGCAATGTCGGTCCGCTGGCTCTCCGGCCGGAAGTCGATCAGCTCACGGATGATCCTCAGGATATGGGAGGTGCCCTTCTTGGGCGGGATGAACTTCTCGATCTTGTCGCTGAAGAAGATCACCCCCACCTTGTCGTTGTTCTGGATGGCCGAGAAGGCCAGCACCGCCGCGATCTCCGTCATGAGCTCCTCCTTGAGCTGCACCCGGGTGCCGTATTCGTTGGATCCGCTCACGTCGATCAGCAGCATCACCGTCATTTCCCGCTCCTCCTCGAAGATCTTCACGAAAGGGTGGTTGAACCGAGCCGTCACGTTCCAGTCGATGTTGCGGATGTCATCCCCGTACTGGTACTCCCGCACCTCGCTGAACGCCATACCCTTCCCCTTGA
>CAYLTG010000351.1:0-2085 GCA_964386225.1 uncultured Bacteroidales bacterium
ATGATTAACTTTAGGCATACCAATAAAACCAGGATGCTGCGCACCTTGATCATCGATGATGAGGCCCATGTCCGTGAATCGCTGACCGACATGCTCAAGCTTCATTGCCCCAATGCCAAAGTTGTCGGACAGGCCGAAGGGGTGAAAAGCGGGCTGAAAGCCATACGAACCCATCATCCCGACCTGGTCCTGCTGGACATCAAAATGAAAGACGGCACCGGTTTCGACCTGCTGGAAAGGATCGACAACATTGATTTCAGGATCATATTCATCACCGCGTTCGACCAGTATGCCATCAAGGCCTTTAGGTTCAGTGCGCTGGATTATTTATTGAAACCGGTGGAGTCGGTTGACCTGAAAGAGGCCATTGATAAAGCCGATAAAATTTCCCAAAAGGAAGTAAACACACAACTCAACACCCTTGCCACCAACCTGCAGACCGACGACCAGTCGAAAAAGAAGATCATCCTCAAAACTTTCGATACCGTTTACCTGGTGAAGGTGAAGGACATCGTTTATCTTGAATCGGATGGACGCTATTCAACCATTTTCCTGGAATCGGGCGAACAGGTCATTGTCTCCAATACCCTGAAGCATTACGATGAATTATTGTGTGAATTCGGGTTTTACCGGGCACATAAGTCCTACCTGATCAACCTGGAGCATATTCACCGTTTCGAGAAAGCCGAAGGAGGTTACGTAATCCTCGAAGGTGATGCCAAAGTGCCGGTGGCCTCGCGCAAACGGGATGGGTTGATGGAGTTGTTCGAACGTATCAGCGAATAACATGCCCCGACCCAATACATTCCATATCGTACTGGTCTTTCTATTCTTAATCCGGTTCAATGCTTTTCCGCAGGTGTTCAGCGATATCGAATGGTACGATGTGGACAGCCTGCAATATGTCCTGCCCGGGCAGGCGGGTGAGGCAAGGATGCATACCTTCAACGCCCTGGCCGCATCTCTGTCGTTCGAGGACAAAGAGGAATCCAGGAAGTATGCCCTGGCAGCAAAGCAACTGGCGCAGGAGCTGGGGTCAAGCGCAGGTGTGGCCGCTGCCAACAGGAACCTGGCCAGGATGGAATTCTACGATGGAAATTATCCGGCTGCCCTCGATTATTATCAAAAAGCCCTCCAAATCTATGAAGACGAAGGAAACAGGTACCTGGTGGCACAATTGCTTGAGGATATTGCCACCACCCATTTTTTCGCGAAGAACTTTGAAAAGACCTTCAAACTGATCAAAGAGGCTCTGGCTATTTACCGGAGCAGGGATGAAAACGGGGAATCGGTCGGTGATGTCAGGGACACCATGTCCATCTATTCACGTGCAGGTCTTCCCTACCGGAACACCGGACATTCGGATATTGCAAAAATGATATATTTCAATTACATTCATCTTGCTGCAAAGCATCGCTTTGAGATCACTGATCAGATGCTGCATCACGGATTACTCGCCATGTGCTGCTATGAGATCGGCGAGTATGACAGTGCATTCTACTATTTTAACCTGGCAGGGGCATTCCCGGATGTCAACATGAGTATCCGGGCATTGAAACGTGAACACCAAAGGAGAATGGGCGGAATTTACCTTGAACTGGGACGCTTGGATACGGCCATCCTGATGTATGGAACAGCCCTGCAATGGTTCTCCAAAAGCGGGTTCCTGAAACAATCCCAGCTTTCAGCCCGGGCACTTGGCGACATCTATGCCCGCATCGGTATGACAGACTCTGCCATCTATTATTATTCGTTTTCGGAGCGATTGCTCATGGAGATGATCTCCAAGAATTCCTATTACCGTTATGATTCGCTCAAGTACACGGTGTCGTGGGGCAGTGAGCTCTACCTCCCTTTTACGAAGAAGCAGGTCAAAGAGGCCATCTATGAGCAGGCGATCCTCCTGTATGACCGCATGCACCGGTTGAACCTGGACATGGACCGCCTGAGGCCTGCCATGGAGTACCTGGTCTCCTGTTCGGATGCCAAGGATACCCTGCGCAAGCTTACGGCGAACAGGGAATCCGTCGAAATTCAGACCCGGTATGAGACCGAGCGGAAAGATGCTGAGATCCTCTCCTTGTC
>CAYLTG010000352.1:0-2071 GCA_964386225.1 uncultured Bacteroidales bacterium
AAGGGGCAAAGGTCGGGAAAAATCAGATCAAGTTCAACAATGTTTTCGCCTTCCACCCGGTCTCCTTCCATTCGTCGCCAGCCACCGACCGCGAGGTCAGGCCGCCGCCCGCATAGACGACCAGGTCGCGGGGCAGCACCTTCATGCAGCGGAGGTTCACAAAAAGGTCGGTGGGGCCGTCCAGGTCGACCGGGCCGCAGAATCCCGCATAATATTCCCGGTTGTGCTGTTCCGTCTGGCGGATGAGGTCGAGGGCAGGCGCCACCGGCAGGCCGCTTACGGCTGGCGTGGGATGCAGGCGCTTCAGGAAGGCCATGACATCGAAGGCCGCCGGGTCGTAGCCGAAGGTGAAGCGGGTGGATAGATGCTGTAGGTTGCCGGCATTGACGGTTTCCGGCCCCTGCCTGTCATAGCCGGATATCCCGCTCTGCCTCAACACCTCTTCGATGTGGACCGAGACCAGGTGCTGCTCTTCCAGCTCCTTGCCTCCCCAGGGCTCCTTGTTGTCTGCCATGTATCTCCTGGTCCCGGCCAGGGCCGTTGTGAAGGCGACCCCGTCGGCAGACCTGAACAGCACTTCGGGGGTGGCCCCCATCCAGGTGCCCGCGCCGGGTATGTGGGCCAGGTGTACAAAGGCCCCGGGGTAGGTTGAGGAAAGGGCCTGGAACAGCCGGCCAGGATCAAAGGCGGCGGGCCGGCTGACCCGCATGATCCTGGACAAGACCACTTTCGACAGGTCGGGACCGAACGAAGCGATCATCTTCCGGGCCTGCAGGTCATAGTCGTCGCGGGCGGTATCGTCGGGAACTGCCTGCTCAACAGGGGGGTACAATGTCCCCATTTTTCTTATCTCCCCGAGCACGGAATCGCCGATGGCTTTTTCGTCCAGGACCAGTTCGGGTTCGAAAAAAATGACCGGCATGTTGGTGGTCCTGTGGAAAGGGGCATATACGAACCCTTTACGGGAGGTAATGTCGCCTGCGTCCTCCAGGAAGAGCATGCGACCGCTCTCCTGGATCCGGATGACCGCATTTCCCTGACTGTCCGGGAGCCGGTAGGCCACAAAAGGGATGTTCCTTTCGAGGCAGAGGCCGATGAGTCCTGACAAGCTTGAATCCACCATCATGCAGTTTGACCGGGTTACGGGTACCTACCGGGGGACAACGATCACAGTGACACGTGCGACGGATACTGCCGTCCCCTCCCCGTCACGGATATGGACATCCCAAACATGGGTGATCTTGCCGCGGTGAAGGAGGCTGGCCTCGCCGAACACCCAACCCCCGGAGACAGCCCCGACGTGGTTGGAGGACACGGAGGCCCCCCGCACATGGAATTGTTCCAGGTCGGTGATCACCGCCGAACCGAGGCTGGCGATGGTCTCGGCCAGTGCGAGGCTGGCCCCGCCATGCAAAATATCGAAAGGCTGCCTGGTCCGCCGGTCCACAGGCATCCTGGCCCTCACATAGCCCTCTTTCACTTCGAGGTATTCCATGCCCAGCTGTTCCATAAGGGTCCCCTTGTTCATGCCGTTCATCTCCTCCAGGGGTGTGTTCAAGGTGATCATATTTCCTTGTGTTTAATGCAAATTTAAAAGATTAAGGGTTGAAGAGCACATTTTGATCCAACATTAATTCTTTAATTTTGTTGCCAGATAAAAACAGCATCCCATGAATAATTTCAAGATCGATAACCCCACCGTGGTCCATTTCGGAAAAGATGTCGTCAACGAACTCGGCAAGACCGTTGCCTCCTACGGCAAGCGCGTCCTGCTAGTGTACGGGATGGGGTCCATCAAAAGGAACGGCATTTACGACGCCGTGATGGAGCAGTTGCGGTCCATCGGTGCCGAGGTGTTCGAGTTTGACGGGATCAAGCCCAACCCGGTGGTGGATGACGTGAATGATGCTGTGGAGATGGGCCGGCGTCAGAAGGTGGATGTGATCCTTGCCGTCGGCGGGGGCAGTGTGATCGATTCGGCCAAAGTGATGTCGGTGTGCATCCCCAACCAGACCTCGGCCTGGCGGGTCATGATCCGGCTCGACAAGCCCAGGAAGGCCGTTCCCCTTGT
>CAYLTG010000353.1:0-2067 GCA_964386225.1 uncultured Bacteroidales bacterium
TGGTGGCCTATCTTGCCGATCATGGCGCATTCCTGAACACCCCTGAAAAGAACACGGGAAGCACGGAGCTGCACCTGGCCGTGGCCATGGGGTATGACGACATTGCCTCCCTGCTGTTGGAGAAGGGATCGTGCCCGAAAGCGAAAGACTGCAACCAGAAGACGCCCTTCGACTATGCCATGGAGTACAACCATAAGAACCTGGCGTACAAGCTGCTGGCCGGCGGTGCGGACGATGAAGGGCTGGCACAGTACCTGGCGGCCGGAAATCCGCTTACGGAACCCGTTAATTACGGGGAGGCCAGTGTCTGGTTCCTGGGCCACTCCGGGTGGGCCGTAAAGACCCAGAACCATTTCCTGGTGTTCGACTACTTCTGCAATCCCAGGGACCGCAAGCCCGGTGATTCCTGCCTCGCATCCGGGTACATCCTGCCCGGGCACCTGAAAGACCAGCAGGTGACCGTGTTTTCGACGCATGCCCATGGGGATCATTACAGTCCGGCCATCTTCGGCTGGAAAGAAACCATTCCCGACATTGAATATGTGCTTTGCTGGAACCAGAACACCAACGGGAATGAGTATACCTTGATCCCGGTCCACGGAGAGAAAAAGGTGCGCGACATGGAGGTGTACGTGAACCATTCCACCGACCTGGGCGGCGGCTATGTCGTTGAGGTCGACGGCCTGGTGCTTTTCCACATGGGCGACCATGCCAACGGGGAGGACGGGCTGATGAAGGAGTTCACGGACGAGATCGATCTCATCGCTGAAAAGTATGACCACATCGACATTGTGTTCGGCGGCATCCGCGGCTGCAGCCTGGGGCAACCCGAACAGGTGAAAAAAGGCATCTACTATACCCTCGAGAAGTTGCATCCCAACCTGTTCGTCCCCATGCACTCAGGGTCGCATACCTATTCCTACAAGGAGTTTGCAGAGACGGCCCGCAAGGACGGCATGGATCAGCCCATCAAATACGTGATTCACAAAGGCGACCGTTTCGTATATACCAAAGACCTGTCGGAGCTCGAACTGACAGGGTTGTAGTCAACCCTTCCAACCTTCCGGCCAGCCCGCGAGGGCTGGCCTTTTTTTTGCCTTTTCCTCCGGGTTATTTCTTTCCACCGGCCTTCAGCAGGGCTACCACCTCGCTGTTCCCCGCTTTCTCGGCTGCAGACAGCGGTGTTTCCCCCAGGACGTTGGCCGCGTTGGGGTCGGCCCCGTGGTCGAGGAGAAACTTTACGGCGTCGGGGTTATTGTCCCTGGCAGCGAACAGGAGTGCTGTATATCCCTGCAGGTCGCCCGACACCGGCGCTTCGTCCGCATCCGCCCCTTTGGAGATCAGCATTTCAGCCAGGTCATAATTCGATAGTCCATAGAAGAGGATCCCGGTCATGCACTGGTAGAAGCAGCCGGTGCCATCTTCTTTCTTATCTTTCACGGAGGCCCCTTTGGCCAGCAGCAGGTCGAAGACCTCGCGGGAATGGCCCGCCGCCTCGATCAGGGCCGTATTGCCGTCGTTGGCTTTGATGTTGACGTCGGCCCCTTTCTCGATCAGCAGTTTGGCACTTTCGCGGTATTGTTCCCGGCTGCTGTAGGAGCAGGCCCAGATGAGCGGGGTGTAGCCGTTCTCATCCGGTTCGTTGATGTCGGCCCCGGCCGCGATGGCCTGGCGGACGCCGTCAACGCCCTCATAGAGGACGGCATGGCGGACGGAGGGTTCGTTGTCGGTTTGGGCTTGCATTTTTGGCGGAGCCATCACAGCGATAGTCATCGCCAGCATGAGCAGCCCCAGAGAGAATCGATAGAACTTTTTCATAACCTCCAAGTTTTTGTATCGGATAAATACTTGTTTTCAGGGTCAGACCATTGCAGTGAAGCTTATATGCTTCACTGTCCCATGCCCGGCATCTCCATCACCTGGTAGCCATCCGGTATCTCGAACATGCCCGGGTCCGGTTTCCAGGGCTCCACATCCCGCATCTCCCTGCCCGAGTCCTCCTCCCCGTCGATGTGGTTGACCATTTTCATGGGGATCTTGTACTTGTCGGAGCGCCTGATGGTGATC
>CAYLTG010000354.1:0-2063 GCA_964386225.1 uncultured Bacteroidales bacterium
AACCGGAAATCAAGGAAGTCAAATCGGTAATAAAGGAAACTTTTGTCGACTGAAAGGAAGAATAATACAACGGGTGACGCAGGATAGGTGCAATGCTGGCACGCGTTGGGGGGCGCGACTCCGTTACTTCTGCATTTGTTGTTTGTTGCTTGTTGTTCGAATGTTAAAGAACAAGCAAACAAGAGAACCACAATCAATCCCGATAGCTATCGGGACATAACTGTTGGAGCCGCGCCCCGCACATCGCAAGCCGGCAGCCAATTCCCTTCCTGGTTTGGACCGGTTTTTCGTATCTTCGCATCAACCCAAAGCCCATGCACCGCGCTCAAGCACTGATCCGTCCCGTCTTCCTCACCCTGCTGCTAACTGTCAGCATCGCAGCCCGGTCCCAGGCACCCGACACCCTGTCGCCCCGGCTCCACCGCACCGGCATTTATTTCACCCTGGGCACCGCCGTCATGTCCTTCGCCGGCAACGTCAACCTCCAGCGCATGGTGTGGGAGAACCACCGGTATACCTTCAGCTCCCTGTGGGTCAAGGCAGGGTACGGTGTGTGGGCCCATGTTTTCAATTATACCAACGGCGGCACCAGCGCCTCGCTGGAGCTGATGACCATGACAGGCGATGGCAAACACCACCTCGAGTTCTGTGCCGGCACCACCTTCTTCTACGACCGGCAGGACTACAACAACCACCTCTCCGACCGTGAGAATTATTTCTATGAAAACCCGGATGCCGACCCGGCCTGGTACCCGCTGAAGGAGAAATCGGAGTTCATGAATTTCCAGCCTTCCGGCTCCCTGGGCTACCGCTACCAGAAGCCCGGCGCCCCGCCCGTGATCCGCTGCGGCATCGGCTTCCCGGATGCCGTCTATGTCAGCTTCGGCCTCGCCTTCTGATCCGGCCTGGCAGCCTGGACCGGCTTCGGTCATTGCCAGGTGAACCAACCACCCGGCCGAATTGTTTCAATAGTGCTTATCCCATGCACTTTGAGACCCATTAGCTACCGGACTGTGGATGCTGATCGCACCCTTGCTCACAAAAGACTGCCGCTGTTGGTCGCACTGATCGCGTTCCTCTTCATGCTCCTGTCGCTGCACCCTCTCCGGACCGCCCGGTCGCAGAGTGCAGCCCTCGACACCCTGCTTTCCATCGCCAATGACGAGAGGCTGTCGGCCCGGGAAAGGCTGGAGGCCATCCAAGATGCGGGCCAGCGCCTTGACCTGCCGCCAGAGATACTCGATTCGGTCCACCCCCTGATGCGGACAAACACCCACGAGTCGAAGCTGCTGCATGCCGTGATCGGGTATTACATGCAGCGCGATGCGGACCTCATCAACGGAAAGCCGCCCGATCCGGCCACCACCGACAGCATGACGGAGCTCCTGGTTGCCGGGGGGATGGCGGACATGGCGCTTGGGAACATTCACCTCGACCTTTACGCCTACCAGGATTTCAATATGCCTGCCGAATACCTGCTGGCGGTGAAAAAAGCGATCCGCCTCTGCCTGGGGCCGTTGCAAGACACCTCGCTGGCCGCCCATTTCGTGGGTCATTACTTTTCATACCACAACCAGAAGCTGGACCAGCCCGAGGTGGACACCCTCTTCGGGTTCCTGAGCACGGTGATGGACCATTTCCACCGTGCCCCCCACGTGCTGGGAGCCGCCTCCACCAAGGAGTTCCTGACCTCCCACCTGGTCTGCCTCTACAACGACTGGGGCGAAACGGAAGAGGCCCTCGCCCTCATCGACGAGCTGCTGGAGAAGGGCGAGGTGATGACCGATACGGTCGCACCAGGGGCATCGAATGCTAATGGCAGGCCTTACCTCGACGGCCGGCTGATCCGCCTCGAATGGCTCGACCTCAAAGGCTTCATCCACGGCTCCCGCGGCGACTGGCAGGCCTGGGACTCGGTGATCCGCCTGCACTCGGAGGAATACAACCGGCTGGTGGAAGAGGAGCAGGTGGAAGAGAAATACCCGCGCTTCCTGATGATGCCCGACGAATACTATGGCAGGGCTGTGGCGCCCGACTCCCTCGTCAGCTGGCTGGCCCGGCGC
>CAYLTG010000355.1:0-2057 GCA_964386225.1 uncultured Bacteroidales bacterium
CCCATCCGGATGGACCGCCACCTGCCGCTCCACTGGGTCAGCGTCGACAGGCCGGCCAACGGGCTCCGGGATACGGTGAGAAAAGGGGAGTTCTATGCCTTCCAGGTGGGGGTGTGGTCGCCGATGAATGATCTGACAGACCTGGATGTGAAGATGACAGCCCTGAAAGCTCCTTCCGGGACGATCGCGGAAGGATCGGCGACCTGCTTCAATACCGGGGGCATTGACCTGGAAGGGAAGCCCTTCGTGAAACAGGTCGATGTGAGAAAAGGCAGGGTGCAACCACTGTGGTGCGGCTATACGATCCCGGCCGATGCTCCCCCCGGGGATTACCTGGGTGAGGTCATTATCCGGCCCGGAGGAATGGGTCCCGATACGGTGTTCCTCAGCCTGCACCTCCTGGACCAGGAGATCGAAGAACCAGACGACAACCCTCAATTAATGAGCAGATTGAGATGGATCAACTCAACTGTTGGTTTAGACAAAGGTTTCATCGCGCGCCCGTTTACTCCCGTGGAAGTGGACGGGCATACGCTCCGCCTCCTCGGCCGCGAGATCGAGTTGGGCCCCCTGGGCTTCCCGACCGGCATCTATTCCTATTTCTCTCAGGAGATGACCTGCCTCGCGGCGGAGGGACTGCCGCTCCTGTCGGCGGGCATGGGGCCGGAGGTGGTGCTCCCCGGCGGACTGCCGGTCCGCTTTGATCTGGCCGAGTTCAGGATCGACCGGCAGTCGCCGGGGGCTGTCGCCTGGAGAGCGGCCGGTTCCTCGAACTCCCTCGACCTGATCGTTCAGGGGGAGCTTGAATACGACGGCATGCTGGAGTACAGGATCGCCCTGGTGGCCCGTGAAGCCCTGGAAATCGACGACTTCATCTTCCGCATGGCCATGCCCCGCGATGCAGCCGAATACATGCTCGGGCTCGGGTTCAAGGGTGGGAAACGGCCGGCCGCAGTGGATTGGACCTGGGATACCGCCACCCGCCACCAGGAAGGCGCCTGGCTGGGCACGGTGAACAGGGGCCTGCAGTTCGTGCTCAGGGATGAGCACTATGAGCGGCCGCTGAACACCAACTTCTACCGGCAGAAGCCGCTGCGAGCCCCTGTATCGTGGTACAATAACGGTAAAGGGGGCATCCGGATCCGGGAGAGCGGCAGCGAAGTGGCCGTGGAGTGTTACAGCGGCAGTCGCAGGGTGCAGCAAGGAGACACCCTCCATTTCAACATCCGGTTCCTCATCACCCCCTTCAAGCTGATCGATACGGAAGCCCATTTCAGGACCCGGTTCGTGCACAGGTATGTGCCTGTCGATTCGGTGGTGGCCTGGAACGGCACCATCATCAATGTACACCATGCCAATGAGATCAACCCGTACATCAATTACCCCTTCTACAATGCCGGCCTTCAGAAGGCCTATATCGACGAGGCCCACGCAAAAGGGGTGAAGGTGAAGCTCTACAACACCATCCGGGAGCTCACCTACCGCGCTTACGAGCTATTCCCGCTGCGCAGCCTGGGGTTCGAGGTCTTCAACGACGGGGAAGGGGGAGGCCACAGCTGGCTGCAGGAGCATTTGCGGGACCATTACCATGCCGCCTGGCATGCCACTTCCGTCAACGATGCGGCCATCCTCAACAAGGGGACGGCGCGCTGGACCAACTACTACATCGAAGGGGTCCGCTGGCTGGCGGAGAACCAGCACATCGACGGGCTCTACCTCGACGACATCGCGTTCAGCCGCACCACGGTCAAGCGACTTGCCAATGTGCTCCAGACACACCGCGACGAAGTGGTGATCGACCTGCACTCGGCCAACCAGTTCAATGAACGCGACGGTTACATCAACAGTGCCTTCCTGTACATGGAGCACATGCCCTACATCACCCGGCTCTGGTTCGGGGAGTATTTCGAATACGACCGGGGGCCCGATTACTGGCTCACCGAAGTGTCGGGCATCCCGTTCGGCCTCACCGGCGAGATGCTGGAGGGAGGCGGGCATCCCTGGAGGGGACTGGTCTACGGCATGACGGCGAGGATCTATGGCGACACGGACCCGCG
>CAYLTG010000356.1:0-2052 GCA_964386225.1 uncultured Bacteroidales bacterium
AGCAGCTTGCCATCGACCGCCTGTGTGAGCTTTTCGGTGCCGAGTGGGCCAACGTTCAGCCCCACTCCGGGGCACAGGCCAACATGGCGGTGTTCCTTACCCTGCTCAAGCCCGGCGATACCTTCATGGGACTCGATCTGTCGCACGGCGGACACCTCTCCCATGGCTCGGCGGTCAACTCCTCGGGCATCCTGTACAACCCCATTGCCTATGAAGTGGATGAAGAAACGGGTCTGGTGGACTATGACAGGATGGAAGAGACCGCCCTCAGGGAGAAACCAAAGCTGATCCTGGCCGGCGCTTCGGCCTACTCCAGGGACTGGGACTACAAGCGGATGCGTTCCATCGCCGACAAGATCGGCGCTTTTCTGATGGCCGACATCGCACACCCCGCCGGCCTTATTGCCACCGGCCTGCTCAACGACCCGCTCAAATACTGTCATGTGGTCACTTCCACCACCCACAAGACCCTGCGCGGTCCCCGCGGCGGCATCATCCTGATGGGCCAGGACTTTGATAATCCGTTCGGGAAGACAACTCCGAAAGGGGTCATCCGGAAAATGTCCTCCCTGTTCGATTCGGGCGTTTTCCCCGGCATCCAGGGCGGGCCGCTGGAGCACGTCATCGCCGCCAAGGCGGTGGCCTTCGGCGAAGCACTCACCAAAGAGTACAAGACCTATATGAAACAGGTGAAGAAGAATGCAGAGGTGATGGCCGACGCCTTCGTGGACAAAGGGTATAACGTCATCTCCGGCGGCACCGACAACCACCTGATGCTCATCGACCTGCGCAACAAGTTCCCGGATATCACCGGAAGGAAGGTGGAGGACACCCTCGTGCAGGCGGATATCACCGTGAACAAGAACATGGTGCCCTTCGACAGCCGGTCGCCCTTCCAGACCTCAGGTCTGCGGATCGGCACCCCCGCCATCACCACAAGGGGCTTGAAGGAAGAACATATGGCCATGATCGTCGACCTCATCGATGAGGTGATCTCCGACATCGAAAACGTTGATCTCATCCCGAAGGTCAGGAAAAAAGTGAACGAGATGATGGGGGAGTTCCCGATGTTCGCTTCGTGATGAAGGTTTGAATGGTATGGAAGAGTTTCCTTAATTTTGTGGAAACTCTTTTTTTATGCCTGAGACCACACAACCCCAAGACGTAATCCTGAGTTACAAGATCTGGCTCTCCACACCCGACGACAAAGGCATCATGGGCGACGGCAAGTGGCAGATCCTCAAGGCGATCGAGGAACATGGGTCGCTCCGGGCCGCCACCAAGGCCCTGGGCATCACCTACCGGCGTACCTGGGGCGACCTGAAGGAGATCGAGGAGATCCTCGGCATCAGCCTCCTGGATAAGAGCCGGGGGGGCAAGGACGGTGGCCAGACCCAGCTGACCCCCGAAGGCCGGAAGCTCGTCCAGGCCTTCGATGAGCTGCATGAAAAGGCAGATGCTTACATGGATACCCTGTTCCGGGAGTTCAGGAAAAAGCTGGACGAAATCCTGCAGGCCTAGTTCAGCGGCTTCAGAAAGACCCGGTA
Source organism: uncultured Bacteroidales bacterium (assembly GCA_964386225.1). GTDB lineage: Bacteria > Bacteroidota > Bacteroidia > Bacteroidales > JAADJA01 > JAADJA01. Next base: position 1,548 of record CAYLTG010000356.1, read on the forward strand.
GCGTTTGTAGACCCTGCCGCCCATCTTCTCCATCTCGTTGCGCATCTTGTAATGGGTTTCCATCTCCAGGTGGCTGTCGATATGCGTGAGCCCGGCTTTCCTGGCATCCTCCAGCATGTGGATGCCCAGCACGGTGTCGAGACCTCCTTTCTGGTAGTCCTGGCGGATGGCGCCCAGCAGCAGGCTGAGTCGCCTGGTCCTTTTTTGGGACCGGAGGATGTGGAAGACGCCTGTTGGCAGCACGTACCCCTTGCTCCTGCGGATGCCCTCCGTGATGTCGGGGATGCCCAGGATAAAGGCCACCACCTCTTTCTTGCCGTTGAGCAGGATCTTGATGAACCGGGGGTCGAGGATGAGGAAATAGCGGGAGGCGAACTCCTTCATTTCTTTCTCGGTAAGCGGGGTGAACGCATAGATGTCGCGGAATGTCTCGTTCATCAGGGAGAGCACCGGCACGATCCAGTGTTTGATGTCCCGTTTCGAGCGTAGTTTAACCAGCTCGATC
>CAYLTG010000357.1:0-2050 GCA_964386225.1 uncultured Bacteroidales bacterium
AGGATGTCGTTGCGCATGTTCTTGGCGTTGGCGATGATCATGGAGCTCTCGGCCCGCTTTCCCATCCGGAACTGCCAGGCGGCCAGGAGGGCCTTGCCGGCGATGCTGAGGATGGTCACGTAGATGGCGATGATGTCGGGCATCTCCCGTTCCTCCCCGCTGAGGATGCGGCCACCCGTGGTGATGAGCAGCTGGGCACCTGCAAAGAAGATGATGAACGAAAGCACTTTGGTGGAGATGGTCTCCGCCTTCCTGTAGCCATAAGGATATTTGGGGTCGGGCGGCTTGCCGATGACCCTGGCGGTGAACAGGGTGATCACGTAGGTGAGCACGTCCGACAGGGTGTCGATGCCGTCGCCGATCACCGCCAGGCTCCCCGCGATGAAGCCCACCGTCACCTTGAACACGGCCAGGATGGCGTTGGCGGCGATGCCGACCCAGGAGGCCAGCTTGATCTGTTGCGACCGGTCTTTCATTCGGGTGATGTGTGGAATGCAAATGTAGTATTTTAGGTTGAGAAGTCGGTGCCTGGTGCGACAATACCAATGACCTTCCGGGGGCCGGCGCCGGTCCGTGCATCATTTTTCCTTATTTTTGCGCGGTGTTGAACACAACAAACCTTTGACGCCGATGAACTCTCTGCTCCGATTCTTTGCCACTGCCTTTATCATTTCTTTGACCCTTCTTTCCTTTGCCCAGGTGCCGGATTGCGGGGATTGCCCAGCCGTGGAGTTAGCAAATTTTGACCTCGTATTGGAGGTTACCCAGTCCGAAGCTATCGAGATGGGGTATGATGCAGGACAGGTCGACGAGCTTGCCCGGGTGTCGGCCGGCCTCTTCAATGCCTTGCAGGAGCATGCCTCCGACAGCGGCTGCTTCCGGTTTGCCGAGGGGGCAGGCTACCAGCTTTCCGGGACCATTTCCAAAAAGGCCAGGAAGACCCTGCTGATCGAGGCCTGGATCGAAGCCCCCCAGACCGGGGAACGGGTGATCGAGGCCGAGATGGAGTACGACCAGGCCATGAGCGGGCAGGAGAACGGTGCTGCGGTGGCTGCGCTGATGCTTCCCATTGCCGGGAAGATCAGGGCCTATGAACTGGGCAGAAGGGATAAGCACGAGGGGGTGGCCCTCGGCCTGGGTGCCGAAACGGCAGCGCAGGTCCGGGTTTCGCTCGACCGGGATAGCCTTGCCGTGAACCAGACTGCCGGGCTCAGTGTAACCGTGACCGATTGCGATGGCACCCCGCTGCCAGGGCTCAGGCTGCAGTTTGCTGCCAGTGGTGGCACCGTTCAACCCCATACCGCACTCACCGGCGAGGCAGGGGAAGCCAGGGTCGTTTACAAGGCTCCCTGTGAGCCCGGTGCCTATGAGCTGGGGATCGATATCTTGTATTTCCGACCCTTCAATAACTTCAGGGATCCGGAAGGACCGTCCAACACCTTCACCGTGAAGGACAGGATCGAGGTGAGGCCCGGCAGGAACCTGTGGCTGCACTATGAGCATGCCGCCTCCCAGAGCCCCGGCGGGGAGTTCACCATAAACTCAACAGGAAAGGGTGTCATCGCCTGCACCATCGAACGGGTGCCCGATTCCGTGAAGGTGACCGGCACCGGCATGGTGGTGGTCGACTGGTCCAGCAATATCCAGGACTGCATCTACAGCGGCAGGAACAATTACAAGATCAATTGCTTCGGGTTGATCGTCGAGGGGGAGGACGGTTCCCGCTGGCTCGAGATCGCCCGCACCGGGCAGGACCCGATGGGCGGCAAGTTCACGATGGACTGCAACGGCGAGCGGCAGGAGGTGGCCAGTCCTTTTCCCGTCCCCGACCATGAGACAGGCCGTCCCCTGAGGTTCAAACTGGATGACGGTGAGGTGAACACTTACGTGGACCCGGAAACGGGGTCGGAGTACAGGTATGTGCTGGACCTGGGGTGCGGCGATAAGAGATAAAAGATAAGAGATATGAGATAAGAGATTAGAGAATGGTGATTGATGATTGATTTATTGGTATAGCGGTAAATGGGGTCAGGCCCTTGATCCAAATGAC
>CAYLTG010000358.1:0-2033 GCA_964386225.1 uncultured Bacteroidales bacterium
TCGTTGATCCAGATGTCGCTCCAGGTGGCGCAGGTCACGTTGTCGCCGAACCACATGTGCCCCAGTTCATGGGCAACAAGCCAGAAATTGAACCCGCCGATGGTGGTCATGGTCTGGTGCTCCATGCCCCCGCCCAGGTCGGTGAGGCAATGACCGTACTTCTCCTCGTGGAAAGGGTATAACGTGTAAAGATCGGAAAAAAGCTCGATGAACCCGGCGGTCTGGTCGATGCCGTCCTTGTAGGTCTCTAGGCAGTTGGGAACATCATAGATGAAGTTCTGGATGAGCACGGAATCGCCTTGAAGCTCAGCAGGATGCGCATAGACATTGTACTCCTGGTACTCCGATACCGCGAAGGAGATGAGGTAGTAGGCGATGGGGTAGTTCGACTTCCACTCGTAACGCACCATGTTGTCGGGCAGCGGCACCACGTTGGTGAGCAGGCCGTTGGAACCGGCCATGTTCTCCCCCTCCGTGGTGAGGAACACCCAAACCGAATCGGCTTTGTCATCCAGCACCTGCTTCACCGGCCACCAGTCGCGGGCGGCAAAGGGCTCCGACAGGGTCCAGGTGACGTTCTTGCCCCAGGAATCGTAGGAAGTGCTGATCCCCGAAAAGAACCCGCCGGTGGGCGGCGTGCCGTGGTATTCGATGTTGGCCGTGAACATCTCACCGGCTGCCAGCGGGCCTGAAAGGGCTACGAAAACTTCATCATTGAGGCGGCTGACGGCTTGGGCCACACCATTGACGGTCACCTCGTCGATGATCATTTCGTCCAGCAGCTCAAAAGCAAAGGTATCCAGCTCTTCGGCCACCACTTCGGCCAGGAAGGTGACCTCCCCGCCCACTTCAATGGTATTGTTGTGCACCGTGATGTCGATGAAATAATGCTTCACATCGTAATCGAAGAGCAGGGGGCTCTGGATGATCTCCGTTGTGCTTTTGTAGTATTCCTGGATGAATTTCGCCTTGCTGCAGGTCAACCGGTCCGCATCGTGGCTGTGCTGGGCAGTTGTCAGCAAAACGGACAGGACTGCAGGAAGCAAAAAAGTAAACTTTCTCATCTTTCTAGAATTATTGTTTAATGAATTTTCGATTCATGGTCTTTTGGCCCGACCGAACTGAGATGAAATAAACCCCGGCATTCAATCCGCTGATGTCGATGGCCGTCGCCGGGCCTTTCCCTGCCCGGTCCAGTATTTTCTGCCCGTCCTGACCGTAAAGGGCGATCTCCCACCTGTCCTGGCCGTCCATGCGGACTTCCAGCCTGTCCGTGGCCGGGTTCGGGAAAATGCGCAGGGCCGCATGTTCGCCGCGTTCGCCGATCCCGTTGATGCTTGCCACGCGCTTGAGGACCCACAGGTCCGGATCTACCCGGATGCTGTCAACACCCTTACCGATATGGACAGTTATTTCCGTCAGGGGTTGCGTATGCATGATGCCGATGGTGGTGTCCGTGCCATCCTCCAGGTAAAGCCTGACGGGGTAGCTCATTTCGAAAAAAGGAGTCACCTCCCCGGCCGAAGCACTCTGCAGGGAGGTGAACTGGAGATCGTTGCCCGACTGAGCCCAGTCGATATCGTAAATGGGATACCCCTCGCCGAAGAACCACTGTTCGAAGAAGCCGGTGAAATCGAGCCCGGTGGTGGCATTGAGCACATCGATGAAATCCTGGCTGGTGGCGACACTGTCGCTGAACGTTTCCTGGAAATTTCTCATGACCAGGAAGAACAGATCGTCATCCTGGAGCTCGTAGCGGATCATGTGCAGCACGTAAGCCCCTTTGTAGTAGGACAGCCTTGCGCTGAATATCCTGCTTTCGTTCCCGTATTGCACCTCCTCTTCGGGCACCCATACGCTGCCCCCGGGTTCGGAAATGATGTAATCGTGCGCGTTCCTGAGCCAGATGGGATACCATTGCGGGTCGGCCAGCATCTCATGGGCCAGGTAGTCGGAATAGGTGGCAAACCCCTCGTTGACCCAGATGTCGCTCCACGTGGCACAGGTCACGTTGTCGCCGAACCACATGTGGG
>CAYLTG010000359.1:0-2029 GCA_964386225.1 uncultured Bacteroidales bacterium
CGGCCGCCGAAGGGTTCAGTGGATCGTTGCTTTCGATGGTCAGCGTACCGGTGAAGTATCCCCCCGCATCGGGTTCGAAGGTGACCAACACCTCCTGCTCCGTCCCAGGCTCCAGGTCAAAAGAGGTGAGATCGGTATGGAACACGGGATTATCGGAACTGATGTCCGTGACGCTGAGGGTTGCGTTCCCGTTGTTCGCAACCACCATGGGAAAAACAACGGTCTCCCCGACCCAGGTCTGCGGAAATATGATATCGGTTGGGATACTGATGGCCGGGGCAGTTTCAATCCCTTCCTTCCGCATGACGGTCCCTTGCGACCCGCAAACAAAGCCGGTGTTGTTGTCCCCCGTGAAGATGATCTTGTAAAAGGCGGAGTTGTAATTGCTTTGCGGGAAATCGTCGACCCAGGTGGCGCCCCCGTCCGTGGTCTTGTAGACACCTTCGGGTGTTCCGGTCACATAGGCGCTGTCCTCGTTGAAGATGTGGAAGCCATGCCAGAGATGGAAAAAGGATGTATTGTTCGTCGTCCAGCTGATCCCGCCGTCGTCGGTCATCAGCACCTTGCCGTCCTCGCCGGCCACCATGCCGTAGTCCTCGTTGAGGAATTCCACCCCTGTGAAAACGTAGGTGAAAATACCGGCATAGAGTTGAGTCCAGCTCAATCCCCCGTCGACGGACTTCAGGATCTTTTCATCCCCGCCTGCGGCATAGAGCACGGTGGCGCTGGCATAGCAGACGTCGTACACCCCGGCGGTCACCCCCGTGGATTGGGTCCAGCTGGCACCCCCGTCGGATGTCACGTAAAGTTCGCCTCCCCAGGCTGCTGCGATCCCGTTGTCGTCGTCCCAGAACTCGAGGTCCTCGAAATACCAGACCCCCGGGTCCACCAGGATCTCCTCCCAGGTATCACCCCCGTCGGTGGTCTTTGCCAGGTAGCCGTCCCAGCCGGCCACGTACCCTGTGTTCAGGTCATTGAAGAAGAGGGCCTGCAGCCCGGGGATCGAGGGATCGGAGATCTGCTCCCAGGTATAGCCGCTGTCAGTCGTTTTCAGGATGATGCCGTCACCGTTGTAGGTTGACGTGGAACCGGCCAGGTATCCGATCGCACTCTGGCCTTCGGGGAAACTGATATCGTAAAGGATGTAGTCGTAACCGGTGTCGATCCATTCCCATTCGTCCTGCGCACTGGCCACCGCCAGAACCCCCAAAACCAGGGAGAGGATAAAAAAGGTGATGTATATGATCTTTTTCATTTGGGTACCTTCCTGTTCATTAACATTATGTTGCAAAAAAAGTGCATTTGCATGGATCAGAAGTCCCGGTTGGTCCATTGAGACCACAACTTCCGTTTGCATGCAAAAATAAGGCGGGGGCATCCCGACAGAAAATACTTTCCATTACAATTGTCGTACGGCCCGGAGCAAATTCATTACAATTTATATACAAGCAGACACAACCCTTTAATTTTAAATCACCTGACCCGACGCACACAGGGTGTCAAAAAACAATTTTATAACTGATGTTCGGGATCACGAGTGTCTGTTCGTCGCGGTCGATGGTATCTTCGAGGTAGTTGAACCTGTATCCGAAATACTCCGGCGCACCCAGGGCATTCAGGACCTGGAAGCTCCAGATGCTGGCATGCCGTGGCTTGTTCTTCCGGTAGTTGAGGGTCAGGTGCAGGTAGAAGACGGTCGGCTTCTGCTCCTCGAAAGACCTGGACTCATCATAGACCACCTCCCTGATGATGTAGGTCGCATCCTCGTCGACCGGCGTCTGGAGGTCGCCCCCGTTGATGCTGAACTTGCCGTTGATCCCGATCGAATTGTTCTTATGTCCCTTCCCGACATTCCATTCTTTTCCGCCGAGGATATTGAACACGTACCCTTTGTTGAAGCGGGCATCCCTTTTGATCCCGTCACCCCCGACATAGCTGGCCTCGAACAGCGAGCCGGTGATAATGAAATAGTATCCGCGGTCCATGAACCGCTCCAGCGTCAGGTCGATCCCGTAATTCTCCCCGGTGC
>CAYLTG010000360.1:0-2018 GCA_964386225.1 uncultured Bacteroidales bacterium
CGGCCGGCGCCCATGGCCTCGATGACGGTGGCGGAGCCGGTGACGATATCGCCGCCGGCATAGACGCGATCGATGGAGGTCTCGTTGGTCTCGGGGTTGACCTCGATGTATCCCCATTTATTCCTTTTCAGGTTGGGTGTCGACTGGAAGATCACGGGGTTGGGCCCGGTGCCGACGGCCACGATGCAGAGGTCCGTTTCGATGGTGAAGTTGGACCCGTCGATGGGCACAGGTCTCCGGCGGCCGGAAGCGTCGGGTTCGCCCAGCTGCATCTTGATGCACTCCATCCCCTTGATGGCATTGTGGTCGGTTCCGATGTACCTGACCGGGTTGGTCAGCAGCTTGAACCTGATCCCTTCCTCTTCGGCATGGTGCACCTCCTCGGCCCTTGCGGGCAGTTCGTGCCGCGACCTCCGGTATACGATGGTCACCTCCTCGGCGCCGGTGCGTTTGGCGGTGCGGGCGCAGTCCATGGCCACGTTGCCGCCGCCGATCACGGTCACCCTGTGGCCTTTCGGCATGGGGGTGTCGTATTCCGGGAATTTATAGGCTTTCATGAGGTTCATCCGGGTGAGGTACTCGTTGGCCGAGAAGATGTTCCCCAGGCTCTCTCCCTCCAGGCCCATGAAGGTGGGCAGTCCTGCGCCCACGCCGATGAAGACGGCATCGAATTCCTCGAGCAGCTCGTCGATGGTGTAGATGTTCCCGATCACCTGGTTGGTTTCGATGCGTACGCCCAGCTCCTTGAGGAAGTTGATCTCGAACTGAACGATGGTCTTGGGCAGCCTGAACTCCGGGATGCCATAGGTGAGCACGCCGCCGGTCTCGTGGAGCGCCTCGAAGACAGTGACGCCGTAACCCAGCTGCCGCATGTCGGCGGCCACGGTCAGCCCGCCGGGGCCCGAACCGATCACCGCCACCTTCTGGCCGGTGGTCTGTTTGACGATGGGCACCTTCACCAGGTCCATCTTCCGCTCATAGTCGGCCACGAACCGTTCCAGCCTTCCGATGGCCACGGGGTCGTCCTTGTGTCCCAGGATGCATTTGGCCTCGCACTGGCTTTCCTGGGGGCAGACCCGCCCGCAAATGGCCGGGAAAAGGTTGGTCTCCTTGATCTTCTTGGCCGCCTCGTCAAATTTCTCATCGGCCACCAGCGCGATGAATTCCGGGATGGGTACGTTCACCGGGCATCCCTCCACGCACATCGGTTTCTTGCACTGCAGGCAGCGCCCGGCCTCCAGCAATGCCAGCTCGGTGGTATAGCCGTAAGGCACCTCCTGGAAGTTGTGCACACGCAGGGTCTGGTCCTGCTCGGGCATCTCCTGCCGGGGTATTTTCAGCTTGATCCGCCGTTCGTCCCTTTTGGTGAGGCCGTGCCATTCACAGCCGTATTTCATGCAGATGTAGAACGGGATGAGCTTGGAAAGGGCCGAAATGATCACCTCTCCAACCGGGGAGCCGCACTCGCCGCAGGTCGTTTCCCTGTTCAGGAGACTTTTGCTGCAATGCGGGCAGATGAGGTCGTCCAGGACGCCGTCCTTCGTGATCTCCACCGAACTCTCGATCTCGAACACATCGAGGTAGGGGCTCAGGAAAAGGTCGATCGCATTGCCTTCGTAAACCGCCTTGAACTCGATCTGGTTGATCCCCTTCTTTTCGACATTGAAGCTGTTGTGGCAATGGGGGCAATAGGTGTTTAAGTAGGTCTTAAACTTCAGATATTTAACGTCGTGGTCTAACATAAGTTTATGAATTCCGATGCGCAACCTCCAGCTTCAAGGTCTATTCTCCACTCGCCTTGCTCTTTATGTTTTCAATGTTCAAGGGAGGTCTGGGATTTTTGATTTGAAGCCTGGAAATCAATTGTTATTTGCTATTTGTGATTATCTACCTGATCGAGAATAGCAGCGAATCCTTCTCATCCTTCAGATACAGCGAATTCCGGTTCATCAGTTCGTCAAAGTCGACCTTGCTCCCGTCGAAATCGGGGCCGTCGACGCAGCAGAACATGGTCTCAT
>CAYLTG010000361.1:0-2001 GCA_964386225.1 uncultured Bacteroidales bacterium
ACATACGCCACCACCCACCACAGGTAGGCATAGCGGGAGTAGAGGTGCAGGGATCGTCCGACCGTTGTGTTCAATCCGTTCTCCAGGTAAGTCCTCCATATCAGCGTGGTGTCGACGAGCATCACCGCCAGGGCCGAATACCCCAGGAACCCGTGCAGGGTGAACGGGGAGTTGGGCGACCCGACGATCATGAATACGGTGGCCGTAATGTCCAGCACGATGCCCAGGGAGATGAACACCAGGACGGTCCGGCTGATGACCTTCTTCACCTGCTCGGTGATGATGGCGATGGAATAGGAGGCGAGGGCCAGGGTCACGATGATGGAGCCGGTTATGAGAAGTGGATTCATAGCGCATTTCAGTATTGAGCGGCTAAAATATGGTTTTTTGGAGAATCGTTGTGCAAACTCGTGCACAGGGACCGCGAAACTTCCCGCTCAGCACCGGGAATTCCCCGTTCGCCATGATTGTTTTGAAATGCGGGCCGGCTTTCTTTTACTTTGTTCCATCAACAAAATTCATTGACTATGAAGACAGCATCAAAAATTATCACACTCTTCGTCCTGGCCCTCCTGTGGTCATGTTCGAACTCCGACGACGACAACCCCTCCCCGCTAGGCAACGGGGTAAGCGACGGCACCCTTTCCGGCGACTGGAAGGTGAGCTATTACTATGACGACGGCAAGGTGGAGACCGGCGATTTCGCGCCCTATTCCTTCCGGTTCAACAGCGACGGCTCCTTTGAGGCGAACAGCAGTGCCCAGGCCTATGCCGGCAGTTGGTCGCTGGGGGAGGCCGGCGACGACAGCAGCAGCTCTTCCGGCAAGCTGGTCATCACCATCACCGGCAACGACAAGATCGACGACCTGAGCGACGACTGGCTGATCGTTTCGGCAACCGGCAGTGAGATCCGGCTCAGGGACGACAGCGACAACAGCGTGGAGGAGCTCCACTTCGTGCGCAATTGACCCCCTGAACGGCAGGTGAGAGCTTAATGCCGTTTTCACATGGCAGGTTTGATTCGTTGACCCACCCCGGACGGGGTGGGTTTTTTAGTAGTCGATGGTATCTGTGAACCTGCTCTTGTCGGTGGATATGACATCCTCGAGCGCCTGGAAATAGAACGCCATGGGCAGGCAGACGGTGAGGTCGTCGCTGTTCTGCAATTGGGACCCCACCTCATAGACATAGCTGCTGATGATGCCGATCCCGGCTCCGTCGGGGGTGAAGGCCAGCCCGCCGCTCATTCCCTTGTTGGCCATGTTGTCGATGAGGAACACCACATGCCCTTCATACCCGGGCAGTTTCGTGGTCCCCACGGAAAGGATCCCCTTTTTCAGTATGTCGATGAAATTGTCCTCGTCCATCCACCGGTAGCCGAACAGGTAAATGTCCTGCCCCCATTCCGGTTTTGCCGTCCTTTCCAGGTGGGCCATCCCCTCGTACCGGTAGTTCATGGGTATCTGCCCTTCGGGGCGCAGGTCGGCGGGCAGCAGCAGGAGGGCCGCATCCAGCGACTCGTTCCGCCACAGCACATGCTTCCTGGTCAATCCGGAAGCTTTGTACAGGATCCCCGACCGGTCGAACGCCAGGATCTCGCCTCCGGCCCTTTCGCTGCCCAGCAGGTCCTCGATGATGTGGTTGGCAGTGGCCACGAAATACACCTCGCGGCCGTCGACCTGCTGCATCACCACCACGCCGCAGCCCACCGAGGTGCCGGTAGCGTTGTCGGTGACCTTGATGGCGCAGACGCTCCGCTGCATCCCGCGGATCAGGTCGCTGCCCGGGTGCGGCTGAGCCGCAAGAATCCCGGCTGAAAGTAAAAAAGCAAGGACGAGGGTATGTCTTGTGTGCATGGTCGTATGTAGTTTATTAAAAAGCCAAATTAACAAAAAGATATGCGGAATCCGGTGAAAACTTTGTCCGCCATCCGGATCAGGAACGATTTCGCCACGTTAAAATTGACAGGAAATTGAAATTTTGTAATTTCGGCCCCGTTAA
>CAYLTG010000362.1:0-1968 GCA_964386225.1 uncultured Bacteroidales bacterium
TCCGTGTTGTTCTGTGCCCCGTTGAGGAAGAAAAGGGGACGGTAGGATCCGCCATTGACATAGGACAGTTCAATCCCCAGTGTGGTCCTGAACTGCAGGCCTTCGATGATCCTGAAGTCACCGAAGATATTTCCGATCACTTTGTCGGCCCGTGTCTGGCCAGTCTGGATCTCCAGGAGTGCCAGGGGGTTCACCACCTCTGCCCCCACATACTGGGAGATGCCGTATGTCCTGCCGTCCTCGTCTGTGATGACGGGCTCGGTGGAATAGGGTGGCTGGGAGAGGAGGTCGGGGTCGGTCTCGAAGACCGGTGTCAGCGGGTCCATGTTCAGGGCACCGCTGTAGGCGCCGTTGAAGGAGGCGTTGCTGGCGATCCCGCGGCTTTTGATGTGGGAATAGGCCAGGTTGTTGCCGAACTGGAACCAGGGTGTCACCTTGTGCTGGCTGTTGAGCCTGGCCGTGATCCGGTCGAACTGTGATTTGTCGCCGCCGATGATCCCCTGTTGCGAGAAGTAGGAGATCGAGGAGGCGTAGGATGATTTCTGGTTGCCGCCGGTCACGGCGACCTCGTGGTTCATGATGGGCACGTTCTTCTGGAAGAGTTCGTCCTGCCAGTTGGTGTTGTGGGCAGGTATCTCGTCGAGGTCGAAGGGTTCCGTCAGCCCTGCATTCCTGGCGCCATCGTTCATCAATTCACGGTACTGGTCGGCATCCAGCATGTCGAGTTTTTTGGCGGCGTTCTGGATCCCGTAGTACCCCGAATAGGTGACGTTCATACCCGCTTCGGTCCCTCCTTTGCCGCTTTTGGTGGTGATGAGGACGACCCCGTTGGCGGCCCTGGCCCCGTAGATGGCGGCCGAAGCGGCATCCTTGAGCACGTCCATCGATTCGATGTCGCCCGGGTTGAGGAAGTCAATGTTCCCGACAGGCATGCCATCGACGATGTAGAGCGGGTCGGCGTTGCCGGTGGTTCCGGCGCCACGGATCCGCACTGTGGGGGCTTCCCCGGGCTGGCCGGACTGCTGTGTCACCTGGACACCTGCCGTACGGCCCTGCATGGCCTGCTCGGCCCTCAGGACGGGGGTACTTGTAATTTCTTCCGAACTGACCGTGGCGATGGCCCCGGTCACTACTTTTTTCTTCTGGGTGCCATAGCCGATCACCACCACCTCATCCAGTTCCGTGAGCTCCACATCCATGCTCACATCGATCACGGAACGCCCGTTGATGGGCATTTCGATGGTCTGGTAACCGATGTACGAGAACTGAAGGGTGTCGGTGCTGCTGGAGACGGTGAGGCTGAAGTTGCCGTCGATGTCGGTGATGGTCCCCGTGGTGCTGCCCTTCTGAAGGACGGTGGCCCCGGGTATCCCCAGATCGTCGGAGGCATCCTTGACATTGCCCGTGACCGTATGCTGGCCATGGAGTGTAAGCGAAAGGAGCCCGAACACGAGGGGCAACAAGCTTGTAAGTAGATGTTTATTCATCTGGATTGTTTTTTAGGTTTTCAAATCTAATCCTGAAGGACCCGGGTAAAACGTTCTTTGATGGGTCCCCTGCCGGAAAACAGCGCCTGCTATTCCGGCTGAAATACGCGGATATAATCCACCTTCATCTGTTGGGGGAAGATGGTGGATTGATCGGGTGATCCGGGCCAGTTGCCGCCCACGGCCACATTGAAGATGAAGAAATGCGGCGCATGGAACTCGGTCATATCGGCTCCATTGATATCCAGTTCATTGTAGAGGACATCGTCGACGTACCACCTGATCCTGTTCTCATCCCAAATGATGGAGAACACGTGATACGATTCGGCGAAGGTATAGGTGCCGGCGGGCAGGGTTTCGGACTGCCCGTAGCTGGCATGGGTGCCGTTGAATTCCCAGTGGGCCGTTCCGTGGACCGTATTCTCCCGGTTGCTGCCGCCGATCATCTCCATGATGTCGATCTCGCCGCAATCGGGCCAGC
>CAYLTG010000363.1:0-1967 GCA_964386225.1 uncultured Bacteroidales bacterium
CCTCCATCGGCCTGAAGGTGATGCCCAGTTCGTTCCTGATCTTCGAGTTATCTGCCTTCCATTCCACATCGATGTTGTTCCTGATGAAGCGGCGCGACAGCAGCTTGTTGACCATCGGTCCGGCGAACATCAGCAGCCACTTTGGCAGCGCCCTGTCGGGGATGGGGTATTCCTTCCCGAATTTGGGCTGCAGGGTATGAGCCATTTCCAGCAGGTTCGTGTTGTGCCCCGAGGTGATGTACCGTCCGCTGGCTTCGGGATTGAATCCTGCGGCATAATGGGCCTCGGCCACGTCGCGGACATCCACCAGGCCGATGCCCATTCTTGGAGCGCCGAACTTCAGGCTGCCGTCGCCCAGTTGTTTCAGCACGGTGAAGCTGTCGGAACTGGTAGCCTTGAGGTTCAGGGGCGGGCCCAGCACCAGGCTGGGGTTGATGGTCACCAGGTCCCACCGCGATTGCTTTTCGGCGATCTCCCAGGCTTTCTTCTCGGCCAGGGTCTTGGAGTAGGAGTAAGGCTGGTAATCGAGGGAGGCGGTGGTGTTCCATACCGCTTCGGTGAATTTGCCCCCCGGCAGGGTTTCCCGTTCGATAGCATCGGCGTAAATGGCCGCGCAACTGCTGGTGACCACCACCCGCTTGACACCGGGTGTGGCGTTGGCCGTTTCCAGCACGTTCTCGGTCCCCTTCACCGCCGGGTCGACCAGGTCGCGCTGCGGATCCTCCACGTCGGTGATGAACGGGGAGGCCGTATGGTACACCAGCTCGCATCCTTTCATCGCTTCGGCGTAGGATCCGGGCTCCATCAGGTCGGAGTCGAAATACCTGATGGTCCCCGCCGACTTTGCCGCGATCGCATCGAGGTGCGCCACCTTTTCCTTGTTACCGGGGTTCCTGACTGCCGCGTGCACGGTGAGCCCCTCGTCCAGCAGTTTTTTTACGAGCCAGCTGGCCACGTAGCCGGTGGCACCGGTGACCAGCACCGGTTTGGTTCTGTCTATCGTTGTTTTCATCTTGTTTGTCATGTTATATGTGAGTGCTTACTTATTATTATGATTAAAATTTTTTACACCTTGTATTTCATTTTCAAAAATCCGATCATGGCCTTCACGTCAAATGCCTCCTGGAGGAACAATTGCGTGGCCATCCCATCGATGAGGGCCAGCAGCATGCCGGCCTCCAGCTCCGGTTCCGGGTATCCCAGCCGGCCGAACGCGGCTGAAAGCGCCTGGCGCACCGGTTCCATCTTTTTTTCACCATAGGTTTCGGTCTCCCATTTGATCTTGTACTGCAGTTTCCAGAACTCCAGCTCATCGGGGTTCCCGAGCAATTCCACGTGCAGGTCGAGGTACCGCCGGATGACCGTTTTCGGGTCGGTCTCAAACACGATGCCGGAAAAAAGCAGCTTTGCCCGCTCCTCGCCTTCCTTCAGGATGGCCTGCAGCAATCCCTCCTTGTTGCCGAAATGACGGAAGATCAGCCCCTCGGAGACACCTGCGGCCCTGGCCACCTTGCTGGTGGAGGTGGCATGGTAGCCTTCTTCGGCGAAGAGCTCCAGCGCAGCGGCGAGTATTTTTTCCTGCTTCTCGGTCATTTGTTAGTAAGTGATCACTTGCAAAAATACAACAGTTTTTTGAAATGGCAAGTTTTTTTTGAGAAAAACCAATATTTCACCGGTGTCACTGAAAATTGGCATTTGTTCTCTGAATTCCTTTTTTTGCACTGAAGGGCCGGCCTCAGGCCGTGGTCCATTGAAAGGGATGAATGGATCTTTGCGCTGGCCGATGCAGGACGGGGATGCTGTGATCCGTCGATCGTCGGTTGTTCCACTATGATTTTCAGAGTGCTTTGGCGGGAACTCATTCCATTCCTCGAACTTTTATCGTGTTGTCTTTGTTGTTGATGACAGTGACCTTGCCATGCACGATGAGATCAAAACATACCCGATCAGCCTGGATAGCCACGCCC
>CAYLTG010000364.1:0-1959 GCA_964386225.1 uncultured Bacteroidales bacterium
CACCCCGCATCGGCTGGGGCCACGAGGAGGCCATGTTCGAAGGGGATATGCACTACTGGGGCGTATGGTGGGGTGAGGAGCCCTTCGAGGTTTACGAAGCGAAAGTGGGCCGGTTCATGAGCGAGTTCGGGTTCCAGGGGTTCCCCGACATCAGGACCCTTTCATCGGCCATGGATGCCGACGACCTGCAGTTCGGCAGCAAGGTGTTGGGGGTACACCAGAAACATCCCCGCGGGATGGAAGTGATCCGCATGTACATGGAACGTGATTTCCCGGTACCTGCCAATTTCAGCGACTATGTGTACGTAAGCCAGCTGGTGCAGGCCCGTGGGATGCGCATGGCGCTGGAAGCGCACCGCCGGGCCATGCCCCGATGCATGGGCACCCTCTACTGGCAATTGAACGACTGCTGGCCCGTGATCTCCTGGTCGGGCATTGACCATGACGGAAGATGGAAAGCCCTGCACTATGCGGTCCGGGATGCCTATGCCGACTACCTGGTCTCTTTCGAAGAGCGGCAGGAAGGTACGGCTGTTTTTATAGTGTCAGACAAGAAGCAGGAGACAAAGGCGACCCTGCAGCTTCAAGTGATGGATTTCGACGGGAACCTGCTCGGGCAGGAAACCCAGGATGTGCTGTTGCCGGCCAATTCCAGCAGGGAATACCACCTAGTCCCGACCGGCAGTGCTGATCGACGGAAATCCGTGCTAAGTGCCTCCTTGTTAATATCCGGGGAGCGGGTGGCCGGCAACCTCCATTATTTTGTTCCTCCTGTCCAGCTTCATTTGTCGGATGAGGAGGTCTCGCTGGAAGCCGTGATGGAGGGAGACCGGGTAATGATCAGTATTTCCTCGGGCCATCTGGCAAAGAATGTCTGGCTGAGCTGTAGTTTGGACGGATTCTTCTCAAATAATTATTTTGACCTGCTCCCCGGTATACCGGCAGAGGTGGAGTTTTTTCCCCGCCGGCCAGGTCCGGTGTCAGCCTCTGATTTTCACGTTCAGCACCTGGGAAGGGTACAAAGGGATCAATGAGGCAAATAGGAACCGGATTTTATCCCCTTATTTCTTGAATTCCGCCTCTGGATTTCGTATCTTTAGGGTGATCGTTGATCTTCTCTATCAAAACCCGGTACAATGAAAAAGATATCCTTCCTTGCCCTGTTCAGCATTTTCGTTGCTTCGAATTCCTTTTCACAAGCCTCCTGGAGCCTTCAGCCGGCACCTTTGCAGGAGCACTTTGTTTCAGTTTGCTTCACTGACGAATCGAACGGTTGGATCGTTTCGGCCGAGGGAAGCATCCTGAATACAACAGACGGCGGGAATGTCTGGGATGTCCATTCTTTCCCTGACTACCATTTTTCTGCCGTTCATTTCACGGATGCAGATCATGGATACGCCGTCGGCTGGGAAGTTGGACCGGTGGAGAATGCCATCGTGATGAAAACCATCGACGGAGGTTTTGAATGGACATTGACAAACGGCCCTGGTGTAAGAAGGGTGAATGACGTTTTCTTCTGGGACAGTTCGACCGGTTGGGTGGTTGGGACCTATAACGACTTGAACCTCAATGCCTGTCTGTTTACAGATGATGGCGGTTCCAACTGGACTTTGCAAAGTGCACCCTCGGTTTCCGGGGCTGAGCTTTTCGGTGTGCACTTCAGGGATGAACTGATAGGCGTCGTTTGCGGGGCCGACGGTGCATTTCTTCACACCAACAACGGCGGGATCACAAGCTGGGCCCTGAACATCTCCATGCCCCTGGTGAACCTGAATGCGGTCTGGAACAGCGGCATCCTTGATGGCTGCGTCGTGGGCGACGATGGGACCATTCTCTATACGGTCAACAACTGGTACCAGCACATCGACCAGGTGTCCGGCACCACCGAGGACCTTTTGGGCGTGCATGCCCCGCCGGGACTAAACAAATACTGGGCAGTCGGCCGAAACGGGACCATCC
>CAYLTG010000365.1:0-1959 GCA_964386225.1 uncultured Bacteroidales bacterium
GGATGGTCCCGTTTCGGCCGACTGCCCAGTATTTGTTTAGTCCCGGCGGGGCATGTACACCCAGGAGGTCCTCGGTGGTACCGGACACCTGTTCGATGTGCTGGTACCAGTTGTTGATCGTGTACAGTATGGTACCGTCGTCGCCCACACAGCATCCGTCAAGGCTCCCGCTGTTCCAGACCGCGTTCAGGTTCACGAGGGGCATGGAGATGTTCAGGGCCCAGCTGGTGACCCCGCCGTTGTTGGTGTGCAGGAATGCCCCGTTGGCTCCGCAAACGACACCGATCAGTTCATTCCTGAAGTGCACACCGAAAAGCTCGGCCTCGGATACCCCCGGTGCACTTTGGAGGGTCCAGTTGTCCCCACCGTCACTGGTATGCAGACAGGCGTTGATAATCAAGTCGTCATAGGTGCCGACGACCCAGCCCGTCGAACTGTCCCAGAAAAAAACGTCATTTAACCTGGTCACGCCAGGATCGCCGGCGATGGTCCAACTGGATCCTCCGTCGGTCGTCTTCATGACAATGGAGTGCTGAACGGGCTCGGCTCCCCAACCCACGGCAAAGCCATGGTTTGCACCACTGAAATGAACCGCGGCGAAACGGTATTCCGGGAAGGATTGGATATCCCACGTGACACCACCATCCGCGGTATGGAGGATACTGCCTTCGGCAGAGACGATCCAGCCATTTGAATCGTCCGTGAAACAAATTGAAACGAGGTCCTCTTCCACCGGGTTCGGCTGAAGGTTCCAGGAGGGCTGCGCAATGGGATTCGAGGCAATGAAAATGCAGAACAGGACAAGAAAGGGTATCTTTTTCATGGTATCCGGTTTTGATGGAGAAAGTCAATAATCAGCCTAAAGATACGAAATCGCAGGCCCGAATTCAAGAAAAGAGTTGATAAAATGCAGTTTCTAATTGCCTTTTTGAGCAACCTTCACACTGCCCAAATGCCGGACGCGAAAATCAGCAGCTGACAGCACCCCTTCGTGACCGGGGTAAAACGACACCTCCGCAGCCTTCCCGGGAAGAAGGTCGAAATAATTGTCGGAAAAGAAACCGTCAACCCCGCAGGTGAGCCAGACATTCTTTGCCAGTTGGTCCGAGGAGAGTTTCAGCAAAACCCGGCCCTCCTCCGCAATTGCCTCCAGATTGACCTCGGCATCGGGCAATTGCAATTGTGCGGGGGGAACAAAGTAATGGAGGTTGGCGGCTGCCAGTTCCCCTGATGCGAAAATAGAGGCGCTCAACACGGTCCTTCGCGGCTCAGCGCCGCCTGGCGGGACCTGAAAGTACACTTTGCTGGAATTGGCGGTGAGCCGCACTTCCATGGTTTCCAGCCATAGAAGGTTCCCCCCGAAATCCATGCATTCAAGCTGAAGGGTCGCCTCCGTGTCCTCCGGCTTATCCGATACGATGTAAACGTCGACACCCTGGCCCTGATCCTCGAAGGATACCATGCAGTCGGCATAGATATCCCGCACTGCATAGTGCAATGCTTTCCATCTTCCTGCATGGTCGATGCCCGACCAGGAAATGACGGGCCAACAATCATTGAGCTGCCAGTAAAGGGTCCCCATGCAGCGGGGCATTGCCCGACGGTGGGCCTCCAATGCGATGCGCATCCCATGGGCCTGCACCAGCTGACTGACGTAGCCATACTCCTCAAAGGCGGATGGCACGGGGAAATCCCTTTCCATGTACATGCGGATAAGTTCCATCCCGCGGGGATGCTTCTGGTGAACACCCAGCACCTGGTTTCCGGGCTGCAGGTCCTCCGGCTCCAGCACCGTTCGCAGGGTGCGGATGTCAGGAAACCCCTGGAAACCGAACTCGCTCATGAAACGGCCGACTTTTTCCTCATAGATCTCGAACGGCTCCTCGCCCCACCAGACCCCCCAATAGTGCATATCCCCTTCGAACATGGCCTCCTCGTGGCCCCAGCCGATGCGGGGTG
>CAYLTG010000366.1:0-1955 GCA_964386225.1 uncultured Bacteroidales bacterium
AGCCGGGAATACAACAGCCGCTGGTACACCGACGTGAAGGCCTGGCGGATCGTCAGGGCCGAAGCCCCAGGCAGCGGAGGCCCGCAGGATTACAGCACGGTGCCGCCCGACAATACCCCGCCGCCCGAATCGGGCGACGACGACGAGCTCGACGACCTTCCTTTCTAGGTCTGGCAGGCCACAGCCGGAACGCTGCTACCCAACCCTGTCAGTTGGGTAGCTTTCCGGTACATTTCAATACCGAAATTCAGCATTCTGTCGGGGTTTCCTTTCATACCGGCCTGTGCCTGGTTAATTTTGGCACAGATCGGATAGAAAAATGAAGATCACCCTCATCAACGGAAACCCTAATAAAGGAAGCAGCTACTTCAACGCCTATGCCAGGGACCTGGCCGCCACGCTGAAGGATGCCGGCCACACCGTCACCCTGTTCAACCTCCATGAATCGAGGATCATCAGCTGCACCGGCTGCTGGGGCTGCTGGGTGAAGACGCCTGGCGAATGCCTGTTCGAGGACGACACCCGGGAGATCCGGCAGGCGGTGGTCCACTCCGACTGGATGATCTTCCTGTCGCCCCTGATCGCCGGTTTCACCTCCGGCCTGATGAAGAAGGCGCAGGACAAACTGATCCCACTGGTACACCCCTACATCGAGCTCGTGAACAACGAGTGCCACCACGAGAAACGCTACGACACCTACCCGAAGATGGGCCTGGTCTATGCCCCGGAGAAGGATACCGACGAAGAGGACCTGCAGATCGTTGCCGACATGTACGGCCGCTTCGCCATCAATTTGAAAACCGAGTTCGGACTGTTCAGGTCCATTGAAGAACCCATAGAAACGCTTGCCGATGAAATTAACGTGCATTAACGGCAGCCCGCGGGGCAAGTCGAGCAACTCAAAGGTCCTCCTCGACCGGATGATGGACGGATTCAGGTCGGTGGAGCGGGGATACACGATCGAAGATGTCTACCTCAAGGGCGGCAGGAATTATGATGCCGCCCGCGAAGCCCTGGAAACCTCCGACATCGTCATCCTGGCCTTTCCGCTCTATACCGACGCCATGCCGGGCATCGTCAAGGAGTTCATCGAGACTATCGACCTGGAAAACTTCAGCAACCGCGGCCTGGAGCTCGGCTTCCTGGTGCAGTCGGGCTTTCCCGAGGGCCACCACTCGGTGTTCGTGAAGCGTTACCTGGACAAGCTGGCCCGGCGGATGCAGGTGAACTACCTGGGCACCATCATCCGGGGCGGCGTCGAGGGGCTGCATGTCCAGCCGAAATGGATGACCCGTTACCTCGACCTGTTCTACGAGCTGGGGCAGCACCTGGCGCTGGAGCATGAATTCAGGAAGGACCTCCTGGCAAAGCTGCGCAAGCCCGAACACCTCCGGGGTTTGCGCCTCCTCTCCTACAGGATGCTGAGGCTCACCGGCCTGTCAAACTATTACTGGAATTACCAACTGAAAGAGAACAATGCATACGATCAAAGGTATGCCAGACCCTATGACCAATAATCCCAACTTATAGTATGATCACACAGAAACACCGGTTATCAGAACTGATCACCATGTACAAAGGCCTCGTCCAGATGTATGATGAGGCGGCCAACCAGCGGTCGGCCTACCTGTCCGATTTCATCACCGAGCAGAACATGCTCCGGGCGCTTTCCTCCCTCGACATCCGCAAGGTCCTGGATGCGGGGGGCGGCACGGGCCGCTGGTCCGTGTTCCTGGCGAAGCAGGGGTATGAGGTGACCATCATGGACATCAGCCCCGACATGCTGGGGCTGGCTGCCGAGAAATTCGAAAAGGAAAAACTGGATGTCACCATCGTGGAAGGGGACATCGAACACACACCCTTCGAAGATGGTACTTTCGACCTGGTGCTGGCCGAGGGCGGGGTGATCTCCATCACGCCGAGCCCGCAGAAGATGCTGGCCGAGTTCAGGAGGA
>CAYLTG010000367.1:0-1950 GCA_964386225.1 uncultured Bacteroidales bacterium
GCGTCGAT
The DNA here is from genome assembly GCA_964386225.1 of uncultured Bacteroidales bacterium. GTDB lineage: Bacteria > Bacteroidota > Bacteroidia > Bacteroidales > JAADJA01 > JAADJA01. Next base: position 9 of record CAYLTG010000367.1, read on the forward strand.
GTCGTTCTTGCCGTCCAGGATGTTGGTGAGCCCGTTGTTGAAGGTGAGCGATGTGACGATGGAAGTCGATTCATCGATGAAATACTCCAGTCCCGCCCCGACGATCATGGAGGCCTTGAAGAATTTTATCTCGTCCTTGATGTCCCCTTCCGACACCAGGGAAGATCCGCCGTCCTCCGGTTCAAAATCGTCCTTGCCGCGGGCTTTCAGGTTGAGGGAGGCACCGAAGCCGATCTCCCCGAAGAATGCCATCTTCCCGAACTGGTTCGTCCGCATCTTCAGCACGAGCGGCAGCTCCAGGTAGCGGAGGTTGTATTTCCGGTAGAGGGTGCCTTCGGCGTATGAGGAGGTGACCTCGTCAACCAGCACACGGTGGGGGTAGGACAGCTTGCCGTTCAGGTAATCGATGCTGAACCCGCTGCGGATGAAGTAGTTCTCGGTGAGGGTGATGTCGGCCATGAAACCCCAGGAAAAGCCGAGGGGCGTCGCCTCGTTCGTGTAATCCTTCGAATCGGGCGACATCCAGGCCAGGCCGGGGGCCACCCGCACACCGAAGCGGAACGGTTTCACCTGGGCGAAGCCGGCCTGGAGGATGAAGATGAAAAGCAGCAATGCAGATAGTTTCCGGTACATAGAGGTCCCCATTTTGTTGAACAAAAGTAGTGATTTCAGGCAAGGATTTCCGATTTATTTCGTTTGAGGCAGTTAGGAGGGGTTAAATTAATATTTTTGTTGAAACTAAGGCATTCATCAACATGATCAATATGGGCAGAAGGTTTGTTCTTTTAACAGTCATCACGCTTTCAAGCGTTGTTGCTTCAGGGCAATTGAGCCTGGGGATAAAAGGGGCCATCACGCGAAGCAGCCTGACCACCGACCTGCAGGAGATCGCCGAGGCGGCGAAGGCAGGCTGGCAGGCCGGGGTGTTCGTCCGGATCGGCGACAAATGGCATTTGCAGCCGGAGGCCTATGTGACGGCAAAGACCGGAAAACTCGAATACACCGGCATGGATGCCAACGACCCGCAGAAAACGGGTACGGTCACCCAGGCCATTACCTTCAACTCGATCGACGTCCCCCTGCTCATCGGGTTCAAGGTGATCGACCCCCCCACTTTCAATATCCGGTTGCAGGCCGGACCGGTCATGTCATTCATGGTGAACAAGAAATTCGAGATCAGCAGCGAGGGCATCGATGCCCCTGAGCCCTCGGAACAATACAAGGATTCGTTCAGGGATGCCAACTGGGGCCTGCAGTTCGGTGCCGGCGTCGATTTCCTGTTCCTCACCGCCGACCTGAGGTATGAACTCGGGCTGAACGACATGTTCGACGACGATGCGCTCGCCACGGGCACACAGGATCCCTTCGTCGGGAAGTTCAGGAACAATGTCTTCATGTTGTCGGTGGGGTTCAAACTGTTTTAATCCATGAGAATCAGTCCCGGCAAGCTGTTCCCGTTTCTCCTTCTGCTTCTGGCCGCGGCCTGCTCCGGCGGCGGCGACAGGCTGAATGTCGATACGGGAGATGTAGACGTGGGGGAGGTCGTTATCAGCCGGTACGGGAGGACCATTTTTGCGCTCGATACCGCAAACCTGCAGGATGAACTGAAGCGCATCCAGCCGGAGTTCCCCTTGTTCCTGAACGGCGACCTGGATGACCCCGAGACCATTGCGAAGATGCGCGGGTTCCTGACGGACGAACTGCTCATCGCCACCAACCGGGATGTGCAGGAGGCCTTCGGCGACCTTGGTTGGCTGGAGGACGAACTCACCGGCCTTATCAGGCACCTGAAGCATTATTTCCCCGAGCAGCAAGTTCCCCGGGTTTACACGTATGTTTCCGGGTTCGATTACGAGTTCCGGACCCAATACTTCAACAATGACCTTGTCATCGCCCTCGACATGTACCTGGGCATCGACTATCCCGAATACAAAAAGCTGGG
>CAYLTG010000368.1:0-1930 GCA_964386225.1 uncultured Bacteroidales bacterium
GGGCGAAGCTCGACCGCCTGGGCCCGGAGGATGTGGTGGTGATCGGCTCGTCGCGGTCGCATTTTGACATCCAGCTCGACGAGTGGGAGCGGGAGACCGGCCGCCGGCCGCTGATGCTGTCCAATGATGGCACGACGCCGGCTCCTGTCCTGAAGGACATCGTGGAGAACTCGGATTTTGCAGGCATCCTCCTCATCGGGGTGTCGCCCGACCTGTTCTTCTCCGAGCCGGTGGAGACCGCCTGGATGTGGCACCGGGCGCAGGTGCGGGTCGACCATTATTACGACAGGACCTGGGCGCAGCGCATCAACCACAGGCTCGACCTGCCGCTGCAAAGGACCTTCGCCTTCCTCAACGGGTCGGAAGAGCAATGGGACGACGACATCGACCTGCGGTCCCTGATCGACCGCATCCCGCTGGGCCACAGGCTGGGTGAGCCGGAACCGCCCTTCTATAATTTCTCGTATGTGGACGGCGACCGGAACACGTACATGTTCGAAAAGACAGTGACCGACACGGCCTTCGCCAACACCATCAAAAGGGTGTGGATGTCGGGGCCCGATGACGGGCCGCCGCCGCCCAGGGAGGAGGTGTTCGCATTCTATGAGGACCTCATATCCCGGTTCAAAGCGCGGGGCGGCCATGTGTTCTTTGTGCGCTTCCCCTCCGGCGGCGGTTACCTCGCGTCAGAGAAGAAGCACATGCCCAGGGACGAATACTGGGAGGAGTTGCTGAGGCACACCGGAGCGCCGGGCCTGCATTTCGAGGACCACCCCGAGCTCGGCAAGTACGACATCCCGGAATGGTCGCACCTCGCCACGCCCGATGCCAAGAAATTCACTGTGGACCTCGTCCGCATCCTGCGCGAGAAACAGATCATCCCAAACCTGTAAACAGCCCGGAACATGCTCTTCAACTCCCTCAGTTTCGCTGTTTTCCTGGTCGTGGTCCTGGTGCTCTACTACTCCCGTTTCTTTTCCTGGACCTCCAAGAAAGGGATGCTGCTCTTTGCCAGTTATGTGTTCTACGCCCTCTGGAACCCGCCCCTCATCCTGCTGCTGTGGATCTCCACCCTGGTCGACTGGGTGGCCGGGAACAAACTGTTCCGCGAGGAAGACCCGCAAAAACGCAAGCTATGGCTTTCCCTGAGCATGGTCGTCAACCTGGGCTTCCTGGCCTTTTTCAAGTATGGCGGTTTTTTCCTGGAGAATTTCACGCTCCTGGTGAATGCCGTCGGCATCGGATATCATCCCGCCATTCCCGACATCATTTTACCCATGGGGATCTCGTTCTACACCTTCCAGACGATGTCGTACACCATCGACATGTATCTCAAAAGGACGGAGCCGGCCCGCACCTTCCTCGACTTCGCGCTCTATGTGACCTTCTTCCCGCAGCTGGTCGCCGGCCCCATCGTCCGGTCGTCGGAGCTGGTTTCACAGTTCTACGAACCTAAGAAAGCGACCACCAGGCAGTTCCTCTGGGGTGCCTTCCTGCTGACGCTTGGCCTCTTCCAGAAGGTAGTGATGGCCGACGTGCTGCTGGCCCCCGCCTCCGACGCCGTTTTCAACGCCGGCAAGGTGCTGCATTCCCTCGATGCATGGATGGGCACCCTGGCCTTTTCCGGGCAGATCTTCTTCGATTTTGCAGGTTATTCCACCTGTGCGATCGGCATCGCGCTGATGCTGGGGATCGTGTTGCCCGACAGCTTCCGGTACCCCTGCGCCGCCATCGGTTTCAGCGACCTCTGGCGAAGGTGGCACATCTCGCTTTCCAGCTGGCTGCGCGACTACCTTTACATCCCGCTGGGCGGCAACCGGCGTGGTCCGGTACGCACCTATGTCAGCCTGATGACCACCATGCTGCTGGGCGGGTTGTGGCACGGTGCCGCCTGGACCTTCGTCTTCTGGGGTTTCCTGCATGGCCTCTA
>CAYLTG010000369.1:0-1927 GCA_964386225.1 uncultured Bacteroidales bacterium
TTGATCTTCCCAATTCTTCTGATCGGCATGGCAGTTAACCAGGACAACGACCCGTACCGGAAAGACCGCAACGACATGGTCAACACCCAGATCCGGGCCCGTGGTGTCAAGGATCCCTCCGTGCTTGCCACCATGCGCACCGTGCCCCGCCACCTGTTCGTCCCCGAGGACATGATGGCCTATGCCTACGACGACAGCCCCCTGCCCATCGGCCACGACCAGACCATCTCCCAGCCCTACATCGTCGCGTTCATGACCGAGGCCATCCAACCGGAGCCACACTTTCGCGTGCTGGAGGTCGGCACAGGCTCGGGTTACCAGGCCGCCGTCCTGGCCGGGATCGTCGACTCGGTGTTCACCATCGAGATCATCGACAAACTGGGGAATGACGCCAGGGATTTGCTGGATGAGCTGGATTACGGCAACGTGGTGGTGAGGATCGGCGACGGCTATGCCGGCTGGGAGGAGAAGGGGCCCTTCGATGCCATCGTGGTAACAGCCGCCGCCAGGGAGGTCCCCCAGCCCCTCATCGACCAGCTGAAAGAAGGCGGGCGGATGATCATCCCGGTGGGCGGGCAGTACCAGACGCAAAGGCTGGTCCTGCTGGAAAAGAAGGACGGTGGAATCACCCGGGAGAACTTGATGTACGTCCGGTTCGTCCCTTTCACCCGGCCGGACTGACCCGCCTCTGCAAAAAAAGCTAATTATTCTTCACCTTGACCGACGATGCGATCTATCTGTTCGAGCTCTCCGGCTGTGAATTCAAGCCTCTCCAATGCCCCGCACACATCCTCGATCTGGCTCACCTTGCTGGCGCCGATCAGCGACGAGGAGACCTCGGGTTTCCGCAGCACCCAGGCGATGGCCATCTGGGCCAGGGTCTGGCTCCGTTGCTTCGCCAGGGCATCCAGATCCCTGATCTTTCCGAGGTGCCTGTCCACCTGCTCGGATTTCAGGAACCGTCCGTCCTTCTTGATCCGCGAATCCCCAGGAATACCGTCAAGGTAGCGGTCGGTGAGCAGCCCCTGGGCCAGCGGGGAAAAGACGATGCTGCCGATGCCCTCCTCCTTGAGGGCGTCCAGCAGCCCATCGTCGATCCACTGGTCGAACATGTTGTACCTTGGTTGGTGGATCAGGCAGGGGGTACCCAACTGCTTCAGTATCTTGGAGGCCTGCGTCGTCCGGATGGCATCATATTGCGAGATGCCCACATAGAGCGCACGCCCGGAACGGACGATGTGATCGAGGGCACCCATCGTCTCCTCCAGCGGGGTGTCCGGGTCGGGCCGGTGGTGATAAAAGATGTCGACGTAATCAAGTCCCATCCGCTCCAGGCTTTGGTCCAGGCTGGCGATGAGGTACTTCCGCGAACCATAGTTGCCATAGGGTCCCGGCCACATGTCCCAGCCGGCCTTGGTGGAGATGATCAGCTCATCACGGAAAGGCTTGAAGTCCTTCCTGTACATCTTGCCGAAGTTCCGTTCTGCCGCCCCGTAGGGCGGGCCGTAGTTGTTGGCCAGGTCGAAGTGGGTGATGCCCAGGTCGAACGCCCTCTGCAGCATATGCCGGCCGTTGTCGAAATCATCGCTGTCGCCCCAGTTGTGCCAGAGGCCCAGGGAGATGAGGGGTAGCTTCAGGCCGCTGCGCCCGCACCGGCGGTAGGTCATATGCTCGTACCGTTTAGGATCAGGTGTGTAGGACATTTTTAGTTCAATGTTTAAAGTTCAAGGTTCAAGGTTTAAGGTTCAAGGTTGCTGCGCCAGTCGCCAACTGCCTCCTGCCACCCTTCGACAGGCTCAGGGTGACCGCCTCTGCCAATTGCCTCCTGCCAACTGTTTCATCCGCCGTAGCCTTGGCGAAGGCGGACCACTGCCACCTACAACCCCAAAGGTACAAAATTCCTCCGCCCCGCCCGAAACCCCTTCAC
>CAYLTG010000370.1:0-1918 GCA_964386225.1 uncultured Bacteroidales bacterium
ATGAAAAAAGCACTTCTTTCCTTCCTCGCCGTGATCGTACTGGTGATCGGCGGGATGCTCGTCTACATCCTGACCTCCTGGGACAGGGAATTTGATGCCCCGTATCCCGAGATCACCGCCACGACCGATTCGGCTGTCATCGCACGCGGCGAATACCTGGTTTACGGTCCGGGCCATTGCGCCTACTGCCACATCGATCCTGCCAGTGTGCCCGCCATCGCTGCCGGCGAGCGCCTGCCGCTGAGCGGGGGGTGGGAGATGGCCATCCCCCCGGGGACCTTCCGGGCACCCAACATCACACCCGACAGGGAGACCGGCATCGGCAACCTGACCGACGCCGAGATCGCCCGGGCGCTCCGTTACATGGTGAAACACGACAACAAGTTCATGCTGCCGGTCATGGAATTCACCGAGATGAGCGACGACGACATCACGGCCATCGTCTCCTACCTGCGCACCATGGAGCCGGTCAGGAACGTGGTGCCCCCCTCCGAATACTCCTTCATGGGGAAAGCGCTGCTGGCCTTCGGGGCCCTGAAGCCCCAGGGGCCCAGGAAAACGCCTCCCGTTGCTGTCAGGCCTGACTCAACGGCCGCCTACGGCTCCTACATCGCCAACAACGTGGCCAACTGCCTGGGCTGTCATACGGCCCGCGACCTGAAGACCGGGGCCTTCACCGGCCCGCTGTTCGCAGGGGGGTTCCCCATGCCGGCGGAGTACGCACCGGAAATGGAAGGGTACGTGTTCATGACCCCCAACCTCACGCCCAACAAAGCAGATGGCGTCATGGCCCTCTGGGATGAGGAGACGTTTATCCAACGCTTTCAGGTGGGCCGCCTGCAACCGGGCTCGCCCATGCCCTGGGAGGCTTTTGCCCTTATGAACGAGATGGAGCTCAAGGCACTCTACCGCTACCTCATTTCACTCGAGGCACAAAAAGGGCCCGGCGGTGCGAAGATCGTGTATGAGCCGGGGGAGGAACTGCCCGAATGACAGGCACCGGGTGGGGGGCGCCGGCTCATTGCTGCCAGCATCGGACCCTACGGACCTTGCCTGGCTGACGGGTCGGAGTATAAAGGGAAGTACGGGCTTTCCGTGCCCGGCTTGTCGCAGGAAACCCGCAGGGCGGACCCATCTGACAATTTTCGCCGGATGACCGTTAATTTTCCGACCTTTACCTGCAAAAAGCCCATGTCCCTAAAAAATCCCGCGATCTCCATCCTGTTTTTACTGGTTGTCACCGTGTCCTGCCAGCAGCCTGAGCTTCCCGGCATTGCTTTCCGGCACCATTCCCCTGACACATCCATTTATGACCTTGCCTATGGCATCGGCAACTGGGACCATCCAAACTATTCCGGGCCGTTCGAGTCGCGCGGCAATCACCGGATCGTCATTGAGGTCGCCGGACCTCATGAGGGCCCTGTGCAAGCTGTCCTTCCATGGCGCCGGCCCGACCTGCACCCCGGGCAGAAAGCGGTCATCGTGACATATGCCGAAACCGGCGAACAGGTCGAATGGTGCACCGTCCTGGAAGTGACTCCCGCCCGCGGACATGTTGTTTTCGACCCCACATCGGGTCCGGGCAGGTACCATGTCTATTACCTTCCGCACCGGTCCACGGGAGGGTATTACCCCCGACTCGAATACATCGCACAGGAAGATGTGCGGACGACATCCGGGGCACCCCTCTTTTCGGAGGATGAACTCGAGGGCCTGTCCCATGCGCACATCCTTGAAATTCAGTCCATCGACGACTTCCATTCCTTTTTCCCGATGGAGGTGATCGCCACTGAAGCTGAAGAAGAACAATTCACCCGGTCGTTTCCGGCCGCCTTTCACCTGTTTCCCGAATACCGCGATCGCCCCATCCGGATGGACCGCCACCTGCCGCTCCACTGGGTCAGCGTCGACAGGCCGG
>CAYLTG010000371.1:0-1902 GCA_964386225.1 uncultured Bacteroidales bacterium
GGTTGGTGCGGTTCTCGGTGCTGAACTTCTCGTTGCCGTCGGCATTGAGGATGGGGCAAACCAGGAGCACCACACGGTCAAGGATATCCCTGTCCTTTTCTTCCAGCAGGTCGCGCATGAGCATCTGGGCCGCCTCCTTGCCTTCCACCTCGCCGGCGTGGATGTTGGCCTGGATATAGACCACGATCCGGTCGTCATCCACAAGGTCTTCCGGGGAGGCGGGCATCGGGTCGGCGATCACGAAAAGGGAGACCTCCCGGCCCTCCACAGTGACGGCCATCACCTCCTTCCGGATGTCGGGAGAGGATCCCAGCAACCGGTCCGTGAACCGGACCACATCGGCATAGGTGGAGGTGGACCGGTAATCCGTACGCTCGGCGGTGGTCAGCAATGGCTCCTGGGCTGAAAGGAACATGCAGGAAATGGAAAACAGAATAAAAGAAAGTACAGATCTTCTCATGGGTCAGACAGAATAAACATGTTCGTTAAAGATTACCGAAGGTATGTATTTTAAGGGTTTCATGAGATAAAAAACTTCCTGAATCGCCATGGCACCTTGCCGGCTGCCCCCTACAATCCACGAAAACCTTTCACCGGTAAATTGAAATCGGCATCGGGTGTATTGCCGGATGGTATTCCGGATCGTATAAAGTATATTTACAGGTGATTCGATTATTTTAAACGATCAACAGCACAACAAAAACCAACGACTATGAAAACAACGATGCGATTCGTTGTCCTGGCAATTGCTTTGGCGGTTGCCGGGACATCCCTTTTCGGCCAGGACATCCATGAGGCGGCAAAAGCCGGCAACACCGACCTGGTCGCGAAATTCCTGCAGAAGGACCCTGCACTGATCAATACCAAAAATGCCGATGCCATGACCCCCCTGAACCTGGCGGCGCAGGAGGGCAAGCTTGAAGTGGCGCAGCTCCTGCTCGACAGGGGGGCGGATCCCCTTCTGGGCGACAACGAGAATTCGGGGCCGATCCACCTCGCGGCCATCGGGGGCCACCAGGAGGTGGCCGACCTGCTGCTCGCGAGGGGCGTCAATATTGACGTTCAGGACGACAACGGCCTGACGGCGCTGCATTTCGCCCTGAGCCGGAGGCAGTTCGACATGGCGAAGCACCTGATCGACAGGGGTGCCGATGTCAGGCTGAAGACCAATGCCGGCATGTCTACCCTGCAGCTGGCCTCCATCGGCGGCGACCTCGACCTGGTGAAACTGCTGGTGGGGAAAAGGGCCGGGATCAATGAGGAGATGGACGGCGGGATGACCCCCGTATTCAGCGCAGCTTCCTACGGGCACACCGAGGTGGTGAAGTACCTCGTGGCGGAGGGAGCGGATATCCAGCACAAGGATGACAACGGCCGGTCGGTCCTTTTCGTGACGCGGAACCCGAATACCTATGATGTCGTGGAGTTCCTCACGGCGAAAGGCGTGGATGTGAAGCACAAGGACAAGTTCAACCAGACGGCCCTGCACCAGGTGGTGGTGAGGGGATCGGTAAACGTGGCCGGCCTGCTGCTGGAGCGGGGCGCCGACATCAACGCCGCGAGCACGGACGGAAGGACGCCGCTGACCTTCGCCACCTACGCGGAGAATTCGGAGGAGATGGCCAAATTCCTGATCCTGAACGGCGCGGATGTCAACCCAGACCCCTGCAGGTTCGACAAGGCCTGCACCTGCGGGCCCAATTTCCAGACACCACTCCACGGTGCGGCCCGGCATGGCCAGATGGGCATGGCCCGGGCCCTGGTGAGCAACGGGGCAAAGATCAATGTATATGACCAGGACGGGCTGACCCCCCTGCACATGGCTGTGCTCAGCGGCGATCCGGAGATGGTGGCCTATCTTGCCGATCATGGCGCATTCCTGAACACCCCTGAAAAGAACAC
>CAYLTG010000372.1:0-1888 GCA_964386225.1 uncultured Bacteroidales bacterium
GTTGTTGGTTGTTGGCTGTTGGCTGTTGGCTGTTGGCTGTTGGCTGTTGGCCGTTGGTTGTTGGCTGTTGGCGGTTGACAGTTGACAGAGGCGGTCACCCTGAGCCTGTCGAAGGGTGGCAGGAGGCAGGAGGCGGCTGGCGCAGCAATCTTGAACCTTGAACTTTTAACATTGAACGAAACATGTCCTACACCCCCGACCCTACCCGGTACGAACAAATGACCTATCGCCGCTGCGGGCGCAGCGGCCTCCGGCTGCCGGCCATCTCCCTGGGGCTCTGGCACAACTGGGGCGACCGGGATGACTTCGAGAACGGCCGGCTCATGCTGCACAGGGCCTTTGACCTGGGCATCACCCATTTCGACCTGGCCAACAACTACGGCCCTCCTTACGGTGCTGCGGAACAGAACTTCGGGAAGATGTTCAGGAAAGACTTCCAGCCCTACCGCGACGAGCTGATCATCTCCACCAAGGCCGGGTGGGACATGTGGCCGGGCCCCTACGGCAACTTTGGTTCGAGGAAATACCTCATCGCCAGCCTCGACCAGAGCCTCAAACGGATGGGCCTGGACTATGTCGACATCTTCTACCATCACCGGCCCGACCTGGAGACGCCGCTGGAGGAGACCATGGGCGCACTCGACCAGATCGTCCGCAGCGGCCGCGCCCTCTACGTGGGCATCTCCCAGTACGATGCCATCCGCACCACGCAGGCCGCCAGGATCCTGAGAGAGATGGGCACCCCGTGCCTGATCCATCAGCCCCGCTACAACATATTCGACCAGTGGATCGAGGACGGGCTGCTGGAGACCCTGACGGAGGAGGGGATTGGATGCATCGTCTTTTCGCCCCTGGCCCAGGGGATGCTCACCGACCGTTACCTGGAGGGCATCCCGCGGGACTCGCGGATCAAAAAGGACGGCCGGTTCCTGAGTACCGACCAGGTGGACAGGCACCTGGAGGCCATCAGGGAGCTGAACGGGATCGCCCGGGACCGCGGTCAGACCCTGGCCCAGATGGCCATTGCCTGGGTGCTGCGAAAACCTGCCGTGACATCGGCCCTGATCGGCGCCAGCAAGGTGAGCCAGATCGAGGACGTATTCGGCGCGCTCCGGCACATGGAATTCTCGGAGGAGGAACTGACCAGGATCGACAGCTTCGCGGGCCGGTCGGCCACGTAACATGCAGGGGGCGGGACGCCACAGCGTCAGTCGGGCCTCGTGAACGGCACGAACCGGACATACATCAGGCTCTGCCTGCTGACCTTCCCATCTTTCTTCTCCAGCAGCACCAGCCGTTGTGTCTGGTACTGCCCGCCCACCGGGATGATCATGCGCCCCCCTTCCTTAAGCTGGTCGATGAGCGGCCGGGGTACCTCCTTTGCAGCGGCGGTGACCACAATGGCATCGAAAGGCCCTTTCTCCTCCCAGCCAACATAGCCGTCGCCGATCCTCACCACCACGTTGTCGTAATCCAGCTCATCCAGCAGGGCCCTGGCTTCGATCCCAAGTTTCTCGATGATCTCGATGGTGAACACCGAATCGACGATCCCGGCCAGGACCGCAGCCTGGTACCCAGAGCCCGTGCCCACTTCCAGCACGCGGAAGTGAGGCTCAGGATGGATGGCCTCGGTCATGAACGCGACGATATAAGGCTGTGAAATGGTCTGGTCGTTCCCGATGGGCAGGGGGCTGTCGTCGTAGGCATAGGCCATCATGTCGTCCGGGACGAACCGGTGGCGCGGCACTGTGCGCATGGCGGCAAGCACGGCAGGGTCCGTAACCCCACGGCCCCGGATCTGGATGGAGACCATGTCCTCGCGGTCTTTCCTGAACGGGTCGTTGTCCTGGTTAACTGCCATGCCGATCAGAAGAATTGGGAAGATCAA
>CAYLTG010000373.1:0-1875 GCA_964386225.1 uncultured Bacteroidales bacterium
TGGCCACGCCCATCGAACAGGAAATGAACGGGGTCGACAACATGATCTACATGAAGTCGACCAATGCCAACGACGGCACGCTCAGCCTCCAGGTGTCGTTCGATATCGGGAGCGATCCTGACATGAACACCGTGTTTGCCCAGAACCGGGTGAGTGCAGCGGAACCCAAGCTGCCCGAGGAGGTGAAAAGAATCGGCGTGAAGACCCAGAAATCTTTCTCTTTTCCCATGATGCTCATCACGCTCACGTCTCCGGGCAACGTCTACGACCAGAATTTCCTGGGCAACTACGCCACCATCAACATCAAGGACATCCTGGCCCGCGAGCCCGGTGTCGGCAGGGTGGATGTGCTGGGCGCCAGTGAATATTCCATGCGATTCTGGGTGAGGCCCGACAGGCTTGCCAGCCTGGGCCTTACCGTGCCAGAGATCATCCAGGCCATCCGGGAGCAGAATGTCATCGTCCCCGGCGGCAAATTCGGTGCCGAACCGGCACCCAAAGGAACCCAGTTCACGTATTCGGTGCGTCTCCCCGACCGGCTGCAGTCGGAAGAGGAATTCGGGAACATCATTGTACGCACGAATCCCGACGGGTCGCAGGTGAAACTGAAAGATGTCGCCCGGGTGGAACTGGGCACCGAAACCTACAACGCCTACAGCCGCCTCAACCAGGAGACCTGTGCCATCCTCTCCATCTACCAGCAGCCGGGATCCAATGCCGTGCAGGTGGCGGAGAACATCCGCATGCGGGTGGACGAGCTTTCTGTCAATTTCCCCGAAGGGGTTGCCTATGAGGTCTCCCTCGACACCACGGCAGCCATCACCGCCGGCATCAACGAGATATTCGTCACCCTCATCATCGCCCTGGTGCTGGTCATCCTGGTGGTTTTCGTGTTCATCCAGGACTGGCGGGCCACCCTGATCCCCACTTTCGCCATACCGGTGTCGCTCATCGGGGCCTTCATCCTGTTCCCCATCCTGGGCTTCACCATCAACACCCTTTCGCTGCTCGGGCTGGTGCTTGCCATCGGCATCGTGGTGGACGACGCCATTGTGGTGGTGGAGGCTGTCCAGGTGAAGATCGCCCAGGGGATGAACCCCCGGGAGGCCACCACTGCGGCCATGAAGGAGGTTACGGCCCCCGTCGTCGCCACCACGCTCGTTCTCATCGCCGTGTTCGTCCCCGTGGCAGCCATGGGCGGGATCACCGGCCGGCTTTACCAGCAATTCGCCATCACCATCGCCGTCTCGGTGGCGTTCTCCTCCATCAACGCCCTCTCCCTTTCCCCGGCGCTTTGCTCCCTCCTGCTGCGGCCTACCAAACCGATGAAGGGTCCCCTGGGTGCCTTTTTCAGGGGTTTCAACAAGGTCTTTGACCGGTCAGCCCATTCCTATGGCAACGCCACGGCCGTATTTGCCGGGAAGATCAAGCGCGGTGTGGTCTACATCCTCCTGCTGATCGTTGCCATCATCTTCGTAAGCAGGGGCGTCCCCGGCGGATTCATTCCCGAGGAGGACCAGGGTTACCTGTTCGTGAACATCCAGCTGCCCGATGCCAGCTCGCTCCAGGTATCCGACGGCATAGCCAGGCAAGTGGAAGGGATCCTCGCTGAATTCGAGGATGTTGACATGGTGACGAACGTGACGGGATACAGCCTGATATCCGGTGCTTCCTCCACCAACGCGGTCTTCATGTTCGTATCCCTTAAAGATTGGTCGGAAAGGGAAAGAACAGCGCTGGATATCTCCAGGCAGATCAATGCCAGGCTTCAGAAAGAGGTGATCGGCGCCCAGGCCTTCTCCTTCGGGCCGCCGGCCATTCCCGGACTTGGGAGCGGATCCGGGTTCACCATGATGCTCCAGGACAAATCCGGCA
>CAYLTG010000374.1:0-1867 GCA_964386225.1 uncultured Bacteroidales bacterium
GGCCCTGGCGGTTCACCTGTGTGGGGTCGTGGATCTCGAAAAAGAGTTTTGCCACTTCCTCGAAGGAGGTGACGGCAGGATCATAGAGGATCTCCACCGCTTCGATGTGGCCTGAGCGCCCGGAGCAGACCTCCTCATAGGTGGGGTTGTCGATGTGGCCTCCGGTATACCCCGAGGTCGCAGAGATCACGCCCGGCTTTTTTTCCATGTAATATTCCACACCCCAGAAGCAGCCTCCGGCGAAGATGGCCCTTTCGGTCTTCTTTTCCTGATCGGCCTGTTCAGGAACGAAATTGAGCGAGACGGAGTTGACGCAATGGCGGGTGTCCTTGGGTGTGAACCCTTCCCCTTCGAACACGTGGCCCAGGTGACCGCCGCAGTTGGCACAGATGATCTCCGTGCGCCTGCCGTCGGCGTCGGGGACACGCTTCACCGCACCTTCGATCTCGTCGTCGAAACTGGGCCACCCGCAATGCGAATCGAACTTGTCGTCCGACCGGTACAGGGCAGCATCGCACCTTTTGCAGGTGTAGGTACCCGCTTCCTTATTGTTCACATATTTTCCCGTATACGGCCGCTCCGTGCCCTTGTGCAGGATGACCCGCTCTTCCTCAAATGTTAATTCGTTGAATTCCATGATCTTTTCCGTTTTCTGCGCGCACCCTGAAAGGTAGAACCCCATGGCGGCGGTCAGCATCACTAGTTTTGAAAGATATACTGTTTTCATAGCCTGATTGTAATAACAAATATGCCTGGCCAAAGTTTGAGGCCTGTTAGATGAACTGTTTTCCGGCGTTCATATTTTTATTTTTTCATCCCGGCGGTGTTAAAAGCTGTTAAATGTTTTTTTGTTTAACTTTGCATTCGTTATTCTTGAACAAATTGAGCAGGTATTTTGTTTGGATGACACTTGAACAGTTTTAGTCAGACATGAGAAAATTACTTTTTACCATCCTGCTGGCGGGATTATCCGCAGGTTTGTACGCACAGAACGGTCGCATCCAGGGTCGCGTGTACGATGCCAGCAACAACGAACCCCTGCCATTCACCAACATCATCGTATACAACACCAGCATCGGGGCCACTTCCGACCTTGACGGCAACTTCTCCTTCACCGGACTTGAGCCCGGCTACATCAGGCTTGCAGCCACTTCGGTGGGTTACGAGAATTACATATCGGAGGACATCCTGGTGACCAATGCCAAATCGGTATTCATCGAGATCCCGATGATCGAGAAGGCCATCCAGCTGGAGGAGGTGGTCGTGAAAGCCTCTCCTTTCCGCCGCGTCGAGGAGAGCCCTGTCTCCATGCGGAGCCTCGATGTTTCGGAGATCGAGCGCAATCCGGGCGGCAACCGCGACATCTCGCGGGTGATCCAATCGCTCCCGGGCGTATCTTCCACCGTCTCCTTCAGGAATGATGTGATCGTGCGCGGGGGCGGGGCCAACGAGAACTCGTTCTTCCTCGATGAAGTGGAGATCCCGACCATCAACCACTTCAGCACACAGGGCGCCTCGGGCGGGCCTGTGGGCATCATCAACGTGGACTTCATCCGTGAGGTCGATTATTATTCGGGTGCTTTTCCGGCTTCGCGGGGGACCAACCTGAGTTCGGTGTTCGAATTCAAGATGATCGAGCCCAACACCGAGAAAATGAATTTCCGGGGCACCTTCGGGGCTTCGGACCTGGGCCTTTCGGTCAACGGTCCCATCACCAAGAATTCGGGCCTGCTCCTGTCGGTGCGGCGTTCTTACCTGGGCTTCCTCTTTAACGTCCTGGGATTGCCCTTCCTGCCCACCTACAATGATCTCCAGATGAAATACAAATGGAACATCAACAAGAAGAACCAGATCTCCTTCATCGCCC
>CAYLTG010000375.1:0-1857 GCA_964386225.1 uncultured Bacteroidales bacterium
TCTCGCGCATGGCCTGGATCTTTCCTTCGCCGAAGAACATGTGCTCGGTACGGCAGAGGCCGATGCCGAGGGCACCGAAATCACGTGCCACCTGGGCATCGTGTGGGGTGTCGGCGTTGGTGCGCACCTTCATCCTGGCGGTCTTGTCGGCCAGCGTCATCAGCTCGCCGAAGTCGCCGCTGAGCTCGGGCTCGCGGGTGGCGATCTGTCCTTCGTAAACCTCGCCGGTGGTCCCGTTCAGGGAGATCCAGTCGCCTTCCTTGAAGACCTTGCCGTCGCAGGTGAGCGTCCGCTCCTTGTAGCTGATCTTGATGGATCCGGCGCCGGAGACGCAGCATTTCCCCATTCCGCGGGCCACAACGGCGGCATGGGAGGTCATCCCGCCGCGGGCGGTGAGGATGCCGTTGGCCACGTTCATGCCCGCCAGGTCCTCGGGGGAGGTCTCGTTCCGGACGAGGATCATCTGCTTGCCGTCGCCGGCCATCTCCTCGGCCTCGTCGGCATGGAAGACGATCTGGCCGGTGGCCGCACCCGGGGATGCGGGAAGGCCTTTGGCGATGACGGTGGCCTTGTCCATGGCGTCCTGGTCGAAGACCGGGTGCAGCAGCTCGTCGAGCTTGTTGGGTTCCACCCGCATCAGGGCGGTATATTTGTCGATCGCGCCGGCGTTGTACATGTCCATGGCGATCTTCACCATGGCCGCGCCGGTGCGCTTGCCGTTCCTGGTCTGGAGCAGCCAGAGCTTGCGGTCCTGGATGGTGAACTCCAGGTCCTGCATGTCCTTGTAATGATCTTCCAGCTTCTGCTGGATGGTGTCAAGCTCCTTGTAAACGTCGGGCATCACCTCTTCGAGGGAAGGGAAGGCGGTCCTGCGTTCCTCTTCCGAGACCTGTGCCAGTTTTGCCCAGCGGATGGAACCCTCCTTGGTGATCTGCTGGGGCGTGCGGATGCCGGCTACTACATCCTCGCCCTGTGCGTTGATGAGGTACTCCCCGTTGAAGATGTCCTCGCCGGTGGCGGCATCCCGGGTAAAGGCCACACCGGTGCCGGATTCCTGTCCCATGTTGCCGAATACCATGGCCTGCACGTTCACGGCCGTCCCCCACTCGTCGGGGATGTTGTTCAGCTTGCGGTAGAGGTTGGCGCGGGGGTTCATCCAGCTGCCGAAGACGGCCATGATGGAGCCCCACAGCTGTTCCCACGGATCGTCAGGGAAGTCTTTGCCGGTCTTTGCCTTGACGGCTTTCTTGAACCTGGCAACCAGTTCCTTCAGGTCGTCGGTGGTGAGCTCGGTGTCGAGGTTGACCCCTTTCTCTTCTTTCATCTGGTCGATGATCTCCTCGAAAGGATCCACATCCTCCTTCGACTCGGGCTTCATCTCGAGGACCACGTCGCCGAACATCTGTACGAACCTGCGGTAGGAGTCCCAGGCGAAACGGTCGTTGCCCGTCTTTTTGGCAATGCCTTCCACGGCCACGTCATTCAAACCGAGGTTGAGGACGGTGTCCATCATCCCCGGCATGGAGGCACGGGCGCCGGAGCGCACCGAAAGGAGGCAGGGATTTTCCTTGTCACCGAATTTGGTGCCCATGATGTTCTCGATGTTCTTCACGGCCTTCTCCACCTCGGGGCGGATCAGCTCGATGGCCTTTTCGCGGCCCTCAGCATAGTAAAGGGTGCATACTTCGGTGGTGATCGTAAACCCCGGAGGCACGGGCACGCCGATCAGGTTCATCTCGGCCAGGTTGGCGCCTTTCCCTCCCAGAAGGTTCTTCATCGTCGCATTACCTTCGGCTTTCTTGTCACCGAACGTATAAACATGTTTTGCCATAATAAAATATTTAAGATTTAATATAC
>CAYLTG010000376.1:0-1853 GCA_964386225.1 uncultured Bacteroidales bacterium
CTGAGAGGGGTGTCTGTACGAAGATCTTCTGATCGCCCGACCAGATGCTGATCTGACTGGCTTCCACATCGCCGATACCGGTGGATTTGAAGTGGATGTTGAAGCGGTTCGGATCGTCACCGTTGGTGTATTCGAAGGTATAATTGCTCATCAGAAGGTCGGTGATCTGGCCGGTGACCTTGTCTTCCAGTTCCACGATGCTGAAGTCGCTGGTCTCGATGGCCTCGATCGTGTAGCTGCCCGAGCCGTTGGCAGTGAAGCCCATGGGCACGACATCTGCACCCGGAAGGGCGTTGATGGCCAGCTTCTCGTCACCTGCGGTGGTGTAGATCTGCGGAAGGCCCTCGGTGGTGGAGATCAGCTTGTGGAAGTCCCCGACCAGGTCGAAGCCGGCGGTGGTATTCTCCTTGAACCGCACCTTCAGCATATCGGTAAACCCGTTTCCTGAGGCCTGAACCGTCAAAAGGCCCGACTCATCGCTCTTGTAGAAGATGTCAGCTCCATGGGCCCTGTCCTCATTGGTGAAGCCAAGGAAACCGGCACCGGTCGTCTCGACGAAGAAACCGAGTGTCGGCGATACCACGTAGGAACCGTCATCGATCACCCAGTAGTCATAGTTGCCGGTGCACCCGTTGAAATAGGCGATACCCTGGACCGTATTGGGTCCCCAGCTGGCCAGGCTCACATCCAGTCCGCTGGGATAGGGGTTTCCGATCATGTTCCACATCTGGAAGCCGGTGGCGCCATAGCCTAAATTCTTGCCATAATCGCCTGTATGGACGCTCCCTGCCCCTCCTGTGAATTTGATCTCTGTCCCGATACCTGCAGGCAGGCCCGTGCAGTTCGGGTCCGGGTAGGACTGGTCGTGGTTGATGCTCCAGGCATCCATGCCCGACAAGGCGACCGGTGGATCATACAGTTCACAAGGGTTTGTGTAGGGGTCCATGAAATACTGCACCCACATGCCGGAAGCCTGGTCCCATGCGTTCACGAAATAATCGGGGACATTGGTGGTGGTGAGGCCGTCGATGGGGGCGGAAAGGTAATGCCATCCCTCATTGGAAGCCACGCCGGGCAGGGTTCCAGTGCACGGCACTTGCCTGAAGAACTCAAATGTCCCTGTACCGGTGATATCAGCCAGGTTGATGTAAGACCCTGAATAGGACGATCCCTCGGCGTTGGAACTGGTGATCCAGAATGTGCCATTGTTCTCAAGATCGCCATGGGTCGTCAGGCTCCCCTGGGCCGTTATGACCAGGATGGCACCTGCATCGATCGTCAGCCCGTTGGTTTCGGCTGCGATGGCCAAGTTGATGATCGGCGTGTGTAGTGTCCCTGCGGGGATCACGGCATCCAGCGTCGATGTGGGCACACCGTTGTCCCAGTTGCCGGCCTTGCCCCAGTCGGCGTCGAGGGCGCCGGTCCAGGTGGTTGGAGGAGGAACATAAGCCGGCAGTTCCACCAGGGGACCGCCGGCCGGCAGTGCTACCCAGAGTCCGAATGCCGGTCCGCTGCTGTTCTGCGACGGATCCAGGAAGCCGGAGGCGACTACCACGAGTGCCGCACCGTCCAGACCGAGGGTCGACAGCGGTGCTTCATAGGCAGCCACCGAAACGGTCCCGGTCTGATCGCGGATGTCCAGGATGTAGTCGGCCGTGGCCAGTGCAAGGTACCCCTGGAATTCACTGTAAGCGATGTCGTCAACAATCAAACCGGCAGGTACGCCGATCTCGTAGACATCCACCACCGGGGCGTCTGTGGAGCCATGATGCACCAGTACGTCTGTGTTGGTACCTACTCCGGCTGCCTCCTGCCCATTTGGGAATACGGCGATATCGAACGGGGTGGCCGGA
>CAYLTG010000377.1:0-1815 GCA_964386225.1 uncultured Bacteroidales bacterium
TCATGGCGAACAGGTTGCCGACGAAGCTCTTCGCGCTGAAGAGGCGGGTCCGCTCATGGATGTCGTTGGTGATCTCCATACCCAGCGCCCCATGCGGTATCTCGAAGATGGTGCAGGATGTATAGAACAGGAGGAGGGCCACCAGGATATACACCAGCTGGAAGGCCTGGAAGCCCGCCTCGGTGGGAAACCAGGCCTGGACCGTTTCCCCTTTGGGGATCCACCACATCAGCACAAAGGTGGCCGCCACCAGGATGCCGCCGACGAGCAGGAAAGGACGCCTGCGGCCCCAGCGGGTGCGCGTGTTGTCGGACAGGTGACCAATGATGGGATCGGAAACGGCATCCCACAGGCGGGGGATGATGAGGATAACGCCCAGCCAGAAAGCACTCAGCCCCAGGCTGATGTTGCCCATCAGGCCGACGAGGATGCCTGCGATGTTGAACAGGGCGATGGGGATGATGCCCCCGGCGCCATAGGCCGCCAGCTGGGAGAAATGGATGCGGTATTCGCTGTTGCGGCCCTTCACTGTTGTGTCATTTCCTGCCATAGGGGTTCATCAAATGTATGCTTAATAATGGATCTCAAGTTCAGCAGGGAATTGGGTTACCCTGATCTCTTTCTCGCTGAATGCCCTGCTTTCCTCCCCGTTGATCATCACCCGCCGGGGCAACCGCGATCCGTTGAAATTCCGGATCCGGATCCCGCCGGCCGGAGGAGTGAGGTCGCCGTAGATGGAAAAGGCGTAGTGGTCCTCCTTTTTAACGATGGCGTAGGAGACCTCCCCGTAATAGGTGGGCATGTCCTCCACCGACATGCCGCCGGGAGTGTCGATCCAGTCCTGGCGGAGGCCGGCACCGAGCACCAGGGTCCGGTCATATTCGTTCTCATAGACGAACATCGACCTCACGGCGTTGATGAAGTCGCTACCCACCCAGGTATGGGGCATGTCGCCGATGAACCCGGGCCGCCGGTCGTCGTTCCATACCACCTCGGCCCAGTGGTGCCACCCCTGCGGCCGCCGGTCGCCGAGGAAGAAGTCGATCAGCTCGTGGGCCCGGTCCGGCTGGTCCAGCAGGATGAACGATCCGATCAGCCGGTTCTCATACGGGGTGTAGTTGACCCACTCCCGCCTGCCGTCGCGCCGGTCGCGGAAGTATTCGTAGTATTTGTCGAAGGTATTGTAGACCTCCGGCCTCGGTAGATTGTTGAGCTCGTTGCAGGGCGTGAGGGCAATGGTGGTGGAGGTGGCGTCGAAGTCGCCCAGCTCCACGCAACCCGGGATGTAATCGATGCCCCTTACTTTCATGGCCAGGTCGATGGAATTGTATAGGTTCACCCGGAAAGTGTCGCGGAGGGCGGCGATGCGCAATTGATGTCCCTCCTCGCCCAGGATCCTCTGGATCTCGGCCGCATCTTTCAATCCCTTCATGGTGAAGAAGTTATCCCAGTAGGAGTGCATGGGCTTGGCGGAATAACCCTCGTGGCTGATGGATTCGGGCACCAGGCCGTAGTAGGCCCGGATGCTGTCGTTGCCGTTCCTGAAGTGGTCCGTCGAACGCTCGGCGGTGATCGCTGCGATGTAATCCACCGCCCTCAGCACATGGCCGTTCATGGAACGGAGGAAGGCCGTGTCGTTCGTGAAGTTGAAATATTCCCGGATGAGGTAGATGAGCTCGCCGTGGCTGTCGTGCTCGGGCACCGGGTCGGGGCCCCGGAAATCCACCACGCAGGGGACCTTGCCGTTGTCGAACTGGTAGGGGGCATACCACTCGATGAAGTCCTTCACCTCCTCCACGATGCCCGATTTCAGCA
>CAYLTG010000378.1:0-1803 GCA_964386225.1 uncultured Bacteroidales bacterium
AGCATGTACATCACCGTGTCCAGGTCCAGGGCGTCGAAGATATCCTCGATCTGGTCGGTGTAGGTGTCGTTGTGGCTCAGCAAGGCATCCTTGATCATGAAGGCCTTGTAATCGTGCGATGAAGCGTCCATGTAGGTGGCCAGCACGCAGCCCACGGCACTCAGGCCGCACATGAACAGGGTGTTGATCCCTTTTTCCTTCAGCAGTTCATCGAGGTTGGTCTTCACGAATGAGCTGCCATAGGTTTTGATCACCATGGGGTCGTCCTTTGCGATCTTCAGGCTGTCGTGAAATTCGAAGCCCGGCGCACCTTCCACCACACCCCAGTCGGGCGCTTCGTGGTATACCCGGATGACCGGCAATCCCGCTTCCCGGAAGGCCCACATGGACCAGTTCATCATTTCCAGGGCACGGTCCTGGTCGGCCTGCGACATCATCGGCATGAACGCCTTCTGCGTGTCGATGATGAGGAGGGCAGGTTTCATCCTGTAAGGTTCCTTCTCTTTTTCCTGGCCTAGGGCCTGGCCCAGGAACAGGGCCGGGATCAGCAATGCGGTTAAAATTGTTCTCATGGTCTGATTATTTAGAGTGAAGTTGGCTTGGTTCGGGTTCCTGCATCAGCTTGTAGACCGGGTAGGGATAGAACCCCCGGCCCCACTGGGGCACCAGGTAGCGGTCGAGGAAGTTCCATTGTACATATCCGTCGTCGGCCTCGGGCTCCAGGAGGTAGGCCGCCAGGTTCCCCAGTTCCTGGGCGGTGAAGATGATGATCGTCCCCTCCGGGAATTCCATGGCCTCGCTGATATAGCTGCCTTTCAGGGTGTTGTTGTAGTGCCCCTGGTAGAGGCGTTTGGCAGGCACGATGTCGGTGATCCCGAAACCGGTCACCTCCAGCGTCGTGGTCCCGGACAGCCAGCCCACCTCGATCCCGTGGGTCTGCAGGTTGTCAAGGATCACGGGGTCGGGCACGGTGAGCAGGTAGGCATAGGGGATGGCCGTGTTCCGGGTGGCGTAGTAATCGGCGATGTAGGGGACCGTGACGGTGCGTTTCCGGTCGCTTTTCTTATACCTCCAGTACCCGGTGACGCCCGGGATGGTGTCGGCCTCGAACGCCTTGATGGTGACCTTCTCGGGAGTGGGGATGCCTTTGTATTCGATGGCGAAGGAATCGACCTGCGTGTCGAAATGCCGCTTCGCCATCTTTTCATCGACGCCGGCAAGCAGGTCTTTTATCACCTTTCTGTTGTCGGCGACATATTCCAGGATCGTTTGCAGCAGGTGGTAGCATCCTTCGGTCCGGGTCCTGAAATCGGCATACACGTAATTCTCGTTCAGGATGGCCAGGCGGTTCCTCAACCCGATGTAGTTGACCAGGTAGCGCGGTTCGGCGGCATAGGAGATCCATCCCTTGTCCAGGTCGAGGCGGTCGATGAACTCGCCGTAGAATACGTTCTCCACCCCGTGCTGTTCCAGCAGTGCGGTGTGCACCTCCGGCATCATCCCGTCGCGCATGAAGTTGATGAGGCTGCGGTCGCCGTTGGGGTTCATCATCCAGGTGAAGGTGACGGGTTCCTCGTGGTAGGACCCGTTGGTGGTATGGCAATCGACTGTGATGGCAGGGTCCCACCGGTTGAGGACGTTCTCCACCACGCCACGGATCTCGGGTGTCTCCAGCTTCATGGCGTCGCGGTTCAGGTCGAGGAACTGCCCGTTGTGGCGGACGCCCACACCGTTGTCGGGGCCCACCTGGTTGGTGCGGTTCTCGGTGCTGAACTTCTCGTTGCCGTCGGCATTGAGGATGGG
>CAYLTG010000379.1:0-1798 GCA_964386225.1 uncultured Bacteroidales bacterium
GCCAAGAGCCAAAGGCCAAAACAAAAGATATGGAAACAACAAAAGTCATAGTCGGCCTCGGCAGTTGCGGTGTAGCGGCCGGAGCGAAAAAGGTCTACGACAAGATCGCGGCGCTGAAAGAAGCCGAACACCTCGATTTCGAGCTGAAGAAGACCAGCTGCGTGGGCATGTGCTACCGGGAGCCGCTGGTGGAGATCATCGACGAATCGGGATCCTACCTTTATGGCAACATCGATGAGGACAAGGCCGTGGAACTGATGGACCACCACATCGGCAGGCATAACCCCATCAAGGATTACGTGGTCCACACGGACCTTTTCAAAACACTGGACAATACGTTCGTCGACGACCAGGTGAAGATCACGCTGCGCAACTGCGGCTACATCGATCCGGAATCCATCGAGGAGTACGAGGCCAGGACCGGCTACCGGGCCATCAAGAAGATCGCCGGCACCGGCATGTCGCGGCTCGACGTCATCCAGACGGTGCTGGATTCCGGTATCCGCGGGCGCGGAGGCGGGGGGTTCCCCACCGGCCTGAAATGGAAGTTTGCCAATAACAACAAGGCCGACGAGAAATACATCATCTGCAATGCCGACGAGGGCGACCCGGGGGCATTCATGGACCGTTCGGTGCTGGAGGGCGACCCCCACTCGGTCATCGAAGGGATGATCATCGGCGCCTACGCCATCGAAGCCACCGGCGGGGTCATTTATTGCCGCGCCGAATACCCGCTGGCCATCAAGCGGCTGGAGATCGCCATCCGGCAGGCCCGGGAGAAAGGCTACCTCGGAAAGAACATCCTCGGCATCCAGGGCTTCGATTTCGACATCTACATCAAAGAGGGCGCCGGCGCATTTGTCTGCGGCGAGGAGACCGCCCTCATCGCCTCCGTGGAAGGGCAGCGCGGCATGCCGAGGAAAAGGCCGCCTTTCCCGGCCGCCTCGGGCCTCTGGAGAAAACCCACCAACATCAACAACGTGGAGACCTTCGCCAACATCCCCTGGATCATCACCCACGGGGCGCCGGAATACGCCAAGTATGGCACGGAAAAGAGCAAAGGTACCAAGGTGTTCGCCCTGGCCGGCAAGATCAAGCGGTCGGGCCTGGTGGAAGTGCCCATGGGCATGAGCATCCGCGAGGTGATCTTCAAGCTGGGCGGCGGCATCCAGAACGACCGGAAATTCAAGGCCGTACAGATGGGCGGACCCTCCGGCGGCTGCATCCCCGAGCACCTGGCCGACATCCCCATCGACTACGACTCGGTGAACTCCACCGGCGCCATCATGGGCTCCGGCGGGATGGTCGTCATGGACGAGACCACCTGCATGATCGACGTGGCCAAGTTCTTCCTCGACTTCACCCAGAAGGAATCGTGCGGCAAATGCACCTTCTGCCGGGTGGGCACCAAGCGCATGCTGGAGATCCTGACCCGCATCACCGAAGGGAAAGGGCAGGAAGGCGACATCGAAACCCTGGAGGACCTCTCCTACCAGATCAAGGAAAGCTCTCTTTGCGGCCTGGGTCAGACAGCGCCCAACCCGGTGCTCACCACCATCAAGTATTTCAGGGATGAGTACGAGGCACACATCAACGCGAAAAAGTGCCCTGCCAAAGTATGCAAGCCCTTGCTGACCTACGAGGTGGACCCGGAGAAATGTACCGGCTGTACGGTCTGCGCCAGGAACTGCCCCTCGAACTGCATCGACGGGGCAAGGAAAGAGGTGCACTTCATCAACCAGGAGGCATGCATCAAGTGCGGCGCATGCTATACGAAATGTAAGTTTGATGCGATCCT
>CAYLTG010000380.1:0-1780 GCA_964386225.1 uncultured Bacteroidales bacterium
GATATCGTGGTCATGATGCGCAGCGAGTTCGTGGCCCTGGGACACGAAGCCCACTATTTCTGGTACATGCGGTACCTCCCCGGCACCTACGAAAAGGCCATGACCTCGGGCGACGGCGCCCGCATCGGCATGGTCATGACCCTGCCCCGCCACATTCACGGGGACATCAAGCTGCTGGCCGACTGGGAAAAGAGCGACGACCCCACCGTGGTCTTTGCCATGGATGTGGAGACCGCCGTGGATTATGTCCACAAGATGATCACCCTCGGCGATTTCAAACAGGTGGACCCCAACGCCCCCACGCTGGACGACATCCGCCACATCGGCGGCCTCACCTTCGTGATGGCGCGCACCACCTACGGGGAGATCGGCTTCAGCCTGCCCGGCACCGTGCCCGACCCGCCTAAGGAGGACCTCGACACCCTGGTGCGCTTTGCCGCCGTCTTCGACCTGGCCTACCGCCGTTTCGAAGACCTGAAAGATGCTGAACACAGGAACCGGGAAGCACAGATCGAGCTTGCCCTCGAGCGCGTGCGTTCCCGCACCATGGGCATGCAGAAGAGCGAGGAGCTGGCCGAGGTGGTGGCCGGCCTGTTCAGCCAGCTTGACGAGCTGGGCATCAAAACCTACCGTTGCAGCCTGGGCATCGTCGACCCCGACAACGTCCAGGCACAGCTGTGGTCCACCACCAACGAGGGCAAGGTGATCCCCATCGCCGCCAATGTTCCGTTGCTTGAAAATGTGCACCTGAAAAAAATGTACAACGGATGGAAAAAACAGGGCGCACCGGTCATCGACAGGATCACCGGGGAAAAACGGCTTGCGTGGACAGATTACATCAACCAATTCGTCGACTTCAAGGAGTACAAGCCGGAGAACATCGACAGGGAGAGGATACGGCAGGAACCCGCCATCCTCCAGAATTTCTTTTTCCGGCAGGGGATCTTCACCATACATACCCTTGAGGACCTGGAGGAGGAGTCGTTCGGCATCATCCAGCGGTTCGCCAACGTCTTCGAGCAGACCTACACCCGCTTCATGGACCTGCAAAGGGCCGAGGCACAGGCCCGGGAAGCGGTCAAACAGGCTTCCCTCGACCGGATCCGCGGTCACATTGCCAGCATGCGAAATGCCGACGACCTCAAACAGATCACACCGCTGATCTGGAACGAGCTGATGACCCTCGAAGTGCCGTTCTTCCGCTGCGGGGTCTTCATCGTCGACGAAAAGAAAAAGCATGTGCAGGTATACCTCACCACCCCCGAAGGGAAACCGTTGGGAGCCCTGGACCTGGCCTTCGACGCCAATGACCTGACCCGCAAGACGGTAGAAAGCTGGCGCGGCGGGCAGGTCTACCAGGAGCACTGGTCCCGCGAACAGTTCGTGGAATGGACAAAGGAAATGATGAAGCTGCGGCAGATAAAGGCACCGGAGAACTACCAGGGGGCAGCCGCTCCGCCGGAATCGCTCCACCTGCACTTCATCCCTTTCGCCCAGGGCATGCTCTATGTCGGCCACTCCAGGCAACTTGACGAAGATCGGATCACGCTCGTAAAAGCACTTGCAGAGGCATTCTCATTTGCCTACGCCCGGTATGAGGATTTCATGGTCCTGGAGGAGGCCAAGAGGAAAGTGGAAAAAGCGCTGGGCGACCTCAAGGCCACACAGGCCCAGCTCATCCATGCGGAAAAGATGGCCTCCCTGGGCGAGCTGACGGCAGGGATCGCCCACGAAATACAAAATCCGCTCAATTTCGTCAACAATTTCTCCGATGTGAGTG
>CAYLTG010000381.1:0-1769 GCA_964386225.1 uncultured Bacteroidales bacterium
TCCGTCTGGTTCGTGCAGGACATCAGCGACCTGCCCATCTACGAGACACAGGAGATGGTCCGTGGGCAGACCGAACCCCAGAAGCCCAACCTCACCAAGCAGGAGGTGACCGTCGAGACCCCGGAGGGGGGAGTCACCATCGGCGAGCTCTATGCCAACCTGGAGAAATATGACGGCCAGGAGGTGATCGTCCGCGGGGAGGTGGTCAAGTTCAACCTGGAGATCATGGACCGCAACTGGATCCACATCCAGGACGGCACCGGCGACGAGGAGCACTTCGACCTCACCGTGACCACGCAGCATGCCCCGGCCAAAGGGGATGTGGTCACCTACAAGGGCACTGTGGCCGTGAACAAGGACTTCGGCATGGGGTATTTCTATGAGCTGATCCTGGAGAACGCGGAGGCCATTGAAAAATAGTAATTCCCTTCAACCACAATATTGAAATGATCGCAATGGCCCGCAAGGGCCATTGTCTTTTTCATCAACTTTCACTAACTTTGGTGAAAACGGGCATCCCATGCTCCCTGGACACCATACCCCGGATTGGGCAGAGACCTTGCCCGGCCTGGTCAGCGATTATGCCGACATCAGCACGCAGCTGGAGGTGGCGGGGATCATCCGTGCCCGTCTCGTCAAACAAGCCGATATTCGGCAGGTGGCCCTGCAACGCATCAGCCTGTCGGCCGTCAGGAGGGTCATCGACCTGGGCTGCGGAACCGGTTATTTCACGGAAGGGCTCGTGAACAGGGTCGCCCCCGGTACCACGGTGACCGGCATCGAGGTTCACCCGGCTTACAGGGAGCTTTTTTTGGCGGCATGTGCACGGGTTGGTGTGAACGGAACCTTTGAAAGCCGGGGAATAGGCATGATCAACAGCCTTGTGTCCGGCTCCTTCGACCTCGCCCTGTGCAGCTATTCGCTATATTTCTTCCCGGACAGCATCCCTGCGATCGCCCGTCTGCTGGGACCTGGCGGACGCTTTGTCACCATCACTCACGGTGAGCCCCACATGGCCGAACTGACAGGGATTGTGAGGGAGGTGCTTTCGGAGGAAGGGATCGCCGGTGCCGGTGACCTGCTCTATGATTCACTGATCAGCAAATTCAGTGGGACCAACGGTAAGTCATTGCTGGCACCTGCATTCAAAGAGGTGACGCGCATCAAGTGCAAAGGGAGGATGGAGTTCCGACGGCAGAACCTCCGGGAGCTTCAAAGGTACATCAGGCTGAAGGCCCCTTTCTTCCTGCCTCCTGACCTTGACGAGGGACCACGCCTGGTCGACCGCATCACTGACCGCGTCTCCGACCGGCTGGAGCAACTTGGAACGCTGCGCATCAACAAGGACGATTATATCTTTGTGTGCAGCGGCCCGCGACATGCAATGGAAAAATGAACAGAAAACGTAAATATTGCCCATACTGCGCCAATCCCATATCCAGGGAACTGGAGGGCGAGGTCGAACGCGACCACTGCCATTCCTGCAAGATCTTCTTCTATGATAACCCGCTGCCGGTGGTATCGGCCATCGTGGTACGGAACCGGGAGGTGCTGCTGGTGAAGCGGAAGTTCGATCCCTACAAAGGCATGTGGTGCCTGCCGTCGGGCTTTGCCGAAACGGGCGAGCGCATCGAAGCGGCGACCCTGCGCGAACTGAAGGAGGAAGCCGGAATCGGGGGCAAGATCATCGACTTCGTCTGCGCCGACTCCATCTACAACAAGGTGTATGGCGACCTGATCTTCATCACCTACGAGGTGGAATGGATCAG
>CAYLTG010000382.1:0-1756 GCA_964386225.1 uncultured Bacteroidales bacterium
CCTCATCTCCCTCCTCCTGGGCGACAAGCTCAATTCCGACAACCTGGAATTCGGGCTGGAGGGCGGATTCAACAGGTCGTGGATGAGCGGCATTGACGAAGCAAAGGGGAGGAGGGATTTTCACCTAGGTTTCTATTTCGACATCCGCATCAAGAACGACTGGTTCCTAAACACGGGCGTCAGGGTCAAATCAAATGTCGGTGCCACCAGGATCAATCCCTATTCGCTTGGCGACCCGGAACTGGACTCGGTGTTCATAGATGGGCACATAACCCGTGTGATCGGCTATTTCTATGTTCCTTTGCACATCAAATACAGAATCTCGCGCCAGTTCTACCTGAATGCCGGAGCCCAGGCGGGCCTGAGAAACAAGGCGAATGACCTGTTCACGAATACCTATTTCGACTCAGATGACGTGGAATTGAAATACGATATCCGATCCCGCATTAAAAGGCTCGATTTCGGCCTGTCGGGAGGGTTCGGATACAAATTCAAGGGAACAGGGATGAACCTGGGGATCAATTACTACTACGGACTGGTGGATGTGGACAAGTCAGGTGAGGTAACGTCAACGAACTCGGCCTTCTACATCTACGTGGACATCCCGATCGGAGCGGGGTATAAGGAGAAGAAATACACCAAGGAGGACGGGCAATAACGATGCAGGGCCAGGCCCTGTCAGTCTCACGGTCATCCATCGACCATGACCGGACGATCGTTCCCGGGCGTTCCCTACCGTTCACCAGGGATCACAGGAAGATCAGGAACAGGATGGGGATGATGATCCCCAATGCAAGATAGACCCCACCCCTGCCCCAGGCGCCTTTTTTGCCGCGCACCATGAATACGGAGGATACCGCCAGGAAGATCAGCGCCCCGGCATAGATGTCGGAGAACCACATCCACCAGGCGTGCGGGTTGTAATGCAGGTAGTTGGCATGATAAAGGATCGGCCGCTTAACCAGGTACTCGGCCATCCCTTCGCCGGTTTCCACATTCATCACGATGGAAGAACCGCCCGACAGGAATATCTTGAGGTACCCCGACTCGGGGAAATAATGGCTCTTGTATTCGTCTCGGGCCTTGATGTCATTCAGGAACTGCCGGATGTTGGCCTTTAGTTGCGGCGACCTGTCCAGGTTGAGTTCCGTTTGCACCTCCACGCGGTCGACCCGGTAGTTGGGGTTCCAGTCGCGCAGGTGGTTGAGGGCGATGCCCGAGAGCCCGTATATGATGGAGGCCCCGATGAAGAAGTACCCGATGTCGCGGTGGAGGATGCGGCTCCACTTCCTGATTTGCTTCATGCCTTCTGATGCCATGTTCGATTCAAATTAAAAAAACCTTTGTGCGGCCCTGTACAACAACTTTGCGCCCTATGGCTTTTGATTTACCACAAAGGGCGCAAAGTGCTTCACAAAGGACACAAAGGAATATGCATGCCAATTTCCCTTGCCGACAACCGAAAAAGCATGGCTCCTCCGGTCACATCGCCGCTATATATCCTCGCTTTCAGGTTCTTCCGGGGTGTCTTGCACCTCCAGCGACACGAACTCGATGGAATAGTACGACAGGTGGTCGACGCCAGCCACCTGCATGGAGTCGCGGTAATACTTGATCTGGGCCATTTTACGCTCATACAGCTCGTCCTCGGTCTGTCCCTCTCCATGGCTCTTGATGTTGTCTTCCTCCATCTTCAGGCAATAGGCCTCGTCCACGCGGAACTCGCGGACGATGCCCTTGACGGCCACCTTGCTTC
>CAYLTG010000383.1:0-1723 GCA_964386225.1 uncultured Bacteroidales bacterium
CGGATCGATGCTTCCAATGTGTTCGATGCTGATGAACCTGCCCGGTATGTTTTCCCGGATCCTGCTGGCCATTCCGACCTGGTTCCCCTGTTCATCCTTTGAAAGGAATCGGATGTGTTCCCCTTTCTCCCATGATCCTTCATAATAGGAGAAGGGGGTGAAAGCCGAGGTCCAGGCTGAAAATCCTTTCGGGGAGGTTATGATATTGAAAACCTTTGCGGCTGAAGCATGGATGACTTGCGAAAAGGTCAGCTTCTCAAAATGTTTGCGTGTTTCGGCATGCCGCTTGAAATTGTCAAGGATGGCCTGCCAGCCCGCCTGCTGCAATTCGGGGCTGTTTTGGTGTTCAGCTTCGAAAGTTTCACGGACAACGGTGGAGCCGTGGGCCCGGAAGAAAGTAACACCGGCCTTTCTCCCGTCATCCAGCGTGAACTCGATCAGCCTGAACGGATCGACGGTGGTGTATGTGCCGCTGAAATCAAATCCCATGGACCCGTCACGGGCTTCCATCCGGAATACGAACCGTCCGCCGGGGGTGAGGTCGTTCACTGCCGAGGGGCAGTACCATTCGGTATTGGCATTGTACCAGTGAATGATGTGTGCCGGTGAGGTCCAGGTCTCCCAGGCCTTTTCCAAAGGCAGGTCAATGTTGGTTTCAACGGTGATGAGAGGAGTGTTTTGCATGTGTAAAGCCATTTATAGAATAACAATCTTGAATACTATCTGTTTCCGGGAATCTGATTGTTTTCCGGGTCCTTGGTTAGCGGTCCATGTTTAAAACAGGTCGGGGGTGTTTCAGGGCTTGATGGGAGGCACAATCTCCCCACAGTGCCTGCATTTCACCTTCTCATGCCTTTTGCTGGCAGGGACAAGCATTGTCTTTCCGCAATTTCTGCATACGCGCGGGTCGCAGGAGCAAAAAAATGAGAGCATCTGATAGAGCGGGTTCATGGATTCTGGATTTTTTTTGAGTTTCGGTTTTCTGTGATTGCCTGTTCAGGGCGACGGCGCATCCTTTTCGTCCGACCACTGGAATGATGACAGGGTTCGGGAAGCCCAACCTCCTCAGCCCGACCGCCACGGACGAGATCAGGACCATGAGGATCGGCAGCTGCTGGGAGATCGGTATGCTCATGAGGACCGGCATGCGCGCAGTTGGCCATTTTTTCCAAGATACGAATTATTCGCCAAAATGCCCCTGAAATCCTCACCTTTTGAAAGGATAGCGGATGCTGAAAGCCATAAGGTCGTCTCCCTCTGAAGGACCTTTGATCATCCCGGCAGCAGGCTGCTATTCATCCCCGAAGAGGAACAGCTCCTCGATCGCCACCGAGAACACCTGTGCCAGGTCCCATGCCAGCCGGAGTGAAGGGTTGTATTTGTTCTTCTCCAGGAAGACGATCGTCTCCCTCCGGACGTTCACCTTCCGTGCCAGCTCTTCCTGGGTGAGGCCGTCGCGGGCCCTGAACTCGCGGATCCGGTTACGCATTGCCCACCCCCCGGAAGTTGAAGAAGGCCCAGCAGGCGGCCCAGGTGACGGCCATGCCGAGGATGCCGGCGCCGATCAGCTCCTCGCTGTCGAGGGTCACCCGGTCCTTGATGAACAGCACGCCCACCCAGAGGTACAGCGAAATGTAATAGGAGACCGCCGCGGTCCGCTGCAGCACCTTTTTGGAAAGCTCGTCCTCCTGCGGCTCGCCGCGCCGGGCGCTGCCCATCCGCC
>CAYLTG010000384.1:0-1712 GCA_964386225.1 uncultured Bacteroidales bacterium
ATGTCTGCTTTCATTAAGTTGGTTTAATATTATTTGCTCCCCTGTTTGGTGCTGTATCCGTAGAATGTGAGCGAGTGGTGCGAGATGGTTACGCCAAGTTCTTTTTCAACGGTTTCCTTGATCTGCTGCACTCTGGCGTCGCAGAACTCCAGCACCTGGCCATTGTCGATGTCGATGAAGTGGTCATGCTGCTTGAACCTGTATGATTTTTCAAACTGGGCGCAATTGTTGCCAAACTGATGTTTGGTCACGAGGTTGCAATCGAGTAGTAATTCAATGGTGTTGTAGAGGGTGGCGCGACTGACCCGGTATTTGTTGTTCTTCATCCTGATGTACAGGGTCTCGATGTCGAAGTGGCCTTCCGTGTTGTAGATCTCCTGTAAAATCGTAAACCTCTCTGGTGTTTTCCTGTGCCCTTTGCCTTCCAGATATTCCGTGAAAATTTTCTTTACCGTTTCGTGCGTATCTTTATTCGTATTTTTCATTGGACTGAAATTTTCATTATCCTCGACACTAGCCAATAAACGGAAAAACGTAAGCTTTTGTTTATGTGCTCTTTAAATATTACGCATGGCCCTGCGGGCCAAACCGCCCGATAAAAATAAAATAATTTTCAATCATTATTTGGTATAAATAAAAATAAATTTTCCGTTTCCGGCGCGGGGTTTCATCCGGTTTATGGATTCCGGCGATCCCTGATGCTGGTGTCAGGCGGGTGCGTTGATCCTGCCCACCTTTTTCACGTTGGGGATCTTCTGGATATGGCGAACCAGCTCGCTGAGGTTTTCGGTGCTGTATACATACAGCATGATCTTGGCCTGGATCATGCCGACGTCGGTATCGAGGTGGAAGGATTTGATATTGATCTTGAGCTCCTCGGTCATCACCTTGATCACATCGTGGATAAACCCCTGCCGGTCGATGCCCTGGATCAGGATCCCGGTGAGGAAGCCGATGGATTCCTTGTCGTTCCACTTTGTCTGCAGGATGCGGTTGCCATATTTTGACATCTGGCTTATGGCCACGGGGCAGTTGGTCCTGTGGATCTTGATGGGGGCCACCGGGTCGATGAACCCGACGATGTCATCACCCGGGATGGGATAGCAGCAGCTGGCGATGTCGTAGCTGATCTTCTGCACCTTGCCGCTGACCTTCTTCGGGGTCTCGGTTTTCGAAAGCTCCGCGATCACGGCTTCGGTGAGTGTTTTGCGGTCGGCGGGCCTGGACCGTGTGAAGGGCCGTTTGATCATTTTGGAAATCCAGCTCTCCTTGATCTCCCCCTGGCTGAACTCTTTCACATCCTTCAGCGTCAGCAGCCCCTTGGCCACGTCGTAGAAGAGGTCGAGCTTTGTGAAGTAGTT
The DNA here is from genome assembly GCA_964386225.1 of uncultured Bacteroidales bacterium. Taxonomy (GTDB): domain Bacteria; phylum Bacteroidota; class Bacteroidia; order Bacteroidales; family JAADJA01; genus JAADJA01. The sequence continues at coordinate 1,362 of CAYLTG010000384.1, forward strand.
ATATTTCTGCTGAAGGCGGAGAATGGCCTGGTTGTCAGCTTTCAATCCGGTCTCCGAGAAAAACCCCGCCAGTTTCTCTTCCCCTTCGGCGGCATATTTTTTCTTTTCTTCCTTGAGTCCCTGTTTGAGCTTGGTCCTTGCCCTGGCCGTCACGATGTACTTGAACCATTCCTCCTTGGGGACCTGCTTTTTGGAGGTGATGATCTCCACCTGGTCGCCGCTTTTCAGCTTCATGTTGAGGGGTGCGAGCTTGTAGTTGACCTTGGCCCCGATGCAGGCGTTGCCGATGTCGGAGTGGATGGCGTAGGCAAAATCCAGGACGGAAGAGCCCATGGGCAGGTTCCTCAGCTC
>CAYLTG010000385.1:0-1694 GCA_964386225.1 uncultured Bacteroidales bacterium
CCGATCACCTTGCTGATGGTGGTGGGATAGGGGCCCCAGATGACCAGCTCCACTTCTTCAGCCGTTTCCACATCGACGACCTCGAAATACAAATGCGATGGTTTCTCCTCCGCTTTCAAAGCGACGATCACCCCTGCCGTATCGAAGCGAAAGATCATCTCCCGGCCGCCCGGGACCCTTTCCATGGTATTCGGGGAATGGATCACGCCCCCGGTCCGGAGGGTGATGAAGGGCACGGCCTGTCCGGGTGGGAGGTAGTCCCTGCCGGTCCGGGTGTCATGAAGACCGGTCAGCCGCCCCTCGCCGTTGAGTGTGATGTAGAAGGAAGCCGTTGAAAATTCGGCCTCTTCCACTGCGCAGGAGATCAGGAGGGGAATGACCAGGATAAGAATGGAAATCCGCATTTCAGTCAGTCAGGGGTTCAGGCATTAAATTTACAATTAATCGGCTAAACCCGGGTCACATATCGGAAAGAAGTCGACATGGCGAGCGGCTATCCGGGGACATCAGGCACCTCCAGGGCCAGGTCGCCTTTGCCACGGGTAAAGGCGATGTGGACAAATACCAGGATATCCGATGCGGCGTCCGGATGTCCGGGAGGGTCGCCCCCGAGGGCCATCACCTTGCTCAATTCCGCATGCATTGCCGCCATGCGTGAGGGCTCCACCTCCACCAGCAAGCTCATTTCGAGGTCCGAGAACTTCTTGAAGTCCAGGATCGTTCCATACCTCGAGGCAATGACACTGATATGGCTTATGGCCTTGATCCGGTCATCCCGGCATACCGCATTCCAATAGAGTCTCTTCATGCCCTCGGATCCAACCAATTTCAAAACGGCACGAGCCTGACCAGCAAATAGAAAAGGAACAACAGGACGCCGTAAAGCAGGACGCCCGCTGCGAAGTTCAGCGGTTTGCTTCGTGTCGGGGACCGGAGGGCCCAAAACAGCAGGTGGCCGATGCGACCGGAAAGCGCGCCGGCAAAGAAGATCAGGAAAAGGATCGGGACTGACCGCATGGAAGCGTCCGCCTTCAGGTAGGCGACAAGCAGTAGGATGAGGGGGGCCAGGAAAGCCCCGGCGATGACCCAGGCGATGATCTGATCGCATTTACAGGGTGATTTGGTCTCTTTCTGTTTCATGCTCAGTATTCTTTTTCAATCATGACCTCCTGTTTCCAACGTCTGTCCATTCGTTTTCGGCCCTATTTGCGGCTGGCCTTGAAGGTGCCGTTGGGCTGGATGAGCTTGAGCTCATTCACCGACCCGTCGTCCGACTCCACGAACTCGGCCTTGAACCCCTGCAGTTCCTTGAACGCAAACCTGTGAGCGCCGGCAGGCAGGAGCTCATATTCCGGCTGGCCCGGCACGAAGAGGAAAAGTTTGTCCCCGTTCTTCAGGTACACCTTGATCACCGTACCGGCCAACTCGAAATCGCCCACGTATTTCTCCAGCTCGGCCTTGTCGACCGCTACCGTCGGCGGCTTGCGTGTGAACTCTACGGGATGGTCCAGCGCCGGTTCGATCTTCACCTCCAGCCCGGCGATCTCGCCCTCCAGGCTGGTCGAAAAGTTGAATTTCAGGGCTTCCGTGTCGGTGGTGTCAATCCCTTCTTCCGTAACTTCATGCAGTTCGAACACATCATAACGGACATGCTTCAAATGGAACTTCTTCAGGGGGAAAACCGCGAACAGGGA
>CAYLTG010000386.1:0-1682 GCA_964386225.1 uncultured Bacteroidales bacterium
CCGCGCGATGCCATGCAGGGCCTCACACGCTTCATCCCCACAAAGGACAAGGCCAGGTACATCAATGCCCTCCTGAAAGTGGGGTTCGACGTGATCGACTTCGGCAGCTTCGTGTCGCCCAAGGCGATCCCCCAGCTGAAGGACACTGCCGATGTGCTCTCGAAGCTCGACCTTTCCAACACCGACACCAGGCTCCTGGCGATCGTCGGCAACAAGCGGGGCGGCGAGGATGCCGCACGGTTCGACGAGATCAGCTACATCGGGTACCCGTTCTCCATCTCGCCCACTTTCCTGAAGCGGAACATCAACTCCACCATCGAAAAGTCGGTACAGACCGTCGACGACCTGCTGGAGATCTGCGACCAGCATGACAAAGGGCTGGTCCTCTACATCAGCATGGCCTTCGGCAATCCTTACGGGGACGAATGGAATGCCGACCTGGTGGCCTGCTGGGTGAACAAGATGTACGAGAAGGGGGTGCGCATCATCTCCCTGTCCGACACCGTCGGGATCTCGTCGAAGAAGAACATCGCCCTGCTGTTCTCCACCCTGGTGCCCGAGTTCCCGGAGGTGGAGTTCGGGTTCCACCTGCATACCACCATCCGGCACTGGTACAGGAAGGTCAACGCCGCCTTCATGAACGGGTGCCGCATGTTCGACACCGTCATCAACGGGCTCGGCGGTTGCCCCATGGCGGAGAACAGGCTGGTCGGCAACCTGCGGACCAGCAACCTGCTGGAATATTTCGAGGTGAACTACATCCCGGTCCAGATCGATGAAAAGGCCTTCGAGGAGGCCTATGAGATGGCCCTGGAGATATTCCCGTGATGGCCCCGGCGGCCACATCCTGCTCCGGGAAACCGGGCACCTTAAAAACATCAGCTGCAGCTGAATATTGTACTAACTAAAACGGACCTTTTGGCCCAGTTATGAGTGAAGCGATCCTTTGGAAACCCAACGATACCTACCGGACAGATTCGGAAATGTACGGCTTTCTGAGCCGCATCGCCGAGAATTTCAACCTCCCGGACAATGAATACGCCACCGTCCGCAAGTGGAGCGTGCGGAACATCCCGTTGTTCTGGGCGGAGGTCTGGGACAGCTGTGACATCCTCCATTCCGAGCCCTACGAGGAGGTCGTGGATGACGAAACGAAAATGCCCGGCGCGCAATGGTTCTCCGGCGCCCGCCTCAATTTTGCAGAGAACCTGCTCCGGTACCGGGATGACAGCAAGGCCATTGTTTTCCGGGGTGAGGATAAGGTGCGGCGGGAGCTCACCTACGCGGAGCTGCACGAGCAGGTCCGCCGTGCCGCCGCCGGCCTGAAGGCACTGGGCATCGGCAAGGGCGACCGCGTGGCGGGCCTCATGCCCAACATGCCGGAGACCGTCATCGCCATGCTGGCCACCGCCTCCCTCGGCGCCATCTGGTCGTCCACCTCCCCCGACTTCGGGACCAGGGCCGTGTACGACCGGTTCTCGCAGACAGCCCCGCGGGTGATCTTCACCGTGGATGGATATTATTACAAGGGAAAAGCGTTTCCCATTAGAGACAAGGTGCAGGAGATCGTCGGCCGGATACCTGCCGTGGAGCATGTGGTGGTGACGGACTACACGGGGAACAGGGACCTGGGGAGCATCCCCGGGGCTATGTCCTGGGAGACCTTCGCCGCGGAGACCGAC
>CAYLTG010000387.1:0-1661 GCA_964386225.1 uncultured Bacteroidales bacterium
CAGAAAATCGATGGCATACTCCAGCTGCAGGTCATGCCCCGACTCGATGTCGGCCTCGGTCTGCGGCAGCAGGATGTCGGGCAGGATGCCGATGTTCTCGAAAGGCTCGTAGTTGTACTTTCTGACATCCAGGTTGCCGATGTGGAGCAGCTTGCCGCTGGGCAGCCGGTAATCACCGTTGTCGTATCGGTTGCGGTAACCCAGGGATCCCCCGCCTGTCGTATCGCCGATGAGGGTCGCCTGCGGTACCTGCTCCCTGAAGATCTCCGATGTGATCTCGCCGCTGCTGTAGGTCACCCCGTTGATGAGCACAGCCACAGGATTGGCATAGGTATAATTTCCCCCCGGCTCGATGCTGTCCATCGGTACCTCTTCGAACTCAAAGAAATAGGGATTACGCGGAATGCGTTCTATGATGAAATTCCTGATGAGCCGGTCCACATTGTGGATGTCGCCCCCGTAATTGTGCCGCAGGTCGACGATCAGGCCGTCCGTGCTGCGAAGGTAATGAAAGACCGTATTGATGTCGCTGAACCTGAATTCCGAGCTGAAGGAGAACACGCTCAGGTAGCCGATGTTGCAGGGGAGCACCTGGTAGTTCATCACCCCCTCCCCGTCGACGAGGATCTCCGTGTCGAAATAGGTTCCCACCAGAGAGGCCTTGAACGCGTAGATGTCCTTCCGCCTGCGGTCGGGGACCCAGGCGGTCATCTGCCGTCCGCCGGGGGTCTCCAGGTACATGTGGCCGTCCCTCAGGTGGGCGAACATCTCCAGCAGCACGGTGTAGATCTCGTCGCCCCGGGCCGATACCGCCCGCGGATGGTAAACGGAATACAACTCCTCCCAGTCGACCTCCTTCAGCCCGAAATAGGGGTAATGGTCGCGCGTGACCTCCCAGGCCATCTCGAAATCGGCCAGGTTGTCGTCCTCCCCGTTCTCCGGGATGATCACTTTCTCACAGGCCGCAAGGAGGGCCAGGGTGAGCAAAAGGACCGCTATTTGCCTGAGGCTGTTCATGTTCAAAAGTGAATGATCGCAAAGGCGATGATCGAGTTCGTATAGGTCACCGAGCTGTCCCAGCCGGTGCTCCTCGTATACTGGGCCTTGCCTTTCAGGCCAAGGGAAACCCGTTTGAGGACCCGGTACCTGGCGTAGAGGTCCGCGTTCAGGTTGTTGGCGGCAATGAGGGTCTGCAGGGTGGTCATCTTGTCGGCATACTTCAGCTCGTCGTGGGTCTTGTGGTTCACCCCCAGGACGTTGGTGCGAAAGAACATGCCCGCGGTGAGGCGGCGTGTGAACTCCACTTCCAGGCTGCTGTTGATGCCCATCGACACCATGATGAGCTCGGACATCACCTTGTGGCTGCTCGAGAACCGGTTGATCAGCTCGTATTCGAAATACTCCACGGAGGGCCCGAAATACCAGGCTGCCGGGCTGTTGAACAAGGTGAAATCCTTCATCAGGAAGATCTGGTCGAAGTTGACGGCCGTCCGCATGAAGGAGGCCCTGATGGCATAGTTCTCCAGGTCATTGTCTTCCTGGTGGGTGATGCCGAGCCGGAACCCCCGGCCGTCATGCAGCCGGTTGTACCAAATGCCGGCATAGGGCAGGGTTCCCGTATACCGCTCATTCGAGATGTAGTCGTCCACGATGGCGCAGCC
>CAYLTG010000388.1:0-1643 GCA_964386225.1 uncultured Bacteroidales bacterium
ATAAATCTCCCGTCACGTGGTGCACGACCATCCGCAATGACAATGTGGTAAAAAGGCTGCCCTTTTTTACCCTTTCTCTGCAATCTAATTTTTGTTGGCATTCTTTGCTACGTATTAATCTGTTCAACTTATCCATCCTCCGGATGATCCGGTAATGGCCCTTTCAGTTTCGAAAAAGGGGTGCAAAGATCATGTTTTTTTTTCAATTGGAAAAGGATATGGTCAAAAAAGTTTCACACACCATGTCCCGGGTCAGGCGGCCGCTTCTTTTTTGGGGATGGCATAGGTGGCGGCAACCGCCACGAGGCCTGCCGCGAGGAAGGTGGTCACCCGTGCGGTGATCACTTCGTCCATGCCGGTGCTGATCCAGACGATGGTGAAGGTGAGCCCTGCAATGATGGTCAGCAGGGCGGCTTTTCCATGGAATCTTTTCCAGAACAGGGTGAACAGGATGATGATGGAGAAGGTTCCGCCGATGCCGGCCCACACATAGCTGACCAGGGTGAAGATAAAGGTCCCTTCGCCGGCGACATAGGCCAGTGTGAGTGCGATGACGGCCAGTAGTGCGGTGATCAGCCGGGAGTGCCCGAGGCTTCTCCGGGGATCGATGGCCTTGCGTGAGGCCGGTTTGATCAGGTTCTCCGACAGCTCGGTGGAGGAGAGGATCAGCAGCGAGTCGGCGGTGCTGACCATGGCGGCGATGGCGCCGGTGATGAGTATGGCGGCAATGGCGGGCGGGAATATCTCCAGCAGTACGGCCGGCATGACGAACTCGCGGTCCTCCAGGCCGTCGGGTCCGAAGAGGGCGATGCCGATCCAGCCCAGCGACAGGGCGCCCACATAGGCGATCACCGTCCAGATGATCCCGATGTTGCGGGCTTTCTTCGCCTGTGCGGGGTCTTTGATGGCCATGAACCGCATGCTGAGCTGCGGCTGGCCGCCCAGGTACCCGAAGAACCAGGAGAAGCCGCCCACGATCACCACGCCGGCACTGAACCCGGAGGCAGCCTGTATCATCGAGTTGTAACCCGGACCTGCCTTGTCGAGGGCTTCCGGGATCGACTGTGCAAACAGCTCCGGATGGTTGGCAATATACAGGACCCCGACAATGGGTCCCAGCACCAGGGTGGTGATCATCACGATGGCCTGGATCACGTCGGTGTAGACCACGCTGCGGAAACCGCCGTAAATGGTGTAGGGCACGATGATGGCGGCCGTGATCACCATCCCCAGTTTGGGGTCGATGTCGAACATGGTGTGGAGGATCTTGCCGCCCCCGAGGAACTGGGCGCCTACGTAAAAGAAGAAAAAGAAGACAATGGTGAAGCTTCCCACGATGCGGATCCACCGGCCCGTTTCCGAGTGCCTTTTGGCAATGTATTCGGTGAAGGTGTTGGCGTCGTATTTTTCTGCCTCATCACGGAGCCTCCAGGCGATGGCGGCCCAGGCCACGATGATGCCGGCCACACAGCCCAGGGCCGTCCATATTTCCGTGAGCCCGGTGGCATAGGCCGCGCCGGGAAGCCCGAGCAGCGCCCACGACGACTCGCCCGTGGCCCTTTCCGACAGGGCTGCCGCCCAGCCCGGGAGGTTCCTCCCCGCGATGGCATAGTCTGCATTGCTCTTGACCTTGCGCCCCTGGT
>CAYLTG010000389.1:0-1610 GCA_964386225.1 uncultured Bacteroidales bacterium
TGCTTCGCATGCCGTGCCCGCTCCATGAGTGCATCTGCGAATTCTTCGGAACCGCTGATCACCCGGTACAGTTCGGACAGCTTCTGCTGGAAGGCCACCAGCTCGGCCCGGTTCTCGGCAGGAAGGGTCGCATTGTCGAGAGACTTCACGACAAAGGCACTGGGACCCGCCAGCTCGGTGATCTCGCCGCGGTGGTACTGGGATATGGACACATAGTAGGTCCCGGGGAGCACCAGCATGCCGCTGCCGCCCATAGAAGTGGGGTTGAACTTCCCGCCCCGCAGGTTGACAGGCCGGGTATTGGGATAACGAAGGTCCCAGGTGATCCGGTTGATGCCGGTGCCCACGCCTTCGGAAAGCTTCCGGATGACGTTCCCCTGCTCGTCGGTGATGGTGAAGATCAGGTGGGGCTTGACCTCGTTCTCCTCGGCGCGCAGCTCCTCCAGGGTGGGGATCGGGATGGGCTTCTTGTCTTTCACCAGCTCTTTCTCCCGCTTCATCCGCTCCTGCTTGAGCGTTTTCGGCGATTCCTTGATGTAGTAGGTGATGGTGGCGCCAAACGGCGGATTGTCGGCGATGTACACGTTGGAACCGCTTCCGTATCCGCCCCTGCTATTCTGCACATACATCAGGGCATCCTTGATATCAAAAATATAGGCGGTACTGTCGGCCAGCTCCTTGGTGAAGGCCCGCAAGGGGGTGTAGTCGTCCATGATGTAGAACCCCCTTCCGAAAGTGGCCAGCACAAGGTCGTTCTCCCGCTCCTGGATGGCGATATCCTTTACGGCGATGACGGGTATGCCCGATTTGAGCTGGGTCCAGGTCTGCCCGCCGTCGATGGAATAATGGATGCCGAACTCGGTCCCGACAAAAAGCAGGTCGGGGTTCACATGGTCCTGCTGGATGGTATGCACCGTGCCATTCTCCGGAAGGTTGGAGGCGATGGACACCCACGATTTCCCTTTGTCGGAACTTTTCAGGACATAGGGCTTGAAGTCATCCCGCTTGTGGTTGTCGAAGGTGGCGAATACCACATTCTCGTCGTGCTTGGAGGCAAGGAGGTCGCTGACATAGGTGTATTCAGGCACACCCGGGAAGGAGGACACCTTCGTCCAACTCCCGCCGGCATCTTCGGTCACCTGGATGACACCGTCATCGGTACCGACGTAGACCAGGTTCTCCTTCAGCCTCGATTCATCCAGCGAAACGGCCATGCCGAAAAGGGAGGTGGAGACATCCTTTACGACGGCATCCACGCCCCAGTAGCGGTCCATGACCGGCCAGGTGTTGCGGTCGACCTGGGCGGTGATGTCATCGCTGATCACGGTCCAGGACTGACCCCGGTCGTCGGACCGGAACACTTTGTTGGCGGCCATATAGAGCCGGGTGGGCGAATGAGGGCTGATGATGAACGGGGTATTCCAGTTCCATTTGTAGGTATCCTCATCTTTTCTCGGCTGGGGCTTGATGTTGATGGACTCCCCGCTTTTCTTGTCGTAGCGGTAGATGTTCCCGTACTGGTATTCCGAATAGACGATGTCGGGGTTGGTGGGCTCGATGGCCTGCCAGAACCCGTCGCCGCCCAGTGTGGTGACCCATTCGCAGGACGA
>CAYLTG010000390.1:0-1590 GCA_964386225.1 uncultured Bacteroidales bacterium
GTCACCTGGGACTGCACCGACCTGGAGGGCAACATCGTGCCCGACGGCGAATATGTCGTGTATACCGAGTTCACCGACAAGCATGCACAGGGACCGCTTTACATGCTCTCGTTCACCAAAGGACCAGATGGCGTTGTCATGACACCCGCCGACGAGACCTATTTCAAGGACATCGAACTGGAGTTCACTCCGTATGTGGCCGAATTCACGGCCGACATCACGGCCATCTGCCAGTGGGGCACCGTCACCTTCACCGACGGATCGGTGAACGCCACCACCTGGGAATGGGACTTCGGGGAGGGCGCCGCCCCCGCCACCGCCTCCACGCAGGGGCCCCACACGGTCTTCTACACCACCCCGGGATTGAAATCGGTCTCCCTCACCATCAACGGGAACGTGACCGAGACCAAGACCGGCCTGGTCACGGTCGACCCGGAGCCGACGGCCGATTTCAGCTACTCCTCCAATGCGCTGTCGGTGGACTTCACCAACCTATCCTCCGGCGCCACCACCTACCTCTGGGATTTCGGGGACGGCAGCACGAGCAACGAGAACAACCCCTCCCACACATACGCCACGGCCGGCACCTACGAGGTTGCCCTTACCGCCACCTACATGGATTGCGACGACCAGCACACCCAGGTCATCTCCGTGCCCATCGTCGGCATGGCCTCTTACGACAAGGATTTGAACATCAGCATCATACCCAATCCGAACCTCGGCTCATTCCGGATTCTTTCCGAAAAAAGGCACGCTATCGAAAAGATTGGTATCTTTGCACCGGATGGACGCCGCATTGCAGCGTCGGTCACTCATGCTGAAAACAGCCCGGTGATCTCCGTCAACATGCCCCCGGCCGAGAAAGGCGTTTACATCCTCAGGCTGGAATCAAAACAAGAGGTCATCACCCGAAAGATCATGGTTCACTGACCCGACGGGTTAACGCACGCAGTTCAACTGCCCCCTGCGGGACGGTGTCTTGTTAAATTTGAGAATGGACGAGAAACATATGTTCAAGGATATCGATCTGAAAGAGTGCGCCACTTGCCCCTTCAATGCGAAGGCATTCAAGTTCCTCTCCCGCGAAGAGCTTGACCTGGTCAACAAGAACCGGCACGAGGTGGCCTATAAGCCCGGGGAGATGATCTTCAAGCAGAATTCCGCATACACCCACGTGGTTTCGTTCAACCAAGGACTGGCCAAGATATACCTGGAGGGTTACAACGGCAAACAATTGATCATCCGCCTGGTCAAACCCAATGAGTTCATCGCGAGCCCGGGACTGAACCCCAACAGCAAGCACTACTACTCCATCAGCGCGCTTGAACCTTCGACGGTCTGCTTCCTGGAAACGAGCGTCATCAAAATGATCTTCAAACAGAACCATGTGTTCCAGGAGATGCTCATGCGCGACATCCACAGCTATTACTCCAAGACCCTGCAAAAGCTGATCAACATCAACCAGAAGCACCGCCATGGCCGGATCGCGGAAGCGCTGCTCTACCTGTCGGAAGAGGTCTATGAATCGGACAACTTCACCCTCACCATCAGCAAGCGGGAACTGGCCGATATGGCCGGCATCTCCACCGA
>CAYLTG010000391.1:0-1543 GCA_964386225.1 uncultured Bacteroidales bacterium
CCTCCAGGATCTCCTGGCCGGTGGTCTTGCCGGTGGAGAGCGAAGGCATGTCTCCCGCTGCTCCCTTGTCGGTAACGTCACCGGTGAACTGGGAGGCATAGGCGTTGCCGATGTTGGAATTCCATTTGCCGGCGAAATCCTCGTGCCAGGAGCACATGCCCCATTTCATGGAGAACACCTTGTCGTATCCCATCAGGCGGAGGATGCTGGCTGCCCAGCCGGCGGTCTGGCCGGTGTAGCATACGATGGCCACCTTGGTATAGCCGGAGAGGTCGACGCCCTTGATGTGGTTGAGGATGTCACCAACGGGTACGTTGTGCGCATTCTCGATGTGTCCGAGGTTGAAGTCATCGGCTGAACGGATATCGATGATATAGACCTGTCCGGTGGTATTCAGCGTCTTCACTTCGCTGGCCGGCATGATGGTGGGCATGTCGGTATTGACGAAATCCTTTCCGAGGGGTGAATCAGTGGACTCCAGGTAGGTGGCCAGCACTTCGGATTCGTTGATCGGAGTGGGATCGTTGTTGTCATCATCGTCTTTGTTACAGGCTGTTACGAATAACAGGCTGAAGACCATCAGATACCAGAATAATTTAGTGTACTTCATTGTTGCTTGTTTTAAGTTTGACATTATTATTTATTGCAGTTGATCGGTCTGGATACCAGTATTATTTCTCTTCGAACCAGGAGGCGGGCAGCTTGCCGTCGACCACGATGCCGGCATTGGCCTGTTCTTCCCATTCAAGCAGGTCTGTCTGGAACAGGTAAAGTTCCTTATTGACCAGGATGCCTCCCTCGTTCCGGATATGGCAGCTCGATGAGCAGTCCATTCCGTCCTCCACCTGTGTCCTGGTGGTCCACCTCAGCAGGTTGTGCGGCGAAGCGTAGTTGTAGGTGGGGAATGCATTGAAATTGGCATACTCGGGCACGCCGTATTTTTCCCAGTTGTCGGGTGCGGCGGGGTTTCTTCTGACCACGACGAAATCCAGCCCCGGCTTGATGTCGGGAAGGGGGTTGCCGGCGATCTTGAAGTCGAGGTACGCGGGGATCCTGGCCCCGTCGCCATGGACGTGGCAGCTGCCGCAGTTGTTATAGTCCTGCGAGTGGCATACGTTACAGTTGAAGTCGTCGTAATGGATCGAATGGTACATGTTGGCCGATTTTTGCCCTGTATGGCAGTTGTCGCAGGAGGGCAGTTTGGAATAGGCGTACCGCTGGTCCACCGGCTGTCCGTCGCCGTGCAGTTCGCCGGCGGTGTGGCAGTCCATGCAATTGAAACCATTGTTCGTAAGGTGGGCGTCGGGCTGGGTCCCGGGGGCCACACCCAGGTAGGCATGTCCGCCCCGGCTCACGTGACAGGTCACGCAAATGTTGACCATGTCGGGGGTCTTGGTGAATTTATGACCGGCTGCCAGGCCGCCGCCGCCCGAGGGAGGACGTACGATGTGGCAGTTGCCGCAGGTGCCGTGGCAGGTGGCACAGTTGGTGTTGTAGCCTTCGATCTGGTGGGCCGGGAGCTGGTCAAATTCGTGCGGACCGT
>CAYLTG010000392.1:0-1518 GCA_964386225.1 uncultured Bacteroidales bacterium
CTTCATCCTATACTATGCTGCCAGGGGACACAAGGTGGGCAGGAAGGTCCCCAAAGGGGCTGCCAAAGCATGAAGGCAGGCATCTGCATGGCAGTGATTTTTTAAACATCCAAAAGAATAATGATTATGAAACCTTCCTTATTGATACTTGCCGCCGGGATGGGAAGCCGCTATGGCGGGCTGAAGCAGGTCGACCCGGTGGGGCCGGGCGGCGAGGCGATCATCGATTATTCCATCTATGATGCCATCCGGGCCGGGTACGGCAAGGTGGTGTTCGTGATCAGGGAGAGCTTCGCCGATGCCTTCAGGGAGAAGTTCGAGCCGCGGCTTGCCGGACGCATTGCGACCGAATATGTATACCAGGAACTGGAAAGTTTTGTGCCCGACCCCTCGGCCATCAGCCCGGAGCGGAAAAAGCCCTGGGGGACAGGTCATGCGGTCCTGGTGGCCCGGGATGTCATAAGGGAGCCGTTTGTCGTTATCAATGCCGATGATTTCTATGGGCCGCATTCCTATCAGATGCTGAAAGATTACCTCCGGAAGGCAGGCCCTTCCGATTATTGCATGGTAGGTTACCGCCTCGACAGGACCCTCTCCGACCATGGGTCGGTGTCGCGAGGCGTGTGCCAGACCGATGACAATGGCTACCTGGAAACGGTGGTCGAGCGCACCCACATCGAAAGGAAAGGCGGAAGGATCATCACGAAGGTCGGAGAAGAGGAGGTGATGGAACTGACAGGAAAGGAGGTGGTTTCCATGAATATCTGGGGGTTCATGCCTTCGTTCTTTGACCACCTTCATGCGTACTTTACAACCTTCATCACGGAGAATGCAGGCAATCCGAAGGGGGAATTCTACATCCCCTTCGTGGTGAACGAGCTGATCCGCAAGGGGCAGATATCCCTGAAAGTGCTTGAATCGGCTGACGCATGGTTCGGGATCACCTACAAGGAGGACAGGGACCTTGCCGTTGAAAGCATACGCGGCCTGATCGGGGAGAAAGTCTACCCGGAGAGATTATAAAAAGTTCCATTACCGGAAGGATTTGGAAGAACTGAAAGACATAGCGGGGCAGTTTGAGCTGGACGGACAGATCGTCCGGATCCATCCATTCGGATCCGGCCACATCAACGACACCTTCAGGGTGGAGACCACAACCGCCCACTACCTGCTGCAGAGGATCAACCATGAGGTGTTCAGGAATGTGGGAGGCCTTACTGCCAACCTGATCGCGGTTACAAGACACCTGAGGAAGAAAACGGCCGGGGAGGAGGGGCTTATGCAGGTGTTACACAGCCAGCCCACCCAGAACGGTGCATATTTTTTCAAGGACGATGCAGGCAACTACTGGCGGGTGCTCGATTTTGTGGAGGGGAGCCACAGTTACGACCGGGTACCAGGCGTCGCGATCGCCAGGGAGGGGGGGCGGGCATACGGCTGGTTCGTAAGGATGCTGCATGATTTTCCTGCAGCGCACCTGGTGGAGACCATTCCCGGCTTCCACGATGCCGCCGGCAG